>UQIH01000003.1 GCA_900541145.1 uncultured Collinsella sp. | reverse complement strand
AACAAATCCAAGTTAGACCATTTCAAATGGTTCGATGTCTGCCCGGATGCGACACATCTGGTGTGTCCATCCTCGCAGTATCCGGTTCTCAAGGTGCACGCCCTCGCGGCTCATCCGGTTCGACCGGGCCGCGCGGCAAGGAGATATATTGCCAGACCGCGAAGCCCTGTGGGACGTCAATTCCACTCTTCAAAAGTCCTACACAATACATTGCTTCCTATATAAGTCATAGAAAGGCTGGTGCAGAAATACTGCACGTATCAGATGATGACCCTTCGGTTAAGAGATATATAAAGATCGGTCACCTGTAAGTGTCTATCTACCCGCGCTTTTGCTATATAAACCAGCGCTTCAGATTAAAAGAGGGAGCGCCGCGCACAACGCGACACTCCCCTAGCGATTCAAGAGAATCTATTAGGCCTCGAGAGCCTTCTTGGCGATGGTAGCCAGCTCGTTGAAGGACTCGATGTCCTCGTAAGCCATCTGAGCCAGGACCTTGCGGTCAAGCTCGATGCCGGCAACCTTCAGGCCGTGCATGAACTGAGAGTAAGAGATGTCGTTCAGGCGGGCGGCAGCGTTGATGCGGGTGATCCAGAGAGAGCGGATCTCGCGCTTCTTGTTGCGGCGATCACGATACTGATACTGCAGGGAGTGCTGGACCTGCTCTTTAGCATGCTTGTAAGTACGCGAAGCGGCACCGTAGTAACCCTTCGCACGGTGCATAACGGTACGGCGCTTCTTCTTGGCGGCAACAGCGCGCTTAATACGTGCCATGTTCTATCAACTCCTAGACGGTAAAACGAAAAACGGGAAAGCGGACTTAGGCGAGACGCGACTTGATGACCTTGCGGTCGGCAGCGGCGATCTCGGTCTCCTGACGGAAGCCACGCTTACGCTTGGTGGACTTCTTGCTCAGGATGTGGCTCTTGAAAGCCTTGGCACGCATAAGCTTGCCGGTACCAGTCTTGCGGAAACGCTTCTTGGTGCCGCTGTGGGACTTCATCTTAGGCATGAAATACTCCTTAATCGGTTACAGAACACTAGTTACTTGGTATCGCTTGCCGCTTTATCCTCATCGAAGGCGCCCTTAATCGGGGCGAGCAGCATAAGCATGTTACGGCCTTCCATCTTAGGCTTGGACTCGACCGTAGCGTAAGGCTTGAGATCCTCGGCGAGACGCTCGAGAACGTTAAGGCCCTGCTCCGGGTGAGCCATCTCACGGCCGCGGAACATGATGGTGATCTTAACGCGTGCGCCCTTCTTGAGGAAACGCAGAACGTGGCCCTTCTTGGTCTCGTAGTCGCCAACGTCGATCTTGGGTCGGAACTTCATTTCCTTGACCTCGACCTTGGACTGGTTCTTACGAGCAGCCTTGGCCTTCATGGCCTGCTGGTACTTGAACTTACCGTAGTCCATGACCTTGCAGACCGGCGGCTCCGCGTTGGGAGCGATCTCGACCAGGTCGAGACCCTGATCGTCGGCGACGCGCTGGGCATCGCGGATGGCGAACAGGCCGAGCTGAGAGCCATCGACGCCAATCAAACGGCACGAAGATGCAGTGATCTCGTCGTTGATGCGGGTGTCATCAGACTTAGCTATTTTCCCTACCTCCATTCATAAAAAAATAACCCGGCGCTTCTCAGCAACCAGGTCGTACACATAGACTTCCTCGATTTGAGGAAGGGAATCTAAGTTGTATGACCAGTCAGCTGCTCATTGGCGCCAAAAGGTGGGAACCCTCGGGTTCCTCTTTAGGGCATTGCGGGAACAACGCCTTGCGAATAATAACACGTACAGCGCGTTATCACATTACGTACACGAAAAAGGGGCCTTGACCCCCTTGAACGCTCGCTTGCATGTATGGTGCCCGAGGCGAGACTCGAAGGGCCTTCGCTTCGCGAAGCCCCGGGCTTCGGACGCGCGGCGCCCTCGCCACGCGCCGCTACAAACAGGCCGCAGGCCTGTTTGCTTAACGCTTCGCGCGCTCACGCGAGTTCGGCACGAAAAAGGGGGCCGCAACCCCCTTGAACGCTCACTTGCATGTATGGTGCCCGAGGCGAGACTCGAACTCGCACGTTGTTGCCAACGGTGGATTTTGAGTCCACTGCGTCTGCCAATTCCGCCACTCGGGCACGTAATGCGTGAGTTAGTTTATCACAGCTTTCTACCGATTAGTTCGAAAATGGAACTTCGAGCATTTCGATGAGTTCGACCGTGCGGAGCATCTCGCGCTGACGGCATCCGCGACCGTCGACCGAAGCCTCGCCCATCTGGTTATCGTAAGGGTCCTCGCGCATGCCGTCGAAAGAGGGGTCAAACCCTGCCTGGAATCGATTGTTGGCCACCATACGCCACGGGTCGAGATTGCCAAAGTAGTGACGGCGGCGCCACTCCTCCCCCATCCTGCGAGCAGAAGATCCAAATGACACGTCGGCGTTGAGCCAACCGGTCTGCGGCGTATAGAACTCTGCCCAGTCGTGCGACCCCACCGAATCGGGCGCAACGTACAGGCCGCTCTGCCAACGGGCAGGCACGCCCGCGATACGGCACATGGTGATAAACGTGAGCGCCATAACGCCGCAATCGCCGCGGAGCGAATGCGCGCAGTCATCGGCAATAGATCCCAAAAGCAAGTACGGCGGCTGATAGCGATAGTCGATATGCTGCGTCAGATAATCATAGATAGCACGGGCGCGATCGAGCGGATCCTCGAGTCCGTCAACAACACCGGCCGTCAGCTGCTGCAGATACGGCGTGAATGCAATGTGCGGACGGTCCTCAGAAATATCTTCGGGCAACGGCGCGTCCATACACGGATGAACCGGAAGTATGCCACCGTAGACATCACAATAAGCAGCATCGATGTGATAACGATAAGTCACCGAGAATGAGCGCTCGCTCGAAGAAGACCACGAGACGGTACGAGCCGAAGCATTCGCGGGAGCAACAGCACCCTCCGGCGTCATGTCGAGAATCTCGACCCGAAACTGCTGACGGCAGGCAGCCGCGACGGGAAGCCAAGCGCAAACGGTCTCCCCCTCCAGAGCGCCGGGGACAGACACGGACGCTTTAAGCGTAATGACGCGAGCCAATCCATTTTGCGACTCCATCTCCTTGAGCATCTCGTTGCGCAGTGCAATTCCGTCCGTAGGATCGGGCCGCATGCCGGGAACCTCTTTGGGATATACGCGAAGCGAATCGAGGAAGTTGTCGAGAACGAACAGCTCGCCATCGATAAAGCGCCAGTCAATACGCTTACGGTCAATCAGATCGTCAAACTGCTCCTCGGTAAACTCAGGCCACTCCTCGCGAATCATCGCAATAGCTCGATCGCGCGACACCGAAAAATGAAGCGGCGTCTCAAGCATGCGATACCGCTCGGCACGAACGCAGGCAGCAAGCGAGGGATCGGGATCTTGGGCAAGTAGGCGGTCGCAAGCCTCAATAGCCTGCGAAAGATACCCCGCGTCCTTTAAACGCAGAATCTCGGGTGGCAAGCCAACATCTAGAAAACGGAAGTCATCATTGCAAACATCAACAGAGCAACCAACAGGACCCTCGTCAATAACCTTCCCATCCGAAGGCAGCACCTTAACAACAGCCATACTAAAACTCCAAGTCACTAGAACGCTTGAAGTCCATTGTAGCGAGATAAAAAAGAAAGCCCCAACAAGGGAGCCATCAACACCACCGAACGGTAGTCAAAAAAATGAATTCAGCCCAGTAACCCTGCGGCGGTAAACGAAGGAAGCTCCGTCCCCCGAAACTGTTTCCTTGACGCGACTTCTGGCAAAGCCAGTAGCCGTCTTAATTCAGCCCAGTAACCCTGTAGCGAGTTAACGAAGGAGGCCCCGTTTCCCCGGAGCTGATTCCGTCGCGCGACTTCTGGCGATGCCAGGTGAGCGCGAGGGAAAAGCGTAGGGTGAACGGGGCCTCCGACGGGAAAGTTAAACCGCTACTTACGCCTTGTTGACGGAGCCAAACTCCTCCATGAGCTCCTTGGTGCGGGCAACGATGTTCTCGCGACCAGGCTTGAGGAGCTTGCGGGGGTCAAAGCCCTTGCCCTGCTGATCCTTGCCAGCCTCGATATACTCGCGAACGCCCTTGGCGAAGACGAGCTGCAGATCGGTGTTGACGTTGATCTTGGAGATACCCAGGGAGATGGCCTTCTTGATCTGATCCTCGGGGATGCCGGTGCCACCGTGCAGGACGAGGGGCAGGTCGCCGGTCTGAGCCTTAATCTCGCCCAGGCGCTCGAAGGAAAGGCCAGCCCAGTCGGCAGGGTACACGCCGTGGATGTTGCCGATACCGCAGGCGAGGAAGTCGACGCCCAGGTCAGCAATCTGCTTGCACTCAGCAGGATCAGCGAGCTCGCCGCTGGAGGTCACGCCGTCCTCGGTGCCGCCGATGCCGCCGACCTCGGCCTCGATGGACATGCCCTTGGAGTGGGCAAGCTCAACGAGCTCCTTGGTGCGGTCGAGGTTAAGCTGGAAGGTCTCCTCGTGAGAGCCGTCATACATGATGGACGTGAAGCCGGCCTCGATGCACTTGAAGCAGTCCTCGTAAGAACCGTGATCGAGGTGAAGGGCGACGGGAACGGTAACGCCCGTGGCCTCGACGGCAGCCTTGACCATGTCGGCGCAGACCTTGAAACCGCCCATCCACTTAGCGGCACCAGCGGTGCACTGAAGGATCAGCGGAGACTTGGCCTCCTCGGCGGCCTGGAGAATAGCCAGGGTCCACTCGAGGTTGTTGGTGTTGAAGGCACCGAGACCGTACTTGCCGGCCTCGGCCTTCTTGAGCATGTCTGCTGCGTTGACGAGCATAAAAGAAACCTCCTGTAAGGTTGCTCCGATAACGCCTGAGATTTTACCACGACATACCCGAGCATAAACGTTCGTTTGTTCACGAATACCATCCGATTGGACAAATTTTGACCGTTTGCCCCACAGAATCGACCCACTGGGGAAAATAGCTTGACGATTGAGCGGTCTTCGTGGTTCGGACGACGGCTTCGAGCCTACATCTGCATAAACGGGTTCTGCATAAGTTCGCGCGCCATCGTGGTCGAATCGCCATGGCCCGTCAAGCAAACGGTATCGGGCGGAAGCATCTTGGCAAGTTTGGAGAGCGAGCGCATAATCGCCGCCTCGTCACCGCCGGAAAGATCGGTACGACCGTGGCTGCCCGGGAAAAGCGTGTCGCCCACAAAGGCGATGTTCCCCCGCTCGGTCGCGGCGAACAGGACGATGCCGCCCGGCGTATGCCCCGGCGTCTCGATCACCTGCAGGCAGACGTCGCCCACCTCGATTGTATCGCCCTCGGCAAGCAAACGCGTCGGCTCACCCGGATCGGGTGTCTCGATACCCCACATGGCGCGCTGCTCCTCGATATTTGCGCGAGGTACCGTCACGTCCTTAACGCACAACTCATATAGCGCGCTGTCGCCAACGACAGCTCGAACCCCGGCAACCCCGCCAACATGGTCGGCATGACCGTGCGTGCAGACAGAGCCGAGTACGCGCACCTCAGGATGCGCGGTGCGGATATGCTCCACAAGACACTCGCCCTCCCACGCCGGATCGACGATTAAGCACTCGTCATTCGAAATCACGGCGTAACTGTTGGTCTGAATGGGGCCGTTGACGAGCGCCTCAATCGAAGCCGCACCTCGGGGTGTCAGGTCCAAAGTCATATCGCCCATGCGCATACCCTCCTTCTAAAATACGTTCGAGGCACCAAACGATGCCTCGAACGTAACCAATATCTATGATGCTGAGAGGCTCTCGCACCTACACACGGCGCTTGAGCTGAGCTCCGCCTTCGCCGGGCATAAGACGGCGAGCGTCGTAGACCGAATCGACACTGCTGATGGAAGCCAGCAGCGGATCCAGACCACTCGCGTCCGAGATCTCGACCATAAAGCGCAGGGTTGCAATACCCTCGCGGTTGGTCGACGTGGCGGCAGAAAGGATATTGCCGCCCGCATCGCCAATGGCAATGGTGACATCCTTGAGCAGGCCCATACGGTCCAAGCACTCGACCACGATCTCGACCTGGAAGAGGGTGTCGGCAGCGCCGTCCCACTCCACATCGATCATGCGCTCGGGATGTTCCATAAGACCCTTGACGTTGGGGCAGTTGGCGCGATGTACCGAAACGCCACGACCGCGCGTGATGAAGCCGACGATGTCGTCGCCCGTCACGGGGTTGCAGCAATGAGCCAGACGGACCAGCAGGCCGCTGTTGCTCTCGCCCTTGACGATAATGCCGTTACTTGCGCTCTTGCCGCGCTTTTGCGGCTTGCGGTTGGAGCCGCGAGCAGGCTGTTTCACGACCTCGGCGATAGCCTCGGCCTTGGTGAGCTGTTCCTCGGGCTTGGGGTCCAAGATTTGCTCGACCTTATTGCCCACAGCGCGCGGGGCAACCTTGCCGGCGCCGACGGCGGCAAACAGGTCCTCGAGCTGCTTGAAGTTAAACTGCTCCGCTACGGCGTTGAGCGCACGCGTCGAACGCGGCGTAGAAATGCCATAGCCACGCTTCCGCAGGTCCTTGGCCAGCATATCGCGGCCGGCAGCAGCGTCGTCATCCTTGGTCGCAGCGGCAAAATAGCGGCGGATCTTTGACTTGGCGGAAGGCGTCTTAACGATCTTGAGCCAATCACGCGACGGCTTGGAACTCTTGTTAGTCAGGATCTCGACACGGTCACCCGTCTTAATCTCGTGCGTGAGCGGAGCCACCGCACCGTTGATTTTGGCGCCGACGCAATGGTTTCCCACCTCGGTGTGAACGGCATAGGCAAAGTCGAGCGGCGTGGAGCCGGCACGAAGCGCCATGACCTCGCCCTTGGGCGTAAAGACGAAGATCTCCTGATCGAAGAGGTCGACCTTCAGCGAATGCAGGTATTCCTTGGCGTCGGTGATCTCATCAGACGCAGCCCAATCGAGCGAATGCTTGAGCCAGTTGATCTGGTCGTCCAAACGTTGAGCGTCATTGGTCTTGGAAGCAGACGATCCGCCCGACTTCTTATATAGCCAGTGGGCGGCAATGCCGTACTCGGCCTGCTCATGCATCTCATAGGTTCGAATCTGAATCTCGAGCGGGCGGGCCGTGGGGCCGATAACCGTCGTATGGAGCGACTGGTAGTTATTGACCTTGGGCATGGCGATATAGTCTTTAAAGCGACCGGGCATGGGGTGCCACAGCGTATGCACTGCGCCGAGCGTGGAGTAGCAATCGCGCACCGAATGGGTAATAACGCGCAGCGCCACCAAATCGTAGATCTCGGAGAATTCCTTGCCCTTGCGCTTCATCTTTTGGTAGATGGACCAATAGTGCTTGGAGCGGCCGTTGATCTGGAAGCCCTCCAGGCCAATGCGGTTGAGCTCGTCGGTGAGCGTCTTGATGGTCTCGGCCAGATAGCGCTCGCGAACCTCGCGCGACTCAGCCACCATTCGCGCGATGCGCTGGTAGGCGTCGGGCTCCAGGTAGAAGAAGGACAGGTCCTCGAGCTCCCATTTAATGGAGCTCATGCCCAGACGGTCGGCCAGAGGCGCATACACGTCCATGGTCTCGCGAGCCTTAAACAGGCGACGGTCCTCACGCAGGGCTGCAAGGGTGCGCATGTTGTGCAGACGGTCGGCAAGCTTAACGATGATGACGCGGATGTCCTTGGACATGGCGAGGAACATCTTGCGCAGCGTGAGGGCCTGCTTCTCGTCCATGCTGTCGACTTCGATGTTGGTGAGCTTGGTCACGCCATCGACGAGCTCGGCCACTGTATCGCCAAACAGGCCGGAAACATCGGCAAGCGAGGTCTCGGTATCCTCGACGGTATCGTGCAGCAGCGCGGCGCACACCACATCGCAGTCCATTTTGAGATCGGCCAAAATGATGGCAACCTCGACGGGATGGTTAATGTACATCTCGCCCGAACGGCGCTTTTGGTTGCAGTGCTTCTCGGCGGCAAAGCAGTAGGCCTGCTCCACCTTAGAGAAGTCCTCCTCATTCATATATTTGAGGCACAGGCGCTCCAGCTTGTCGTAGCTGTCCGCCATAATCTCGGGCGGCAGCTCATCGGCATGCTTATAGTGCTCCATCTCCGAGAACGGCTGGAGGGTGGAATCATGGGCGGTACGGGCTGCGGCATCCATCGAGGCCCCCTTCCCCTAGGCCCGCGGTACGATCGGGCGGTTAACTTTGGCTAGCATATCAGAAGCACACGAATCGAGCGCCCAACTCCGGAAAGCCGAGAACTCCATGCGCGAGCGCAAGCCCTCCAAATAGCGAATCGACCTGCTCAATTGCACGCGGCCGGGGTTTTCGGCCATCGCGATGCGACGGGTGTCATCAAACCCCGAAACGCGACAGAAACCAAGCTCTTCAAAGATTCCCAGACCGCTTTCCACCGAGCGCTCGTCGACCGGCGTGCGAGCATCGATAGCAAGGCACATCTGCGCGATGTCGATATCGCTCGCGCTAAAGGAATCGTCCCCGGTCTTGCCGCGGTTGGAGCGCCACATGGTCTGCAGCGCGCGATAGAGCGTGACGAGTTCATCGCGCTCGGGCGCATAGCAGTCGAGTAGGCGCTCGTTAATGCGGGCGTCGCGCGACGAATAGAGCAGATGGATCACGGCGGGCTGGCCATCGCGACCGGCGCGGCCGCTCATCTGGTTAAACTCAATGCCGCCAAACGGCATGTGATAGAGCACGACATGGCGAATATCGGGAAGGTTGACGCCCTCGCCAAAGGCAGATGTCGAGACAATGCAGCTGAGGCTGCCATCTCGAAACGCCTCCTCTACGCGATGGCGGTCGGTGCGCGTAAGGCCCGCGTTGTAAAAGGCGATATGCGACGCGCAGTCGGGAACGCGTTTGCGTAGCGTCTTGGCAAGCGCCACGGACTGATCACGCGAGTTGACGTAGATGACGGTCTTCTCCCCCGTCGCGACGATGGACACCAGGCGGTTTTCGCGGCTCGCAAGATCGCGGTCGTCCTCGAGCTGCAAGTTCTCGCGCACGGTCTCGTCGACCACCGTACGGGTAATCGGCAGCACGCGGGCAAGCTCCGCAACGACCGGAGCCGTCGCGGTGGCCGTCGCCGCCATAACGACCGGATCGCCCAGGGCCTTGAGGATATCGGGTATGTCGAGGTATGCGCTCCGGTCGCCGCCCTTGGCAAGACCGGCATGATGCGCCTCATCGATAACGACAAACCCGATGCGCCCCGAACGCGCAAAGCGGTCGCGGTGAATGGACAGGAACTCGGGCGTCGTGAGCACGATGCCGGTGCGGCCCGAAGCCAAGCCGGCAAACACGTCATCGCGCGCCGCCTCCACGGTCTCGCCGGTCAGCACGCCCACGCCAATGCCGAGCGCGGCCATCGTCGATGAGAGGTGATAAGCCTGGTCGGCAACGAGCGCACGCAGCGGATAGACAAAGATGCTCGCCCGCCCACGAAGGACCGCCTCGCGCGCGGCGTGCACATGGAAGATGAGCGACTTGCCACGTCCCGTCCCCATAACGGCCAAAACACTCTGGTGGTCGGCGAGCGCGTCGAGCGCCTCGACCTGCGCGCGATGTGGCTGGTTCGAGCCGATAAAGCTATGGATAAGCGAGCGCGTGAGCTCGGTATAAGAAAGCTGGGCGAGCGTCTCACGTTTACGCGACTCCAGGCGCAGGCCAGAATCCGCCGGTTGCACGCCGCGGCGAAGCTCACATGCCGGATCGTCGATATTGGGCGCCGTGGTATCGCGCACCAAGACATCTTTGATCATGAGCTTGGGCTTCACACGTCCCTGCCAATGCTCGGCCACGGCCTCGAACACCAAGTCGACAGCGCTGTCGCAATTGATGAGCCGATCGATCTGCGGCACGCGGAACATGATGGCCGGCACACTCGCGGCGCCATCGGTCGCCACAAAGCGCATGTGCTCGCCGGTTTTGCCCACCACGGCGCGATCGCACATCGTCACGCCCTCGGCGGCCAGAAGCGGCACCTTATTGCCCTGGCCAAACGGCTCAAGACGGGAAATTTGCTCGATGGTCTCGATATTCAGCTCGGAGAGGTCAACGGTGGCGGCAACCTCGTCAGTGTCCTCAAAGTCCTCGGCGGGAAGCTCGGACAGCACGGCGGAAAGGCGACGGCGGAACTCGTCGAGCTTGGACGCCTCGATGGTCACGCCCACCGCACCCGCATGCCCGCCGCGACGAATCAGCAGATCGGAGCAGCGTTCTACGGCGTCGAACAGGTTGACTTTGCCCACCGAGCGACCCGAACCGCGAGCGATACCGTCTTCGATCGAGAAGAGCAGCGCCGGCACGTGATAACGGTTGGTCAGACGGCTTGCCACGATGCCCTTGACGCCCTCGTGCCAGCCTTCGCCGCCCACGACGATCGCGCGTCCGCCGTCATAGGTCTCCTCGACCTTTGCCATGGCATCGCGCGTGAGCTCCGCCTCGATCTCACGGCGCTGGCGGTTGATTTCCTCGAGCTCAGCCGCCAGTGCGCTTGCTTCGATGGGATTGCGGGCAAGCAGCAGATCGAGCGCCAGCTTGGGATCGGCCATGCGACCGGCAGCGTTTAAGCGGGGGATGAGCGAGAATGACAGGCCGTCGGCCGTAATGGTAGAAAGATCGGCCTTGGCAAGTGCGGCAAGCGCGATATAGCCGGGACGGGCCGTCACGCGCATCTGCTGGATGCCCTCGGCGACCAGTGCGCGATTCTCGGGCGTGAGCGGCATCATGTCGGATACGGTGCCCAGCGCCGCGACCTCTATCAGCGAACGCCAATACGACGGCTTGCCCAAACGCTCGCCCAGGACCTGCACCAGCTTAAGCGCCACACCGGCACCGGCAAGCTCGCGCGAGGGACCCTCGTCCTCGAGCTTGGGGTCGGTCAGGGGCACGCCCTGCGGCACCTGGTCGGAAGGCTCGTGATGGTCCGTGACCACCAAATCGATCCCCAGGCTCTCCAGATAGGAGACCTCTTCCTTAGCAGCAATACCGTTATCGACGGTCACGATCAGCTGGGGGCGAGCGAGCTCGTTAACGCGGTCGAGTGCCGCGCGCGAAAGACCGTAGCCCTCATCAAAGCGGTGCGGAATAAACGGCGTGACATCGGCGCCAAACGTGCGCAGCGCCTCGGTCAACAGGCAGGTCGACGTAATACCGTCAACGTCAAAATCGCCAAAGACTGCAATGTGCTCGTGGTTGCGAATAGCACGCTCGACGCGGTCGGCAACGACCGACATGCCCGGGATAATGAGTGGGTCGGCCCAGTCGCGATCGAGCGAAGGCGTCAAAAACAATTGGCCCTCTTTGATTGAGCCAATGCCGTGCGCGACCATAATGCGCGCCACCAGCCCGGGAATGCCCAGACCAGCCGAAAGCTCCTTTTCGAGCTCGGGGTTTTGCTGAGCGACCGCCCAGCGATGCGTCGTCTTAAGCGATGACATAGGCACCCACCCCCGATAGGGGCAGGTCGCCGCGATACCTCTCACGGTTCATAGCGATGAGTCCTCTGTGTATGCCCGCTTCGGCAGGCAGATCTGTTGAACGGATTTATTATACCGTGCAGCGCGGACGCAAAACGCCGCGGTGCGCCGCGGTTTCGGCAAACGATGGCGGTAATGGCCTCGAAATAATCGAGCGTTTCAGCCGCACGGACGCATACGAGCGTCTAGCATATCCATACAAACGAGTTCGCGGATAAAGGGAGTCACGGGACATATGAAGCAATGGGCTGGACTGGGAAAGTTCCTCGCGGGGCATATGCAGATCATCGTTCCGATTTGCGTGGCGCTCGGCGTGCTCTTTCCCCAGCAGATCGGCGTGCTCAAGCCCATTGTTCCCGCCCTCTTCGCCTTTATGACGTTTCAGGGCGCGCTCAGCAACACTTTTCACCAGGTAGCCGAGGTGTTCCACCGTCCGCTGCACCTGATTCTGGCGCTGCTGGTCTCGGCAGTGCTTATTCCCATCGCGGCGTATGCCATAGGGTCACTCTTCTTTGGCTCCAACCCCAACCTTGTCTGCGGCATCGTGCTCGAGTACAGCGTGCCCGTGGCCGTCACCGCTTTTATGTGGATCAGCATGTTCGGCGGCAACGGCCCGCTCGCGCTCACCATCATCCTGACGTCCTCGGTTATCTCCCCTGTGACGATTCCGCTCACGCTTAAGCTCTTGCTGGGTGCCACCGTCTCGATCGATGTGCCGAGCATGATGCAAGACATGGCCTTTATGATCGCCATCCCCGCCGTGCTCGGCATCGTGATCAACGAGCTCACGCGTGAATGGGGACACGAGAAGCTCTCCCCCGTGCTCTCGCCCGCCTGCAAATTCATGATGATGGGCGTTATCGCCTCCAACTCCACCGCCATGAGCGAGTACGTGCTGCACATGAACGCGGTGCGCTTGGAAGTCGCCCTCTTTATTTTGGTCTTCGCCATCAGTGGCTTTGTCGTCGGTTTTCTGGTCGCCCATGCGCTGCATCTGCCATATAGCGAGACGACCACCATGTGCTTTACCTGCGGCATGCGTAACATCTCTTCGGGCGCCGTCATCGCCACGCAGTACTTTCCGGGCGAAGTCGTGTTTCCCGTCATGTGCGGAACGCTGTTTCAGCAGGTACTCGCCTCGCTTATCGGGCATCTCTTTGAGCGTCTGACCGGCGAGGAGCGCGCCGCCCAGCGCAAGCGGGTCGAGGCCGGCCGCGATGCAATGGCGCGCTAAACCGCCCGCAGTGTGCGGGCGCTCACTTTACGATGTGAGCGCCTCCAGATGTGCGCGGAGTCGCTCCGCATCGACATCGAGCGTGGTCTCAGCATTGACCTGAGCCAGCCGATACCCGACAAAGTAGGGTGAAACCACCCAACGTGGAAGCGCCTTGGCAATGGTCCGGCCGCTCATGTGATAGAAGAACAGGTTGTACGACTCTGCACGACCGCCATGGTGCTCGTGCAAGATATAGCGCAGAGCTACCTGGATTGCGTCGGCGAAGAGATCCGCCTCGGCTTGGCCTCTCGTGTCATCGCTGGCGGCGATTCCCTGCGGGGCTGAAACGTTGATCTCAAAGAACCCCATGATCGGTTCGGTTGAGATGTTGACCGCGATTCTCCCCTGTCGCCAGACATTGATGCCTTCGAAATTGGCAGAAGTCAGCGAAGCATAGCCGTCTTCCTGCTCCAAACCCACAATCTGCATGTGCGGATGGACCAGACTGCCGCCCGAAAGTGGGCCCTTGTTCTTGTACATGAGAACGCTGCGATACTGCCGGGAGTCAATCATCTGCTGCCAGCAATCCAGAGCAAACCGCATCACATGGTGGAGTTCATCCGGCTCATAGGTCACCAGGTCGGCATCGTGATCGGCCGACTCGATCAGCACGGTTTGACGGGTGGCGCGCAGGGTCTTGAACTTATTCTCGAGCCAAATGCAATCGCCATCACGGCGAATGATGTCGGTGAGCCCCTCCGTGTTGCAAAAGGGGCACGCGGTACCGGGGCGACGGTTGTCGTCGGGCTTGCCGCTCGCCTGCTGAACATCGAATACAAGCGCCACGGGCTACACCTCCAGCGGTACGATCCTTGTGCCATGGAGCTCGGAGACGCCCAGTGCCGCCGCCACGGTATCGCGGTTGGCCGTGGAAATGCCGCCGCCGGGAAGGATGGTCAAGCGGTCGCCCGCACACTCGATAAGACGCGACAGATGCTCCAGGTTGTCCTCGATCGGCGTGCCGGCGGCACCGCCGTGCGTCAGGATGCGTGTGATGCCGCAGTCGGCGAGTGTGTCAATCGCGTCGAGCTGAGCCTCGGGCGAGAGCTGGTCAAACGCCATGTGGAAGGTGATGTCGATGGGCTCACGCTTGCATTCCTCGGTCGCGCAGCCCGCGGCCATCACGAGGGCGCCCAACGTAAGCTCGTCGAGCGCCCATCCGCCAGCGCAGGGCTTGCAGCAGCCAAAGACCAAGCCGTCAACGCCGGCGCTTACGGCAAGGCCCAGGTCCATCTCCATCATGCGCAGCTCGTCTTGGTTGTAATGAAAGTCACCGCCACGCGGGCGAATCATGCACATCACTCGCGCGTCATGCTCGTGAGCATAGCTGACTGTAGCGCTGATAACGCCGGCAGAAGGCGTGGTGCCACCAACGGCAAGGTTGTCGCACAGCTCGATACGCCTTGCACCGGCATCGATAGCCGCCGGCACCCGCTCAAAGTTCTCGGCACAAAACTCGTACAGCATAGATAGACCCCCAAAGACAGCAGATGTTTTCCGACGGGCATTGTCACACATCCCCATGAAGTTGCGGTGGAATAGGGACTCTTTTGGCCTCTGGAGCCCGTATTCAGTCCCTATTTCACCGCAACTTAAAAAGGGGCGCTGACTGAGATAGTCAGCGCCCCTTTTGTTAGGTGGGTTAGCCTCCGAGGTAGGCTTTGCGGACGTTGTCGTCATGCAGGAGCTCTTGGCCGGTGCCGGTCATGGTGATCTTGCCGGTCTCGAGCACGTAGCCGCGCGTGGCGATGGAAAGAGCCATCTGTGCGTTTTGCTCGACCAGAAGCACCGTGGTGCCGGCCTTGTGCAGGTCCTCGACAATCTGGAAGATCTGTTCGATCAGAATCGGTGCCAGACCCATGGAAGGTTCGTCGAGCATAAGCAGTTTGGGGTTACTCATAAGGGCGCGCCCCATAACGAGCATCTGTTGCTCGCCGCCCGAAAGGGTGCCGGCGACCTGGCGACGACGTTCCTTCAGGCGCGGGAACTGCTCGTAGACGCGCTCCAGGCCCGGAGCCACCGTGGACTTGGGCTGCGTATAGGCACCCATCTCCAGGTTCTCCTCGACCGTCATCTGCAAAAAGGCGCGACGACCCTCGGGAACCTGAGCCAGGCCCTTACCAACCAGCTTATCAGCGGGCGTATGAGTAATGTCCTCGCCCATAAACTTGATGGAACCGGTCTTGGAACGCAGCAGGCCCGAGACGGTCTTGAGCGTTGTGGACTTGCCGGCACCGTTGGCACCAATCAAGGCCACGATCTCGCCCTCGTTAACGTTAAAGGAGATGTCCTTGATGGCGTGGATGGCGCCGTACCAGACGTTGATGTTGTAGACGGAAAGCATCGGCTCTGCCATTTAGTTCTCCCCCTTATCCTGCTTGCCCAGATATGCCTCGATAACAGCGTCGTTGTTCTGGATTTCCTCTGCCGTGCCCTTGGCGATGACCTTACCAAAGTTGAGCACGCAGATGCCCTCGCAGATGTTCATAACGAGCGACATATCATGCTCGATAAGCATGATGGCAATGCCAAAGGTGTCGCGAATCTTGACGATGTTCTCCATGAGCTCCGCGGTCTCGGACGGGTTCATGCCGGCAGCAGGCTCGTCGAGCAGCAGTAGCTTGGGGTTGGTGGCAAGCGCGCGGACGATCTCCAGACGACGCTGAGCGCCGTAAGGCAGCGATCCGGCCTGCTCGTTTGCCAGATGCTCCATATCAAAGATGGACAGCAGCTCCATGGCGCGCTCGTGAGCAGCCTTCTCGTGCTTCCAATACGTCGGCAGGCGCAGCACGCCCTCAAAGCCGGAGTAACGCTCCTGGTTATGCAGACCGACCTTGACGTTATCCTCCACCGTCATGGTGTTGAATAGGCGAATGTTCTGGAAGGTACGGGCAATACCCATGCGGTTGACCTGGTAGACCGACTTGCCCGAGGTGTCCTCGCCGTCGAGCAGGATGGTGCCATGCGTGGGCTGGTACACCTTGGTGAGCAGGTTGAAGACCGTGGTCTTGCCGGCGCCGTTGGGACCGATCAGACCGGCGATCTCGGTCTTGCCGATAGTCAGGCTAAAGTCGTCGACTGCCTTAAGGCCACCGAACTCAATGCCCAGGTGGATGCACTCGAGTGCAGGGCGTTGGCCCAAGTCGCGGTCGGGAACGATGGCGCCAGAAGGATACGGGACCATCTTGCCCTTCTTGAACTCAAATTTACTGGGCATCGGCTGCCACCTCCTTCTTGGGAGCAAAGCGGTCCTTGACGCGACCGAAGAACGCCTTGAGCTGCGGGTTGTTGGTAAAGATCATGACCAGGATCAGCACGATAGCGTAGATGAGCATGCGGTAGTCCGAGAACTGACGGAGCAGCTCGGGAAGTACCGTGAGCAACGCCGCCGCGATAACGGAGCCGCGCATATTGCCCAGGCCGCCCAGGACCACGAACACCAGGATAAGGATGGACGTATTGAAGTCGAACTTAGTGGCGGAAAGCTGCGAGAAGTTACCGCCGAAGAGAGCTCCGGCAGCACCGGCGAGGGCAGCGGAAACCACGAAGGCGATCATGCGGTACTGGGTGACGGAGATGCCCACGGACTCGGCTGCAATCTTGTTGTCGCGCACGGCCATAATGGCACGGCCGGTACGGCTGCGAACCAGGTTGAGCACGATCACGAGTGCGACCATGACCAGGATGGCACCGGCGAGGAAGGTCGAGTAGGTCGACACGCCTGATGCGCCCTGCGCGCCCTTGATGATGGCGGTGCCGTCCTCGAGCAGATGCAGGTCGTCGATCGTGGAGTTGCCCGTGATGTTAAAGATCACATGCAGGCCGCGGGAGTCGACGCCCACGATAAGGCAGGTGACGATCTCTTTGATGATCTCGCCAAAGGCCAGCGTCACGATAGCCAGGTAGTCGCCGCTCAGGCGCAGGACCGGAATGCCGATCAAGAAGCCCAGGATGGCGGCGGCGATAGCACCGACCACGATGCTGATGATAAGGCGCACCGGATCGGAGGGAACGGCGCTCTCCAGCGCGACGGCGGTGACGATGCCCGTGTAGGCACCGACACTCATAAAGCCCGCATGACCCAGCGACAAGTCGCCCGCGATGCCGACGACGAGGTTAAGGGAGATAGCCATGACGATATAGGCCGTGATGGGAACCAGCTGACCGGCGATCATGCGCGGAATCATGTGGTTAGACTGCATAAAGAACACGATGGCGAACGCCACAAGGCACATGGCGTACGTAACAAAGTCGTGACGCGTCTGCTTGTCTTTAAGAAACTTCATAACGCTCACCTACACCTTCTCGGGGACGTACTTGCCCAAGAGGCCGGCAGGCTTGACGAGCAGGACGATGATCAGAACACCAAAGACGATGGAGTTGGCAAGGCTCGTGGAAATGTAAGCCTGCGCCATCGCCTCGATGATGCCGATGAGAAT
Organism: uncultured Collinsella sp.; assembly: GCA_900541145.1. GTDB lineage: Bacteria > Actinomycetota > Coriobacteriia > Coriobacteriales > Coriobacteriaceae > Collinsella. The sequence continues at coordinate 109,733 of UQIH01000003.1, read as the reverse complement.
GCCACCGACAAAGGCACCGGGGATGGAGCCGATGCCGCCGAAGACGGCGGCGTCGAAGGCCTTGATGCCAGGCATGGCACCCGTCGTGGGCTGCAGCACCGGCGAGTAGGAGCACAGGAGCACGCCGGCGATGGCGGCAAGCGCCGAGCCGATGGCAAACGTCATCGAGATGGTGCGGTTGACGTTGATGCCCATGAGCTGAGCGGCGGCCTTGTCCTCGGACACGGCGCGCATGGCCTTGCCCATCTTGGTCTTACCTGTAAAGAACATCAGGCCGGCCATGATAACCAGGCAGGCGACGATGGTGACGAGCGAGACGGCGCTTACGTTGAACTTGGCCAAGAACTCCGGCACCTGGAAGGTGACGAGCGAAGTGAAGTTCTTGGGCGTGGCGCCCCACAGAAGCTGCGCGGCGTTCTGCAGGAAGTAAGACACGCCGATAGCCGTGATCAGAACGGCCAGCGGGCCTGCTTGGCGCAGCGGCTTATAGGCCAGACCCTCGATGAGAACACCGAGGACCGTGCAGACCACACAAGAAAGAATTACAGATGCCCAGCCCGGGAGGCCGAGATACGACGTGGCACAGAACGAGACATAGGCACCGACCATGATAACGTCGCCGTGAGCGAAGTTCAGCATCTTGGCGATACCGTAGACCATGGTGTAGCCCAACGCGATGATGGCGTAGACGCTGCCCATGGACAGGCCGTTGACCAGGTATTGGATAAAGACCGTCATGTTCCACATCCCCCTTTCGAATAGGTTTCCAGTTAATGTATGAAACAGGGACGTTACACTGTCCCTAGATACCAAGCAAGCAGGGAAGGCCAAAACCTCCCCTGCTTGGGATCAAAACCGCTCTATGTAAGGCGGCCAATTAGGCCTGTACGTACTTGCCGTCGGTGATGACGTACGCCGTGGGCTCCTTCTGGACCTGGCCCTTATCGTTCCAGGTGAGCTTGCCGGTCAGACCGTCAACGGTAATCTTGAGCATAGCCTTGGACAGCTTCTCGGCGGCCTCGGTCGGGTCGGCGTCGACACCAAGACCGGCCTCCTTGAGGGCCTCGGCCACCGCGTGCACGCCGTCGTAGGCGTCGGCGGCAAACTGGTCGGGGGTATCGCCGTACTTATCCTTGTAAGCGTTGACGAAGTCGGCGTTCTTCTCGTCGTCGGCGGAGAACGGAGTCATGAGCAGCAGACCCTCAGCAAGAGAGGTGTCGAAGCCCTCAACGCCCAGGATGCCGTCCATGCCGTCGCAGCCCATCATCTTGACGTCGTAGCCCATGTCCTTGGCGTTCTTGAGCAGGACGGACGCCGGCGTGTAGTAGATCGGCGCAAAGATCATGGTGGCGCCGGCCTGCTTGGCCTTGGTCAGCTGGTTGGTAAAGCTCGTGGCGGAGTCGTCCTTAAAGGTCTCCTCGTCAACAATCTCGAGCTTGGACTCAGCGGCCTGGGCCTTAAAAGAATCTGCGATGCCCGAAGAATAGGCGTCGCCGGAGTTATAGAACAGCACGAACTTCTCGTCCGCATACTTCTGCGCCAGGAACTTGGCAGCGTTGACGCCCTGGTTGGGGTCGGTGAAGCAAACCTGGAAGACGCAATCCTTGCCGTCGGTGACGTCCTCGGAGGACGCGGACGGGGTGATCATGAACGTCTTGGGGTCGTTGCCACACTCTGCGGCAACGGCAACCGACGCACCCGTGGTGGTCGGACCGACGAGGGCCTGCATGCCCCAGTCGAGCAGGGTGTTGAAGGCGTTGACGGCCTTCTCGCCGTCGGCCTGGTCATCTTCGGCCTTGCTGGCAAGCGGCAGCTCTTTGGTCGAGAAATCCTTACAGCCAAGCTCGACACCCTGGGTAACGGACTTGCCGTAGGACGCGTTGGCGCCGGTCAGCGGGCCGATGGTACCGATCTTAAACGAAGCGTCGCTCGAAGCGGAACCGCTGTCGCCGCCGTTGGAGGAGCAACCAGCTAGAATGGACATCGCCCCCAGACCTGCTGCGCTCGCGATAACGCTCCTGCGATTCATAACAGGGTTCAATGACTTACCGGTGAGGCTCGACATGTGGCTCTCCTCTCAAATCTCGTCGGGTTTCGGTTACCCGACAGGCCATCCTTCGCCGTGTTCGGCGTTCGCAAAATACTAGACGCTTTAGTTAAGGAAAGTGGCGATTATTTCAACTTTTCTTTGGATTTGTTCATTTATCCATAGTTCTGCGTATTTCTATTACTTTATGCAGTAATGCCACTTTATTGTGTGAAAGTAATGTTTCCGTTCTGTTACAGGCGTCCCTGCCCTGAATAAAACGGCCTCACCGGTCGCGCTTTATGCGCACTTAGGCGGCGATGTACTTGCCGTCCTGGATCACATAGGCTGTGGCGGGCTTTTCGACCTGGCCCTCGTCATTCCACGTCAGCTCGCCTGTCAGGCCCTCGATCTTGATCTTGCGCATGGCCTTGGCAAGGTCGCCGGCAATGTCGGCACCGTCGGCCGAAATGTCAATCCCCGCCCTATCGATAGCCTCGGCGATGGCGTGGACGCAATCGTAAGCGTCGGCGGCAAACTGGTTGGGCGTCTCGTCGTAGGCATCCTTATAGGCCTTGACGAAGTCGGCATTCTTCTCATCGTCAGCCGAAAACGGGGTCACGAGCAGTACGCCCTCGGCAAGAGAGGTATCGAAGCCTTCCACAGAGAGCAGGCCGTCCATGCCGTCGGTACCCATGAGGGTCATGTCGTAGCCCATGTCCTTGGCGTTCTTGAGCAAAACGGACGCCGGCGTGTAGTAGATCGGCGCAAAGATGAGCGTGGCGCCGGCCTCCTTGGCCTTGGTGAGCTGGTTGGTAAAGCTCGTGGAGGAATCGTCCTTAAAGGTCTCGGTATCGACGATATCAAGTTTGGACTCCTTGGCCTGCTCGGCAAAGGCATCGGCAACACCCGAGCTGTACGTATCGCCGGAGTTGTAGAACAGGGCGATCTTGGCATCCGCGTACTTCTCGGCCAAGAACTTCGCAGCGCTGGCGCCCATGGTGGGATCGGTGAAGCAAACCTGAAAGACCGTGGTCTTATCCTTGGTGACGTCGAGCGACGAGGCCGAGGGCGTGACCATGAGCATGTCGTCGGCAATCTCGCCCGAGACAGCGACGGCAGCACCGGTGGTGACCGGACCGACGAGCGCCTGCATGCCCCAGTCACACAGGGTATTGAAGGCGTTGATAGCCTTCTCGCCGTCAGCGACGTCATCCTCGGACTTAAGCGAGAGTTTGAGGTCCTTGGTCGAGAAATCCTTGGCGGCGAGCTTGGCACCCTTCTCGGCCGAAACGCCATAGGTTGCCGCGGCGCCGGTCAGAGGGCCGATGACACCGATCTTGAAGGTCTTGCCGTCATCGGCGGAGCCGCCCTCCGAGCCACCCGACGAGCAACCAGCGAGCGCCGCGGTGCCACCGAGCGCCGCAGCGCCAGCCAAGAAACTCCTGCGGTTAAGTACGTTGTTGATGCTAAACATGGTGTCCCCCTTTTCGCTGGCCGCGGTGCGGCCGTCTTGCGGTACAGGGCAAACCTTATGGTGCAAACGTTGACAGTTTGTTACGGAGTTTCGTTTGTAGCGAGCATGTTTCCAATGTTTCCGCAGCGTTTCGGGGGTGCCGTTTTGTGCTGCTCCCGCTGCCAGGCAAGCACGCGCCCGCACTTCACGCTAGAATGCACTCAACCTTTAAGCGGTTAATCCATCCATAAGATGCACGAAGGAGCTATCTATGAGCGAACCCCTGCGCACCGTGAACGTCGGCCTCATCGGTCTGGGAACCGTCGGCGGCGGCGTGGCCCGTCTGATCAAGAGCCACCACGATGAGTACCTGGCCGCCTACGGCATCGACCTTAAGCTGACCCGCGCCTGCGCGCTTGCCTGGGAGCAGGCCGAGGCGGCAGGCATTGAGCGCGAGGCCTTTACGAGCGACTGGCACGATGTCGTCACCGACCCCGCCGTCGACATCGTCGTCGAGCTGATCGGCGGCGAGCATCCCGCAACCGAAATCTTCACTACTGCCTTTGAGCACGGCAAGCACGTCGTCTCTGCCAACAAGGCCCTGCTGGGCCGTCATGTCGAGACGCTTGCCGAGAAGGCACGCGCGTGTGGCGTGCAGATTAAGTGCGAGGCCAGCTGCGGCGGCGGCATCCCCATTGTCAGCACGCTCGAGCACGACCTGGTGGGCAACAAGATCCTGACCATCGCCGGCATTCTCAACGGCACCACCAACTATATCCTGTCGCGCATGGACGCCGAGGGCGCCGATTACGCTGACGTGCTCGCCGACGCCCAGGCAAAGGGCTATGCCGAGGCCGACCCGTCCGCCGACGTCGACGGCTTCGACGCCGCCAGCAAGACGGCCATCCTCGCCTCCATCGGCTTTGGCACCCGTGTTACCACCGACGATGTGTACCAGCAGGGTATCCGTACCATCGGCGCCGAGGACATCGCCCAGGCCCGTGAGCTCGGCTACACCATTAAGCTGCTCGGCATCGCCCGCAACACCGACGCCGGTGTCGACGTTCGTGTGCACCCCACGCTCATCCCGGCAGACCATATGCTCGCCAAGGTCAACGGCGCCATGAACGCTGTCTACGTGGTGGGCGACGCCGTGGGCGAGACCATGTTCTACGGTGCCGGCGCAGGCTCCTTCCCCACCGCGAGCGCCGTCGTGGGCGATATCCTGTCGCTCTCCGAGCAGATCAGCCGCGGCGTGGCTCCGCTGCCCGAGATTGAGCCCTATGGTCACAACCTCGCCTTTAAGCCCATGGACGAGCTCCAGACCAAGTACTATGTGCGCCTGAAGGTCGCCGACCGCGTGGGTGCCCTGTCCGAGACGGTCGACATCTTTGCCAAGCACAACATCTCGATTTCGCTCATCAACCAGGTCGAGGACGGCAAGTCGGGCGTCAGCGATGCCTGCTCGGTCATCTTCCTGACGCACCGCGCGCTCGAGAAGGACGTCCAGGCTGCCGCCGCCGAGCTTGCCGGCGTCGACTGCGTGACCGAGGTCGCCAACGTCCTGCGCATCGAGGACGTTGAGGCTTGGACCGAAGGCGTCATGGCCAACTAGTCCACTACTTCGAACCTCAACGAGGCCCAACGCAAAAGGCGCGCTGCCTGCATCAACCGCAGGCAGCGCGCCTTGTTCTGCTTGCAGGGGAAGCTGCGTCCCGGTATTTCAGCTCAGAACGGGGCGCAGTTTCCCTCAGGACCTTCTTTCAGAAACTATGTCCCATTCTGGGCGCGGATTCTGGGACACGCTTTCCGTAACGGGCCTTTCGCGGAAAGCGCGTCCCACTCTGGACGCGGATTCTGGGATGCATTTTCCGCGACGGCGTTGGCTACCTGCCGTCGTCGTCCTGGGCTTCATCGCGCGCATAGAGCTCCAGCATGCGGCGGCGGTATTCGTGCACGGCGAGCTTGGCGCGCTCCAGGCGGCGACGCTCGCGCGGGGTCAGCTCGGACGGGTCGACCTCATCACCATAGGTCTTATCGGCAAGAAGATGCGCCGCGTCCACGATGCGGGCATCGATGTGGCCGCTCGCCGCCTCGGCGGAAAGACGCTCGGCAATCGTATCGAGCGTAGGCAAGCCCTCGAATACGCGACCATGGCCATGCGAAGTCAGCAGCTCGTGCTCACGTGCGAGCAGGCTCGCCAAATCGTGATGGGCGCGCAGGATGTCGAGCGCATCGGATGGATGCTCGGCAACTTCTGCCACGGCGGCGACCGGCGCGGCGTCGACCACGCGGTAGAAGAGCTGCGCGAGCAGCGGCATCAAGAACACCGTGATGGCGCCGGCGGCAACCATAACCGACGCGATGTCTTGCGACAGTGCACCCGCGTTGACGGCAACGCTCGTAACGGCAACGATGATCGGTAGCGCCGTGGTGCAGTACAGGGCCACGGTAATGCGACCATACGCCGACACATCGCGCGTCCCAGGACAAATGCTCATAGAAATAAGAATGGGCACGGCACGAATAATCAACAACGCCACGATAAAGCCCACGAGCAGACCCGGGCGCGACGCCACGGCCGTCAGATCGATCTTTGCGCCCGATACGGTAAAGAATACCGGAATCAAAAAGCCGTAGGCCAGGCCGTCGAGCTTGGTCTCGAGCGTATGGTTGCCCTCGGGGATGATGTAGCGCAAGACAAAGCCGGCGGCAAAAGAACCCAACACGATGTCGAGATCAAAAACGGCCGAGAACGCCACGAGCGTGACCAGGATGAGCACCGTCAGGCGCACGAAGGTCTGCGACGTGGTATCGGCGCGTTCCTCGACAAACGCAAAGAAGCGGCTGCCGACGCGCTTGGAGCGGCTCGGGACCACGGCCAGCAACACGCAGACCACCGCAAACAAGCCAAGGATTACAAGCGTTTGGATGCCGGTGCGGGCAGACAGCAGCACCGACATGGCAAGCACAGGGCCGAGCTCACCCCAGGTGCCATACGCGAGAATCGAGTCGCCCACGCGCGTGCCGGTGAGCGAGCGCTCACGCATGATGGGCACGAGCGTACCGAGCGCCGTCGAAGTGAGGGCAAGCGTCACGGCGATACCGTCGAAATGGCTGACCGAGAACCACGGGGTAAAGCGCACGGCAAGCCAGGCGATACCAAACGTGACGACCCACGTCGCCAAGCCGTAGCGCCCCTCGACGCCCGTGATGCTCTTGGGGTCGATCTCAAAACCGGCAAGCAGGAACAAGAAGGCCAGGCCCAGCTCGGACACAAGCGAGACCTCGACATCTACATGGATGACGCCGAGCATATGGGGTCCCAGCACCGCGCCGAGCACGAGCAAAAAGACCGTCTCGGGAACGGGTTTTCCGGGAATCGCCGAGGCGATAAAAGGACTCGCAAAGGCCACGAGTGCGATGATGGCGAGCGAAACGAATGCCATGTGATGCCTTTCTCTTGTTTGCGCTTCACTGTAGCACCCTCGCCGTCCTCAACGCGCCGCGAGCTGTCGTATCATAGTGAGGTTTACAAACATGTGGCTCAAGGCGACCGCAGGGCAGACCCCGCAAACCGACCGCTGCCGCATACCGTACCGTACGCCCAACCGATCAGGAAGGCAGGAACCAATGGTCTCTCGTATCTACGTGGAGAAGAAACCCGGGTTCGACGTCGAGGCTCAGCAGCTCAAGGGTGAGCTGACCGAAATTCTCGGCATCAAGGGCATCGAGGCCCTGAGGATCATCAACCGCTACGACGTCGAGGGCATCGACGAGGAGCTTTTCCGCTCCTGCGTGCCGACCGTCTTTAGCGAGCCCCAGGTCGATGTGACCTACGACGAACTCCCCGCAAGCGATGGCGCCGTCTTTGCCGTCGAATTCCTGCCTGGCCAGTTTGACCAGCGCGCCGACTCCGCCAGCGAGTGTGTGCAGCTCATCAGCCAGGGCGAGCGCCCCGCCGTGCGCTCCGCCAAGGTCTATATGATCTCGGGCGCTCTGGACGAGGCCGCCATCGATGCCATCAAGCACTACGTGGTGAACCCCGTCGAGGCACGCATCGCCTCGCTCGACCTGCCCGAGACGCTGTACATGGAGACCCCCGAGCCCCAGCCCGTCGAGGTGCTCGACGGCTTCCGCGAGCTCGACGAGGCCGGCCTTGCCGCCTTTATCGCCGATCGCGGCCTTGCCATGGACGAGGCAGACATCGCCTTCTGCCAGCAGTACTTCCGCGATGAGGACCGCGACCCCACCATCACCGAGATCCGCGTGATCGACACCTACTGGTCCGACCACTGCCGCCACACCACCTTCGGCACCGTCCTGGACGACGTGACGATCGACGACGCCGTGGTGCAGCAAGCCTTCGACCGCTACATGGAGATGCGCCACGAACTCGGCCGCGACGCCAAGCCCGTCTGCCTCATGGACATGGGCACCATCGGCGCCAAGTACCTTAAGAAGACCGGCGTCATGACCGATGTCGACGAGTCCGAGGAGATCAACGCCTGCACCGTCAAGGTGAAGGTCGATGTCGACGGCGAGGACCAGGACTGGCTGTTCCTGTTTAAGAACGAAACCCACAACCACCCGACCGAGATCGAGCCCTTCGGCGGTGCCGCCACCTGCGTGGGCGGCGCTATCCGTGACCCGCTCTCGGGCCGCAGCTATGTGTACCAGGCCATGCGCGTCACCGGCGCCGGCGACCCCACCGTCCCGGTTTCCGAGACGCTCGAGGGCAAGCTGCCGCAGCGCAAGCTCGTGACTACTGCCGCCGCCGGCTACTCCAGCTACGGCAACCAGATCGGCCTTGCCACCGGTCAGGTCAACGAACTCTATCACCCCGGTTACGTGGCCAAGCGCATGGAGGTTGGCGCCGTCGTGGGCGCTACCCCGGCAAACCACGTTCGTCGCGAGTGCCCCGCCCCCACCGACAAGATCATCCTGCTGGGCGGCCGCACCGGCCGCGATGGCATCGGTGGCGCCACCGGCTCCTCCAAGACCCAGAACACCGAGTCCATCGAGACCTCGGGTGCCGAGGTCCAGAAGGGCAACGCCCCTGTCGAGCGCAAGCTGCAGCGCCTGTTCCGCCGCGGCGACGCCTGCCGTCTGATCAAGCGCTGCAACGACTTTGGCGCCGGCGGCGTCTCAGTCGCCGTGGGCGAGCTTGCCGACGGCCTGTACGTGGACCTGGACACCGTGACCAAGAAGTACGACGGCCTGGACGGCACCGAGCTCGCTATCTCCGAGTCCCAGGAGCGCATGGCTTGCGCCGTCGCCGACGGTGACGTCGAGGAGTTCATGGGCTACGCCGCCGAGGAAAACCTGGAGGCTACCGTTATCGCCGAGGTTACCGCCGAGCCGCGCATGCGCATGGCCTGGAACGGCGTCGCTATCGTCGACCTGTCCCGCGAGTTCCTCAACTCCAACGGCGCACCCAAGCACCAGGTCGCCCACGTCTGTGCCCGCAGCGTGTGGCAGCCCAGCTGGGCCGGCACCACGCTCGCCGAGCGCATGATCTCGCTCGTCACCGACCTCAACGTCGCTTCCAACAAGGGTCTTTCCGAGCGTTTCGACTCCACCATCGGCGCCGCGACCGTGCTCATGCCCTTTGGCGGCAAGACGCAGCTCACCCCAAGCTCGGCCATGGTCGCCAAGTTCCCCGTGGACGGCGAGACCACCACGGCGAGCGCCATGGCATGGGGCTTCAACCCCTATCTGATGGAGGCCGACCAGTTTGCGGGCGCCTACCTGTCCGTGGTCGAGTCCATCGCCAAGCTCGTGGCTGCCGGCTTTGAGCACAAGCGCGCCTATCTCTCCTTCCAGGAGTACTTCGAGCGTCTGCGCACCGAGGCCGAGCGCTGGGGCAAGCCCACGGCAGCCGTCCTGGGCGCCCTCATGGCCCAAGTCGACCTGGGTGCCGGCGCCATCGGCGGCAAGGACTCCATGAGCGGTTCGTTTGAGGACGAGACCGGCGAGCTCAACGTTCCGCCGACCCTGATCAGCTTCGCCGTCGCCGTGGGCAAGGCCGCCCGCGCCGTCTCGCCCGAGTTCAAGGGCCTCACGCACCGCGTCGTCCGCATCGCCCCCGCCACCTATGGCGAGGACTACCGTCCCGACGCCCAGCAGTTGCTCGCCGCGTTTGACGCCGTCGAGGCGCTCACTGCTACCGGCAACGCCCTGGCCATATCCACGCCCGGCTACGGCTGCGGCGCCGAGAGCCTCTTTAAGATGTGCGTCGGTAACCAGATCGGTATCGAGCTTGGCGAGGATGTAGACGTGGAGAGCCTCTTCACCCCGCTCTACGGCAGCTTTATCGTCGAGCTCGCCGAGGACGCCGAGCTGCCCGAGGTCGCCGACGGCGTTGTCGTCGAGCCCCTGGGCACCACCGTCGAGGGCTATGTCATCGACACCGGCTCCGAGGTCATCGAGCTCGCCGAGCTCCAGGAGGCCTGGGAGAGCGGCATCGAGGGCGTCTTCGCCTACCGCAGCGCCGGCGAGACCCCCGAGGTCGAGACCATCGACTTCCGCGCCAAGGATATCCACGTGTACGGCGGCGCCAAGATCGCCCGCCCGCGCGTGATCATTCCCGTGTTCCCCGGCAACAACTGCGAGTACGACAGCGCCCGCGCCTTCCGTGCCGCCGGTGCCGAGGCCGACACCTTCGTGATCAACAACCTCACGCCCGAGGCCGTCGCCGAGAGCACCCACGAGCTTGCCCGCCGCATCCGCGCAAGCCAGATCGTCATGATCCCCGGCGGCTTCTCGGGCGGCGACGAGCCCGACGGCTCCGCCAAGTTCATCACGGCGTTCTTCCGCGCTCCCGAGGTCACCGAGGCAGTCCGCGACCTGCTCAAGGCCCGCGATGGCCTGATGCTGGGCATCTGCAACGGCTTCCAGGCCCTGATCAAGCTCGGTCTGGTGCCCTACGGCGACATCGTCGACGCCACGCCCGATGCGCCCACGTTGACGTTCAACACCATCGGTCGCCACCAGAGCCGTCTGGTGCGCACCCGCATCTCGTCCAACTTGTCCCCGTGGCTGTCTCAGTGCAGCCTGGACGACCCCTACACCGTCGCCATCAGCCACGGCGAGGGCCGCTTTGTCGCCAACGATGAAGTGCTCGCCCAGCTGATCGCCAACGGCCAGGTCGCCACGCAGTACGTGGGCGAGAACGGTAAGCCCAGCATGGATCTCTCCGTCAACCCCAACGGCTCCGCACTCGCCATCGAGGGCATCACGAGCCCCGACGGCCGCGTCCTGGGCAAGATGGGCCATGCCGAGCGTCGCGGCGACAACCTGTACCGCAACGTGCCCGAGCATGTCCCCGGCGATAAGTTCATGCCGATCTTTGAGAGCGGCGTGGCCTACTTCGCTTAAACCTTTCCCATCGGGTACAATCCCTTCGGGTAACAACACCCGCCACCGACACATCCGGTGGCGGGTTCTTTTTTGCTTCGCGCATGCAGGAAGGACATCATGGAAAGCCGCAAGCCGTATCTCGCCACCCTGCCCGGACTCATCCTGGGCTGTCTTGTTTGCTGTGCACTCTGGGGATCGGCCTTTCCCTGCATCAAGATCGGCTACGCACTCTTTGGTATCCCGGCGCACGATAGCGCCTCGCAGCTGCTCTTTGCGGGCTTGCGCTTCACGCTTGCCGGCGCCCTAGTTATCGTTGGGATGAGTGCGGCCCAACGCCGCCCCCTCATTCCGCAGGCTCGCGACATCAAGCCCATCTTTGTCTTGTCGCTCTTCCAGACTATCGGGCAGTACTTCTTTTTCTATCTGGGCCTCTCGCGCGCCAGCGCCATGTCGAGCTCCATCATCGAGGCCAGCGCCAACTTCCTCGCAATCCTCTTTGCCGCCCTGGCATTTCACACCGAGAAGCTCAATACGGCCAAGGTGCTTGGCTGTGCGCTGGGCTTTGCCGGCGTCGCGCTCGTCAACCTCTCGGGCGCAGATGGCACCTTTGGCTTCAGGCTCGATGGCGAGGGCTTTATCTTGGCTTCCACTGTTGCGGGCGCCCTGTCGACCTGCCTCATTGGCATCTTCTCGCGCGAGCACGACGGCGTCTTGCTCGCCGGCTGGCAGTTTTTAGTCGGTGGCGTGGTCCTTACCGCCATCGGGTTTTTGATGGGCGGCACGTTGTCCCCCACCGAAATTGCCCCCGCCATCGCGCTCATCATCTACATGGCGCTTATCTCCGCGGTCGCCTACTCGCTGTGGTCGCGCCTGCTTGCCGTCAACCCCGTCAGCCGCGTCTCGGTCTTTGGGTTTATGAACCCGGTCTTTGGCGTACTGCTGAGCGCGCTGCTGCTCGGCGAGGGCGCTGGCACGAGCCCCGTTACCGTCATCGTTGCCCTGCTGTTGGTCTGCAGCGGCATCATCATCGTCAACAGGCCCAAAAAGGCCTAACGAGCTGCCCTTATTTAGCAGAAGGGATTCACATACTTTAGCTTAATGGAGTACATCGGTGAGCCGAGGGGCGCCACGCACGCCAGCGTGCGCCCTTTTCCTAGCGTATCTGGACGCCGGCCTTCTTTTTCTCGGCCTTGACGCGGTAGAGCTCCGCGTCGGCAGCGCGAAGCAAGTCTTGCCAGGTATCGACGCCGTCACCGACCCGTGCGTAGCCGATGGACATCCGCAACAGATACGGCACCTCGGCGCGCGCGAGCTCGTCGTTGATTGCCGCGCACAGACGTATGATGTCCTGTTCCGCTGCCGCCTTTTGAAGGGCTACGAACTCATCGCCGCCATAACGTGCGATAAAGCTGCCAGACGCCGTGCAGACCTTTTTGAGCGCAGCAGATAAGACCTGAAGAGCATGATCACCCTCCACATGTCCATAGCGATCGTTAATCTGCTTAAAGCCGTCAGCGTCCATCATGAGAAGATACACATCGTCCGTATGACCAACATTTGAGAAGAGCGACAGCATATAGGTCTCAAAACGGTTGCGATTGTTGAGGCCAGTCAACGGGTCGGTCGAGATGAGCTGCTCCTGGCAGATGATATAGAGCAGCAACATGCTAATCATTATGCCGACACAAAGGCCAGGCACCGAGTATACGATCTGAAAGGTACCGCCCACCAGGGCCGGAATGGCGAAAAATGCCAAGGTTCGATAGATAGCCTTCGTCTGCAGGCTCTCGACCCTACGAGATTGCACAAACGCATGCAGGGACGTATGTATAACGTAACAGTAGCTGACAATGGGCTGGATCATATAGGCAAAGCCGCGACGATACACGCCCTGCGAATCGATATAGAACAAGGCGTGCGTCCAGTAACTGGTAAAAGCCAGCACGACCACCAGAGCCGTAGGCAACGTTACAAGCACCACCCTATAGCGCGAGGTCACAAGGCGAGAGCCCTGCATCGTCTCGGAATAGATAAACCAAATGAGACACGCGATGGCAAAGAGCGAAAACGAAACCGCGTTGGAAATCCAGTTGGCAGCAATACCCAACGTGCCGTCCGCACCATCCGAAAGCGTCCAGATCATATCGAATAATATGTACGCGGCAGAGGTGTAGCCAAGCATGCTAAACAATAGCTGCAGGGTGCTCGAGAACAAGGAGCGACGACTTCGCGCGGCAAGCCCGATAAGAACAATCATGCATAGCAGGAATATCTCAATCTTGAGTGCCTTAACCACTAGACGCCATCCCTTCAATATCCGAATGGTCAGAATCGCCCAATTCGAATCAGGGCAATAAACACCCCTTTACTCCGCAGGGGTAAAGGGAATCATAGCAAAGCGCCCGAACATCACTGCAAAACAGTTTCTGTTCGAGCGCTCGGACGGCGCGAGCTGCACGCCGGAATCAATTATCGGTAACGGCCGTTACTCGCCATCGATGTCGGCCGCGACGGCCTCCTCGATGGCCTCGACACCGGCAGGCGACAGGTCCTCCTTGCCCTGGCAGAACTTCTTGTCGACCCAGCCGGTCAGAATCGGAGCCATGATTGCCGTGATGATAACGGCAGTGGCGATCTGGGCGTACGCGGTGGGCGCAAGCTCGGCGTAGCGCGGCGCGACCTCGGCGAGAGCAACCGGCGTGGTCATAGCCGTGCCGGCGATGGTGGAACAAGCCACGGCAGCCTTGCCGTTACCACCGCACAGGCGCTCGAACGCAAAGGTGATGGGACCGACGACAAACAGCGTGACAAGGCCCAGCAAGATGCCGGAAATACCACCGGCGATGAAGCTCGAAAGGCTCATGGACGCACCGAGCTGAAAACCAATTACAGCGATCGCGGGATTGGCGCCGGGAACCAGCAGGTTCTTGATAAACGGGAACAAGTTGCCCAGAACCATGCCGATAACGAGCGGCAAAATGGAGCCGATGATAGTACCGACAGGGATGTTGGCAAGACCCGAAACACCAAGGATGATCATCGTGACGGCGGGGCCGGCCGTAAAGAACAGGATACCGACGGCGCCCTGCTCGGACCCATCGCCGAACTCGCCCATGATGCCCGTATAGAGCGCCATGTTGCAAAACGTAATGCCGCCGATGATTGAGACCGAGCTCAGGCCCAGGAAGTTGTCGTTAAAGAAATATGCCACACCCAAGCCAAGGGCGGCCGCAACAACAAGCTTGGGGATCAGTACGACGATGCCGGTCTTGATAGCGCCCGGCGTGGACTTAAAGCTGATGCCAGCACCCACGAAGAGCAGGATCGCAGCGACGATGGTATTGGAGCCGCCACGGCAGGCAGACGTAAAGAAGCCGCCGATCTCAAAGACCTGCGGACAGAAAGTGTTGAGCAAAAGGCCAACAATCATGGGATAGATCATGATGTCGCCCGGGATACGCGGTACCTTGAATTTCTTTTGCTCGTTGGCGGTCGCTTCCTGTGCCATGAAACCCCCATTTCCGCTGACGCAGAACAAAAGCCCACGTCACGCTTTGCTACAGTAAAGTTTGACCATGGTACCAGAAGAAGCAGACCAGCTCGATGAGAAATTCGATTCGTTGGGCCGGGACGCTAAACGCGCCCTTGCTTTTATACAAGGCTCAAAACGATATAGAACACGATGCCCGAGACGCAGCACCACAACATCGACTTTGTCTTGATTGCCACCGCCACGACACCGGCAGCCGCAATCCAGGGAATCAAGCCCTGCCACAAGCCGGCGTCGAAAGCGCCAGGGCTTATCAAATCGTTAGCGACCAGCGCCGCAAAGGCGGCGGGCGGAATATAACCCAAGGCCTCGGTACCGCGGGGCGACAGCGTTCTCCCGCGCAAGGCAAACGCCGGGGCAATGCGGAAAAACGCGATAGCCGCCCATGACGACAGCCACAGGACCAAAAACTCATTAACGGGCATCGCGAGCGCCCCTTCCTTCGGCGAAAGCATCGCACGCAAGCGCCGCGGCAACACCGACGAGCACGCTTGCCGGCACGGCGATATTCGTCCACCCCAAGAACTTGCATATGGCGACAGACACCGCAGCCATAACGGCAGCCACGACATTGCCGCGCGACAGTCGCTGCGAAAAGAGCAGGCAGATAAAGAGCGAGGTGCAGACAAAGCCAGCAATAGCGGTGGGGACATCGACAACGGCGCCTACAACGGCGCCCATCGTGCACGAAACGCCCCATGTCGCGATGAGGATCGCGTTGAGCGCAAAGGACTCGCGCGGGCCCCAATCCTCCCCTTCAACCAACTTGGCAAGCGAGATGCCATATGCCTCCTCGGTAAGCGTCGCGGCAACGGCCAGCGTCTGACGCTTCGAGGCACCCCTCAGATGGGGCGCGATTGATGCCGAATAAAGTGCAAAGCGCGAGGAGATTGCGGCCACACTTGCGACAATCGATGCCGCAGGCACACCTGCCAGCCACAGATTGCAGACCATAAACTGGCCGCTACCCGTCACAAACGTGCTGCTCAGAGCAAAAACCATCCAGGGCTTCATTCCCGTCTGCGCCATAATCATTCCGCACGGCGCGCCTATCGCAACATAGGTAAGCATCACCGGCCAGACGGTTTTAACGATTTTGAGCACCATAGCGTTCCTCGTCCCGACAAGATTTCCGAGCCGCATTCAACGACGCGGCAGAATCATCGCCCGGTGGCAACCGAGTTCACCTACAATTGCCACCGGATCGAAAGACACAGCTTTTTAGGAAGTCATTATGACAGCTATCGATCGGGGCCGGGCGACCGCGGCCTTCAAACGCTATACCGATGCTTACGATGCCGCCAATCCACGTATCGCGCTCAAAATCGAGCATACGTACCACGTTGCCGAGGCATGCGATGCCGTGGCGCGCGAGCAGGGCTGGTCGACAGAGGATATTGACCTGGCCTGGCTCTGCGGCCTGTTACACGATATGGGACGCTTTGAACAGTTGCGGCGCTGGGACACCTTTAAGGACGCCGAGAGCATGAGCCATGCGGCGCTGGGCATCGAGGTCCTCTTTGGCGAGAATCCCGCCGATGCACCCGCCGTAACGAGCATTCGCGACTTTATCGATGACCCGGCAGAAGATGAGCTCATCCGAGCGAGCATTGCCTATCACAGCGATTTCCGTCTACCCGCGCAGCTCGACGTGCGCACGCGAAGCTTCTGCGATATCGTGCGCGATGGTGACAAGATCGACATTATGCGCACCATCGCCGACAGCACCGTCGACACCATCCTCAAGGTGGACGAGAAGACGTTTCTCGGCAGCCGTTTCTCGTCGCCGACACTTGCCGCCTTTGACGAGCACCGCTGCGTCGCACGCGATGAACGCAACGAGCCCGCCGACTTCTTGGTGGGACTCATCTGCTTTATGTTTGAGCTCGTCTATCCAGCAAGCCGCGCGCTGGCGCGCGAACAGGGCGATATCCACCGCCTGCTCGACGCGCCCTTTGGCATTACGCGGCCCTTTACCGACCCCGCCACGCAGGCAACCTGGAGCCGCCTAAAGGACGAGATGCGCGACTGGCTGGCGCGCGCCTAGCGCTCAAGCTGGGCCAGCAGCTCCTCGACGACCTCGACGGCGTCCCCAACAACCTTGTACTGGGCAGCACCGAAAATGGGGGCATCCGGGTCCTCGTTGATGGCGATAATGCACTCCGCCCCACCGATGCCGGCAAGATGCTGAATGGCGCCCGAAACACCGATACTCACGAGAAGCTTGGGCGAAACCGATACGCCCGTCTGGCCAATCTGGTGGCGATACTCCAGCCAACCCGCCTCCACGACGGGACGCGTGCAACCAAGCTCGGCACCCAGGGCATCGGCGAGCCTTCGCATCAGCGGCAGGTTTTTCTTGGAACCAATGCCGCGACCCACCACGACAAGGCGCTCGGCATCGGCAATCGAAGCCTGCTGCCCCCACTCCTCGGCGGGAATCGGGATCTCGACACGGGCCTTAACGTCTTCCGCAAGCATCACCTGGGTGATCGCGCCGGAACGGCCGTAGTCGAAGTCGGGCGCCTTAAAGATGCCGGGACGAACCGTTGCCATCTGCGGACGGTGGTTGGGGCAAATGATGGTGGCCATCAAGTTGCCGCCAAACGCCGGGCGCGTCTGCTGCAGTAGGCCCGACTCCGCATCCATCGAAAGCACGGTGCAGTCGGCCGTAAGACCCGTCTGCAAACGCACGGCAACGCCGGGTGCCAGTTCGCGACCAAAAGCGGTCGCACCATATAGGATGGCCTCGGGTTTGCGTTCGGCTACCAAATCGCAGATCAAGCGGGCGTAGACCTCCGCATCGTTTTGGCGCAGACGCTCGTCGCGACAGGCCAGGACTTCGTCGGCGCCCGCGCAAACCAGATGCTCCAGGTCCCCAAGCGAGCCCTCGGGGCTTATGCCGACCAGTGCCACCAGACGGCAGCCGCGAGCATCGGCAAGCTCGCACCCCTTGCCCATGAGCTCGTAGGCCACGGGAGCCACGGCATCGTGCTCGTCAGTCTGCACGAAGACCCAAATGTCTCGATATGCATCAAGGTCCACCGTACCAGCGGCCTCGTCACGCTCGATCGAGATAGCGTTGACGGGGCAGGCGTCGACGCACCCACCGCATAGGATGCAGCCGTCGGTTACGCGGGCGCATCGGCTGGGTCGCTCGCCTTCCACTACGATGCCGCCCGAGGCACAGGCGCGAACGCAGCGACCGCAGCCGATACAGGCTTCGCTATCGATAATCAGTCCGCCCATCTATGCCATCCCCTCGATAATCTTGGCAAGCTTTGCCGCCTGCTCGGACGCCGTCCCCTCAACGGTCTCGCACGTTTGGTCACGGTCGGGCACAAACGAGCGCACGACCTGTGTCGGCGACCCGGCAAGGCCGCAACGCGCGGGGTCGGCGTTCACGTCGGCGGCACTGACCACGCGCACGTCCGCCTCCTCCGCCGCGCGAATACCGGCAATACTCGGCATACGCAACTGGCCAATCTCCTTGGCAGTCGTCATCGCGCACGGCATCTCAAGGTACACCGTCTCCTCGCCGGCATCGCATCCGTGAACGAGCGCCAGCGAGTCACACGTCGTAAAGCCCGCGCTTTGCACGCAGCTCACGTCGGTCACGCAGGGAATCTCAAAGGCACCGGCAAGCTCGGGACCAATCTGGGCCGTATCGCCATCCACCGCCATCTTGCCGCAGATGAGCAGGTCGAAGTCCTCGTCGAGCGCCTCGATGCCGCACTTGAGGGCGTAGGTGGTCGCCAGGGTATCGGCACCTGCAAAGGCGCGATCGGTCAGCAGCAGCGCGTCGTCGGCACCGCGGGCGATGCAGTCGCGCAGCAGCGACTCGGTCGCGGGGATGCCCATCGACACCACCGTTACGCGCACGTCCATGCCAAAGCCGATAAAGTCGTCTTTCAGCGCCAGCGCGCATTCCAAAGCGCTCGCATCAAAGGGATTAATGACCGCCTGCTTGCCATCGCGCACGATGGTATTGGTCTTGGGGTCCATCTTGACCTCGGTGCTGCCCGGCACGGCCTTGACGCACACCACCATATGGAAATCGCTCATCTTCACGCGCCCCCTTTCTGGACAAGCTCATCCAAGAGCTTCTCCGAAAACAGGTTGCCGCGACCCAGCTGCCCGTCGGGATCGAGCTGGAGCTTGAGCCGCGCCGACTCGACCATGGCCTCGTGACCGTACATCGTCTCTAAGAAGCCCGCCTTGATCTTGCCGACGCCGTGCTCGGCAGAAACGGCACCGCCCATAGCCGTTACCTCCGCAGCCCACTGGGCAAACAGCTCGCCACCGCGACGGTAGTCCTGCGCATCGCGCGGCAGGATGTTCACATGCAGATGGTTGTTACCGATGTGCCCCCAGGCAGCAGATTCAAGCCCGCTTTCGGCCAGTGCGCGGCGATAGAGGACCACGACATCGGCAAGGCGTGCATTGGGCACCGACATGTCCGAACCCAGTTTGGTGATGGTGGGATCCGTGCGGCGACGCTCGTCGATAAGCATATTGACGCTCTCGGAGACCGCATGGCGGAAGAACCGCTGGCACTCGCGATCAACCTCGGTGCGCGCGACCCATGTCGCATCGTCGCGGCCACCCGCAAACTCGAGCACCCATCCCAGGTGGTACAGTTCCTCGGTCGCCTGGGCCTCGTCATCGCAGTCGAGCTCCACGTACACACAGACCTTGGCCTCTTTGTCGAGCGCCGGCAGCGAGGCAAACGCCGTCGACTGCTCGCGCTGGCGACGTAGAATATCCAGGGCGCCAGCGTCGAAGTACTCGATGGCAGCCGCATGGGACAGGACGGGACGCACGGAATCGGTAAAGGACACGGCCTTGTCTTCGCTATCGAAAAAGCAGCTCACACCCCAAACGACCGCAGGCGCCGCCTGCGGGGCAATCTCGAGCTCGGTGATAACGCCGAGCGTGCCGCAAGCACCGATAAAGAGGTCGATGGCGTCCATTTCGTCCGCAACGAAATAGCCTGAGGCATTTTTTGTCTTGGGCATGGTATAGCCGGGAAGATCGAGCTCGAGCGTACGGCCCACTGCCGTCACGAGCGACAGGTGGCGGCCCTGGGCAAAAGCCTCGCCGCGCTGAAGCTCAAGCAAATCGCCATCAGCCAGCGCGACGTGGAGTCCCGTGATATGCGGGCGCATGGGGCCGTAGGCGTAGCTGCGGGCACCGGAGGCGTTACATGCCGCCATGCCGCCCAGACAGGCAGACGCCTCGGTGGGATCGGTGGGAAAGAACTGCTCGGGGGCCTCTTGAAACTCATCGTAGGCCTTAAGCGATGCCTGGTCCCAACCAGCGGTCGGCAGCACCTTCTTGCTCAGCTGCTTGCGCAGCTCCGAGAGCACAACGCCCGGCTCCACGCGCAGCAAAAATTGGCCTTGTTCATCGCGGCGAAGGCCCAAGTAGCGATTCATACGGGAAGTATTGAGGATATGCCCGCCGTGGGGCACGGCACCGGCGGCAAGGCCGGTTCGGGCGCCCTGAACCGTTACCGGGACACGCTCGGCATGGAGCTTTTCCAAAATGGCACGGACCTCGTCTTCCGTTGTCGGAAACGAGATGCTCGAGGCCTCGCCCGATGCGCGAGACTCATCGCGACCATACTCTTCGAACTCGTCGGTGAAGGGTTTGATGGTTGCAGACACGCGAACTCCCCCTTTAGCTAACTACAGTGTTTGCAGGGAGATGTTACCGCATCGTTTCGTCGACGTGTTCGAGACCGTCTCCATAATTGGCGATTTTTACGTTCGTGCAATTCGGCGAGCGGCTTGATTTCCTCGGCAGACAATGCTTTTGACACATATGGCCCCGCCGTCGCCGACCGCGCGATTGTCGCTCGAAAAAAGTTGGAGTATTTTTTGCCGCCTTTTACCTGCGGAGATGCCAATCCGTCAAGCATTTGGTCAGAAATTGGTCAAGTAGTGGCTGATACGGTCGGCGTCGACAGCCAAAACCGATAGAAGTTTTGGCCCCAGAAGCAGGGAGGTTCCCATGGCATATTACTGGCCCCAGTACGGCATCGCCATCGAAGTCGACGACGATCCCCATCTCCTGCCTTTCGACGAAGAGGCATTCCCCGATACGACGGTCTACCACGTTACCACCGATGTGATCTGCGACCCCGAGTCGTTCTCGGCGCTCGCCCACCACATCGCGCATATCCACGCCATCGAGCTCCCTCCCGACTTCGACGAGCTTGTCTACTCACGCCGCCTGATGCTTCACATGCTCTTTGGAGCGAACCCGTCCACCTTTGCGCGCATCTATACCGCCAAGGATGCCGCATGAGCGCGAAGAAGCCACCCCACTTTGCAGGCCCGGGTCGTCGCAAGAAGCTCATCGTTGCCTGCTTGGCCATCGTCTGTGCCCTTGTCGCCGTAGGACTATACGCTTGGCAGTCGCAGCCCATACCCGAGGCGGGCGCTTCGGTTACGACGGCCGAGGGCAAAACGCGTCAGGAAATCCAAGATGAGCTCGACGCCATCGTCCGCGACAACATGATGACGATTTCGGTCGCACCGGTCGCTCAGCTGCAGGAGGACGGCAAGCTGCGCGTCAACGTGCAAAACGTCCAAGACAATAAATTTCCCCAGCGATTCCGCGTCATCCAAAACGACGAGACCATGTACGAATCCGGTGTGGTCGAGACCGGCAAGATAATCGAAACGTGCCCCGCCGGCGACATCAAAGAAGGCGAGGCGTACATCGAGATCCAGGCACTCGATGCCAAGACCCTCGACAGCCACGGCAATCCGACACGTGTCAAGGTGCGGGTTGAGCAAGCCGAGAACTAGCTTTTCCGGCCGACGCGGCACCGCACGCAATTCACCAGCATTCGTCCAATCATCGCGGGGACGGCCCGCGGCGAA
Source organism: uncultured Collinsella sp. (assembly GCA_900541145.1). GTDB lineage: Bacteria > Actinomycetota > Coriobacteriia > Coriobacteriales > Coriobacteriaceae > Collinsella. Next base: position 88,446 of record UQIH01000003.1, on the reverse strand, counting down.
TAGAAAGGAACGACCATGGACATCACCAGGAACATGAACGGAGCCAGAGCGCTCGCCGTGGGCGCAGGGCTCGCGCTCGCGCTCGCAATGGGCGCCGCCCCGACGCCAGCTATGGCAGCCGGGCGCGTTGGAACCACGAAGGTAATGGTCAGGACCGAGATCGACAACGTTGAGTTCAAAGTTCCGACGGTTATTCCCTTCGTCGCCAAGGCCGACGGCACGCTTCAGGGCCCCTCAGAAGACGCGACCACCATCGACAATCATTCGGCCTACGGCATCCATGTCACCAACATGAAGATCGACGCCATGAACACCTGGACCATTGCCGCCGACGCCAAGGCCGGAACCGCGCAGAACTCCATCGACTTTAAGGTCGGCCCCGACGGCGCGCTCCAGAACGCCAGCGCCGCCGCGCAAGGGACGGGCCTCGATCTTTCCAAGAATGCAGCCTTCGACATGGGCTACCAGGGCATTGCCGGCGGCACGGACAAAATCAAGCTCAAGACAAGCGGAAACGTCGCCCGCGTCACGCGCGACATCTTCCGCGTAACCGGCGAAGGCGATCAGGTTGCAACGATCACCTGGACGGTCGAGCCCGGTGCGCACACGGCATAAGGCCGTCGCCCTGGCCGCCGCCGTCAGCATCCTAGCGTTTGGGCCAGCCATGGCCTTTGCCCAGCAAGAACAGGCGCAGGCCGCCACGCGAGTGACGGTCGACCTCTCGGAGCTCGACCGCAGCGACCGCGAGGAACCGTTGGCGCAGACAGGCGACAAACGATGGCTCTTGGCAGCAGGCGCCGCAGCAGCAGGCGCGGGAACCGCCGGCCTCGGTCTGCACATCAAACACAGCCAGAAACAAAACATGAACAGGCCGCACTAAATTAGCTAAGGAGACCCCATGGCATCGAAGAACCTTTTGCCCGTCGTCGCACTCTGCGGCGCGCTCGCAACCGGAACGCCTGTCGCCGCTTGGGCGACTCCTGTCATGGCAGACTCCTTACCAGCGGCCCTAAGCTCCGCACCAAATCCGTCGAGCGCCATTGCGTGCAAGCGTTTTTCGATCGCACAGGCCGCAATCTCAACCTCGGGATGCCTTCGTCGTAATACGGACGGCTCGATAGTCGTGGATATCAATCGTTCGAACAAGGCAAACGGCTCCCAGGCGGGGTGCGCCGTCTGCACGTGGCGCTCGGTTGTGCTCGATGCAGATGGCGATCCATGCAATTTAGAGCTGCGCATCGACATCGCTTCGGTCGATGACTCGGCGAACGGAGCGAAGGTCGCCTTCGACGGTACGTTTTTTGAGAAAGGAGGCGGTATATGTCTGGGCTGCGCCGCCGCGAATGCAGACGACACGCAGCCCACCCTCTCATTCACGGCATCGTTGCGGCTGACCAAAGCCGGTACCGATGCCATCGCGGCGGGAGAAGCGTCCCTGCTGTTCTACGCCGTCAGTACCAAAGACACAGACGCTCATTTCGAGAAGCCAGCCGGATCACTCAGCCTTACACGAGGGATAGAGGCAGGCCCTATTGAAATCGATGCCCGCGCGCAAAGCAGGCAACGCATTCTTGCCGACCCGGCGCTTCTCGAAATGGAGTGGAACGGATCCGGAGCCATCGGAATTCTCCCCTCCGCGTTTGACGCCAAGACGCTCCCCCCAAACGACGAACCCATCAACGCAACCATACAAGAAGAGAGCGCGGACAAAGAAGCAGGTGCGGGCGACACGCCGTCGCCGACAAACAGCGTCCCAGCTTCTTTCGAAGCGCCGAATGAGCCCGTTACCGATCCAAACGATCCCGAGTTCGCGGACAGTCTGGGGCTTGCTGATCCTCAAGAGATCGATGAAGGTAACTGCTGCGTGCTTGCCGCGCTCGACCACACGGAGGTCATCGACGCTGCGAACATCGAAGTTGCCGCCGCCAATCAGCCCGTCCGCAAGTCGGCTATCATCGCATTTCCTGAATCCATCGAAGTCGTCTTTTTGCCATCGGGCGAGGTCGTGGCCCCAACACTGCTCACCTTGTTGGGCGCCAAGAATACTCGAAACGAAATTAAAAAGGTCACGGTTGTCGACCCTGCAACCACCGCCAAGCTGCGTCTATACGCCGTTGCTCCAGACGGAGGCAAGACCTTGGAATTCGATGGTGACACACTCCTAGCCTGGCGACGTCTGGACATTATGCAAGACGTCTCGCATCAGATCGAACTCGAAGGGTTTGATCGTGCCCGCGATGCCAATATCATCGCCGCGGCTATTGAATCCCCGCAGCGGCTTATGACACTGCGCTTTGAATACTATCCCTATGTCCCGACAACCACCTGAGGCTTAAATGCTGCACATCATTCCTAACACCACTTATATAACGTATTAGATGAGTCGCGATGTGCCTCGCATTTCGTTCTGCTACGATTGCCACGTTGGCATCAATACAGGAGGGCTCATGCCGGGCTTGGGAACAATCATCAACGTTGTGCTTTTAGTTGCGGGCGGTCTTTTGGGATTAGCGGGCGGCCGCTTCATCACACCGCGCATCCAAGACACGCTCATGAAAGCATCGGGGCTGTGCGTCCTGTTTATCGGCCTTGGCGGCACCATGCAAAAGATGCTCCTTATCGATGGGAAGGCGCTAGCGACCACCGGCACCACCATGCTCATCGTCTCATTTGCGCTCGGTTCGCTCATCGGCGAGGCCGTCAACTTGGAAGCCGCCATCGAGAACCTTGGCGAATGGCTCAAGCGCAAGACCGGCAGTGAGGGCGATAACGAGTTCACCAACGCTTTTGTCTCGACTTCACTCACCGTGTGTATCGGCGCCATGGCAATTGTGGGATCGATCCAGGACGGCCTGCTCGGCGACTGGTCAACGCTTGCCCTCAAGGGCGCACTGGACTGCATCATCGTCTGCACCATGACGGCGTCGCTCGGACGCGGCTGCATCTTCTCGGCCCTGCCCGTAGCCGTGTTCCAGGGGACGATCACGTTGTTTGCCGGCGCGCTCTCCCCCATCATGACCACAGCAGCCCTCAACAGCCTTTCGCTCGTAGGCTCCATGCTCATCTTCTGCGTCGGCGTCAACCTCATCCGTCCTCAGACCTTCCGCACGGCCAATATGCTCCCCTCCGTCGTCATCGCCGTCATCTACGCCCTCCTGTTCTAAATCTATCAACGCAGCGGTATCTCGAACACCTGTTTGATGCTGTGCTATGATATGAGGTCACCGTAGCTGCGTTAGGAGAGGAGAAGCGGTGGCCGACCAGGACATCAAGATGCTCATCGAGCGCATTATGGCCGAGGCCCGGACCCATCAGTCTGCCCGCTTCTCACATGAAGTCTACGCAGACGAGCCGATTCTCAAAACCGGCCGACAGATGCAGAATTTCCTCCCCGACCAGTACCGTAAAATGCGCGAGATATCGCGCTGGCAGGATGACCCCAAGGGCGGTGCGGGCCGCTGGCTTTCGGAAGCCGAGCTTTTTTACCGCCAGGGCCTGCTGATGGCCGACTTTGAGGACGACTGTCCCTACAACGGCACCTTTAAGTCGTACTTTCCCACCTACAACGCCATGAGCGACCGGCAGCTGCGCGGCTACTTTACCTGGCGTGCCCAAGTGCGCCGCGGAACCGTCGAGGAAACGTCTACGTCCTTTGCCTTTCTGTATCTCTATGAGCTGATTTGCGGCATTGGCGTAGATGACCCACTCGACGGTTTTAACAAGATCAAGGCCTTTTGGGATGTCTATCGCGCCTTCGAGCCCGGCATTGATCGGTTTGCACGCGTGTGGTTGCAGGATTACGCCGTATTCCATGGGCTCGACCCCAAGCTGCTCCGCGACTCTAAAACCGTCATGTTCGATAACGCCCTTATCGAGCTGCGGCGCGCGGCACGAGACCTTGTACCGGCACCGGCACCGTCCGACCAGACCCCCAAACGTCGCAAAACCTCCGAGCCCACGCTCCCCCTTCCGCCCGATGAGGTGCGCGAGGAGCGACTCATGGCCGCCATCAACGCCCTCTCCACGTACAACCTAAGTAACTCGCGGCTTGACCGCAGCCACCACCGCGATCTGCGCCACGTGGCATGCGCCGTGTATGTCCGCATGGCGCGCTACTATGACACGCACCGAAAGACCGGCATCGTAGCGAGCTTGTTTGGGGAGGAGACGGCCATGCCCTACACCATGTTTGCCTCGGCCGTATTCTTTGCGCCCGAGCGCCACGAGGACTGCGAATACCGCCTGGATCCCATCCACATCTACCGTTGCCAAAACGGCTTTTGGGAATGTATGCGTATCCATGGTAGTAGGCAAAAGAGCAGCAAGCTCGGTGAAATGATGCGCGCCTGCGACCAACGCCTGCGCCTGACGCTGGACCCCGCCCATCCCCTTAAGGAAGAAAAGGTCCCCAAATATATGGCCAAGATTATCGATGACGAGATTGTGGCATGGCTTTCGTGGGACGCCGCACACCAGCCCGTCAAGATCGATATCGACCTGACTCAGCTGGGGCACATTCGGAGCGCCGCTGCGCAAACGCGCGAAGCACTTTTAATCGACGAAGAGCGCGAGGACGGCGCACCTGTGGAAGCCGAGGCAGCGGACTCAGGGCAACCGGAAGCCGAGCCCGTAGCCGACGCGATTGTCGAGGCGGTCGCGGCACCCATTCGGCAGGACGAGACCGACGAGCCAACCATATCCACCGAACAGTTTGGTGTCGTGGCACCGCTTCTCGCGCCGACGCCCGCGTTCGCAGCTGTTGCGCCCGCTGACGCCACGAACGAACTCACGCCTGCCGCAGACGCCTATCTCCGCGCGCTGCTCGAGCACAACGCAGTACAGGCGGAATCGGCGGTAGTGCAATCGGGGCAGAGCGAGGACATGCTCGTCGACAGCATCAACGAGGCGCTCTTTGACCTGGTGGGCGACACCGTAATTGAATTTAGCGCGGCAGGGCCGCAGATTATCGAGGACTACGAAGCAGACGTGAGAGGATACCTAGACCATGAGTGATACCGCATCCGCAGCGCCCCGTGTACCCAAACGCGTCGCCGCCGTTATCCTTAACTCGCTCAAGGGCGGCGTGGTCCCGCGCATCGGCCTTCCCTATATCACCGTGGGTCGCGAGGTCGAGATTCGCGCCCTGCTCACCGATTTGAGTCTCATCGCCGATGGCGGCGCGAGCTTCCGCTTCTTAGTCGGTCGCTACGGCGCCGGCAAGAGCTTCTTGCTTCAGACCATCCGAACGCATGCCATGGGCGAGGGATTCGTCGTCGCTGATGCCGACCTTTCCCCTGAGCGCCGCCTGCAGGGCGGTCAGGGACAGGGCCTTGCCACCTACCGCGAGCTCATCCGCAACATATCGACCAAGACGCGCCCTGAGGGCGGTGCGCTCAACCTTATTCTGGATCGCTGGGTCGCCTCGTGCGCCGACGTCGACGAGTCGGTCGTCAATGCCCAACTGGCCCCGCTCGAGGAGATGGTCCACGGCTTCGACTTCACCCGCATGCTCCGCCGCTATCGCACGGCCGTATCCGAGGGCGACGAAGAAGCCATGAGCCGCGTGACCAAATGGATCCGCGGCGAATACCGCACCAAGAGCGAGGCCCGCGCCGAACTGGGGTCCTCAACCATCATCAGCGATGACGACTGGTACGACTACGTCAAACTCATCGCGCGTTTTTTGGTTTGCAGCGGCTACAAGGGCATGCTGGTGCTCATCGACGAACTCGTGAATCTGTATAAGATTCCCAACGCCATCACGCGCCAGTACAACTACGAGAAGATCCTGACCATGTACAACGACACACTTCAGGGCAAGGCGCAGTACCTGGGCATGATTATGGGCGGCACGCCAACCTCCATCGAAGACCGCCGCCGCGGCGTGTTCTCCTACGAGGCTCTGCGCAGCCGACTCGCTCAGGGTCGCTTTGCGCGCGAGGACCTTAAGGACATGCTCGCGCCCATCATCCGTCTGCAGCCACTCACCTACGAGGAGCTGCTGGTGCTGATCGAAAAACTCATGCAAATTCACGCCGGCTACTTTGGCTGGACGCCCACGCTTACCGAGAACGACTTGGTGGACTTCCTCAAGATCGAGTTCGGTCGCGTGGGAGCCGACACGCATCTGACGCCGCGTGAAGTCATTCGTGACTTTATCGAGCTGCTCGACATCCTATGCCAAAACCCCGACGCCAACGTGGCCGAGCTGCTGCAAAGCGTCGGCGGCGACGCGCTGGCGACGGCAGCCGCAACAGGTGACACCGATACCGCAGGCGACGACCGTAACTTCGCCGAATTCACCATCTAACCTGCCAAAAAGGGACAGGTTTATTTTGGCAGGTTTTATCTGGGAAAACGTTGAGGCAGTCATGCAGCAAGCCGTTGCCAGCCGCGCTGAGAGATTCGTTTTTGAGAGGAGGCCCCGTGAACGCCTTTGACCGCTACGCCCCGTTTATCCAAGACTTCATCTACTCCCACGATTGGGAGAGCTTGCGCTCTATCCAGGTTGCGGCGGCAGATGCCATCTTTAACACACAAGACAATGTGCTCCTAACGGCATCCACAGCTTCCGGCAAAACCGAAGCGGCCTTCTTTCCCATCCTGACCGAGTTTTGGGAGAACCCGCCCGCAAGCGTGGGCGCCCTCTACATTGGCCCCCTCAAGGCGCTCATCAACGATCAGTTCGTCCGCCTCAACGACCTCTGCGAAGAAGCCGACATCCCCGTCTGGCACTGGCATGGCGACGTTTCGCAGTCGCACAAGGCAAAGCTCATCAAAAAGCCGAGCGGTCTCTTGCAGATTACGCCCGAGTCGCTCGAGGCGCTCTTGATCCATAAGCACATGGCGATTCCGCGCATGTTCTGCGATCTGCGCTACGTCGTCATCGACGAGGTCCATTCGCTTATGCGCGGCGATCGAGGCGGGCAGACGCTCTGCCTTATTGAGCGCCTGTCGCGCATGGCCGGCGTACAACCCCGCCGCATTGGCCTTTCGGCTACCATCGGCGACCCCGAGCGCACGGGTGCCTTTCTCTCGCAGGGAACGGGACGCGACTGCGTTATCCCTCGTTTTGAGGAACCGCGCCGCGTGTGGCGTATCTCCATGGAGCACTTCTACAACTCGGGTCCCCAGGCGCAGCAGCGAGGATTCGAGAGCATGGGTCCTCAAGAGGCCGAAGTGCTTGCATGCGAGCGCATTGAGGCAGCGGCACCCGCGGCACTGCCCGCCGGCGGCCAAGACATGCGTCACAGCGGACAGCTCACACAAGAGGAGCGCCGTCAACGTCGTGAGCGGGCACGGGGCAAGGCCGCTCCCAAAGACCGTCGCACTTCCTCGGCCCCCGAGGGCGAAGTCGACATCCCACGAGCGACCGAGCAGGCGCTTCTCAACCCCACCGACACGGCGCCCGACAACGCCGACCCCGGTATGGGCTATATCTTTGAGCATACGCGCGGCCGCAAGTGCCTGGTCTTTGCCAACTCGCGCGAGGAGGCAGAGGCCGTGTGCTCCATGCTGCGCAGCTACTGCGAAAGTCGACACGAGCCCGACCGCTTTCTCATCCATCACGGCAATCTTTCGGCATCGCTGCGCGAGACGGCAGAGGAGCTCATGCGCGACGAGGAGCAGGCGCAGACAACCGTCACCACCTCAACGCTGGAGCTCGGTATCGATATCGGCCGCCTGGAGCGCGCCTTCCAGATTGACGCGCCGTTTACCGTCAGCTCCTTTTTGCAGCGCATGGGGCGCACAGGCCGTCGCGACCTTCCTCCCGAGATGTGGTTTGTCATGCGCGAGGAAGAACCCGAGCCGCGCACGATGATGCCCGAAACCATTCCCTGGAAGCTCCTGCAGGGCATCGCGCTCGTACAACTCTATCGCGAGGAAAAGTGGGTCGAGCCGCCCGAGCTCGATCGACTCCCCTACAGCCTGCTCTATCACCAGACTATGTCGACCCTCGCCAGCACCGGAGAGCTCACGCCGGCCGAACTTGCCCAGCGCGTGCTCACGCTCAGCTATTTCCATCGCATCTCGGCCGATGACTATCGCGTGTTGCTGCGTCACCTCATTAAGATCGACCATATCCAAGTCACCGAGGGCGGCGGGCTCATCGTGGGTCTCGCGGGCGAGCGCATCATCAACAACTTTAAGTTCTACGCCGTGTTCCAGGAAAACGAGGAGTTCACCGTTCGCAGCGAATCGGCCGAGCTGGGCACGATTGTCAACCCGCCCCCGCCCGGTGAGCGCATTGCCATCGCCGGCCATTGCTGGATTGTCGAGGAAGTGGACTGGAAGCGTCACACCGTCTTTGCCACGCAGGTCAAGGGCCGGGTGCCGGCCTACTTTGGCGACTGCCCCGGCGACATCAATACACACGTACTCGAGCGTATGCGCAAGGCGCTCAACGAGCACGCGGCGTATCCGTACCTGATGGGTAACGCGCGGGCCCGTCTGGCGCAGGCTCGCCATACGGCCGAGATTTCGGGCGCGGGAACTAAGCCGCTCATCAACCTGGGTGGCGACACCTGGGTGCTCTTCCCCTGGTTGGGCAGCTACGCCTTTTTGGCGCTCGAGCGCATGCTCAAGATTAAATGCGCCGCTGAGTTGGGCCTTCGCGGACTCGACCCGTCACGCCCGTACTTTATGCAGTTTAAGATGAAGGCCGACGAGGAGACGTTCTTTGAAGTGCTCGCCGCCGAAGCCGAGAAAGACTTCGACCCCATCGACCTCGTCTATCCCGGCGAGGTGCCTTACTTTGATCGGTACGACGAATTCGTTCCAGAAGAGCTCGTGCGCAAAGGCTTTGCCGAAGGCGTGCTCGACATCGAAGACATGAAGCAGCGCGTTCTCGGCTGGCGCGACCACGCCTAAGACCAGTCTTTTTGGGACGGGGAGACCTATTTGTCGTGAAGAACGGTGCCGAGGAAGTCGGTGTCGAAGGGCACGGCTTCGGCAAAGGCGTAGTTGCCGTCGCTGGCGATGAGCAGGTAGTTCTCCTCGCCGCCGAACTCTGCATCGCCACATGGGACCACCCAAGCATGGTCGAACACCTCAAGCGCCGTGGCGGCACAGTCGCGCAGGAACGTCACATCGCTCCCCTCGTTTGCACTCACGATATTGGCAACGTAGACGCCACCGACATTTAGGCTGCCCCGCACCAAACGCAATGCCTCAACCGTCGCCAGCTCGCGTACGGGCTCGGCACCGCCAAAGCAATCGCTCACGACCACGTCGTAGCGACGATGGCCCACGCTCGTCACACCCAAATACGAGCGAGCCTCAGCGGTTATCACCCGCAGGCGATCGCCCGCCGCGCGCTCCAGCTCGTCTAGGTAGAACCAGCGGCGCGCCAGGCGCGTAATCTCTCCGTCATACTCGATGACGTCCATGCGCAAGCCCTCGTGCGACATCAGCGCGAACTTAGGATAGGCAAACCCGCCGCCACCCAGCACAAGCATGCGGTTGATGCCGTGACCATAAGCATCGTGCATCGCATCCTCGGACTCAAACACGTCGTCAAACGCACGATAGTACGCAAAGACGGGCTCCGCCCAACGCTCACCAACGTAGCTTGCGCTTTGGTAGACGCCGCCTTGCACCAACACGCGAATCTCATCGCCGTCCCCATCGTGCACGCGTTTCACACGCGCCAACCCATTGCGGGTTCGCGCAACCTGCAGACAGGCAGCACGAACAGCGACGGCGGCCGCACCAAGCGCCGCGGCTCCCAGGGCAACGCCGGCAACGACGCCAGCAGAAACACTCGGCTTGTTCATCTAGAGCTCCTTTTGCAGATAGAGTCCATGATCGTAAAAACCCAAATGGCGATAGTACTCGCGCGTACCAATCGCGCTGATCACGTTGATGCGCGTATAACCCGCATCCCGGGCAATCTCGCACGCACGCTCTACGAGCAGACGCCCCAACCCATGGTGCTGGGCCGCCTGGCCTTGATACCCCACGCGCGCCGCCATGCCATACACGTGTACCTCGCGAATCATCGCCTCGTCCGGCATCGTCAGCAACTCGTCCGCATGCGCGGCAACAAACGAATGGTCGGGCAGCGACAACCGCAAAAAGCCCGCGATCTTGCCCTGCGGCGTCACCCACTGCAAAAAGCACTCGTGCGTCACCGGCGTCTCGTACGCCACCTCCTCATCAAGAGATAGCTCATCCAAGTCGGCACCCGCCGTGCTGATCTCGCGATAGCGAATCTCGCGCACCGTCGCACCATCACCCCGAGCAGCCAGACGGTTCTCAACGAGCTGACGCAGGTTGGGTTTCTTGTTGCCCACCATAATGTCGTCGGAACTAAAGTCGCGGATCATGCGACTGATACGGCAGAACGCCGGCGTCACCACGATGTCGTCGGCCAGCACATCGAGCAGCTCTTCCTCGGTATAGGGACGCCACTCGCCGCGCTCATAGCAGCCCACCAGACGCGAGCCCTCGATGAGCGCACACGGGTAGACCTTGACCTCGTCGGGCATAAAGGCCCCTTCGGTCATAAAGCGTTCGTAGTCGCGCTTATCCCCCTCCGGCGTGGCGCCCAGCAGGTTAAGCATAAAATGCGCATGGATCTTAAAGCCAAACAGGCGCGCAAGCGAAAACGCCCGTTCAATCTGCGCCACCGAAATGCGACGCTCGTTGATATCGAGCAGGTGTTGGTCGAGACTCTGAATACCCATCTGGATCTTGGTGCAGCCCAGGCGGCGGATAAGCGTGAGGGCCTTCGGCGTTACGGCATCGGGGCGCGTCTCGATAACGAGTCCCACCACGCGATGCTTCGCCGTCTCGTTGATGCGCTGTTGACGTTCAAGCTCCTCCATCGTTGCCGTCTGCCACTCGGCGACTTCGCCCCACGGCGTACCGGGGCCGTACAGACGACGCACCGCACGGTTGTAGCCGCCCACGGCAGCATCCACACGCCCCTGGTCGTCGGCAACGCCGGCAGCAAGCTCGACCTCGTCTGTCGCAATGCCGGCTGCCCGATAGCGCTCGCGACGCTCCGCTACCACCGGCGGCAGGGCATCGGCGGGAGCGTCATCGAGCAGGCGCCCTGCCTCGGCACGGCTGATGCCCGGACGCGCCAACATGGGGTTGGCCGCCACGCCGGCCACGGCATCGTCATTGAGCGCGCGGAAGAGCTCCGACATAAACCACATCTGATACCCTTGCGGATAGTCGCTCCAGGTACCGCCAAGCACAATGAGCTCGATCTTATCGGTCGCATGACCCATCTGCGAAAGCGCGGTCAAACGGGCGCTCACCTGCAGATATGGATCGAAGCAGTTTTGCTCTGCACGGGCACACGCCGGCTCGGCATGTAAATAGCTTTTGGGCATGCGCAGGTCGTTGGGGCAAAACAGGCAATCGCCCGAGCACGGCCACGGCTTGGTGATGACGGTAATGGTTGCCACGCCCGAAGCCGTTCGGCGCGGCTTCATACGCAGCACCTGCAGCAGTTGACGCTCTAGCTCGGCGTCGACATTCCATACCGTCCAACGAGCCGGCTCCTCGCGCTTCACCCGCTGGTAAAACGGCAGCAGGCGACGCTTGGCCAAATCGCGCTTGTCGGCACCCTCACGGCGTGCCTCGGCATGTATCAGTTTGACGAGCGCTTTGTCGTCCACGGTCTCGCCGCGACGCAGAGCCTCGAGTATGTTCAAGATAATCTGTTCCATGCCCCCATTGTAAAGGCAAAGGCGCCGAAGCCAATCTCGGCTTCGACGCCTTTGCCAAACAGCGCGTCTATATCTTCGCCTAGGCTTTCGTCTGCCTCACTACTCCGAATCAAACGACATGTCGCCCGAACCGACCTCAAAACGATACGTGGCAGACTTATCGCCGTTATCGAATTCAAGATTCAAAACGGTCTCGCCGTCGTAGCCAAGCGGAAGGAAATCGCTCTCGAAGTCGCCGCTGCCCAAGGTGAGGCTCGCCTTAAAGCCCGTCGAGTTCGGAACCGTCATCTCCACATCGCCCGAGCCCACGCTCACGTCCATCGACTTCGCGGGGGCCTGGTAGAGCTCGAACGTCACATCGCCCGAACCGACCTCGGCATTCAGGGTATCGGTCACGGTACCCGTAAACTCGACGTCTCCCGAGTCCAAAGTCAGGTTGAGGTCATGACACGCAATGCCCGCGACCGTCAGATCACCCGATCCCACATTCGCTGTGATGCCCACCATGTTATCGGCAACATCGCGCGGCAGTTCGACGGTAACCGTGCGGTCAATGGCGCGCTCGTCATCGCAATCGAACTGGCGAATCTTGAGCGTAGAACCCTTGATTTCGGCCAGGTTCTGGGTTGCCGCATCGAAGGCAACGGTCCCCGTTGCCACGCGACCGCTTTCAATTACGCGCACTGGCCCGCCGGAAACGTGTTTGACCTCGACCGTGCCCGACGTCACGTCCAAATCAAGCGATGTGAACGCGTCGGCATCAAACGTTTCGCTCGAAAGCTGTTGAGGCCGAGCGGAATAGTTACCGCTATCCAAAAGATCGTCCTCGTCAAGCGCATCGTCCATACCAGACAAGCCGGATACAACATCGTCGAGATCCCATGGGCCATCAAAATGAATCAATGTCCGCGAAACGCCAAAGACAAGCCCAACAATGAGCACAAACGCTCCGATGCCAACACCCAGGCGTACCTTGGATTCATGCGAAAGCTTCATCATTCGTCACCCTCTTTGGCACATGGCTCAGCGGTGGTCGCGGTAGCCACGTCAGCATCGGGTTCCGCAGAAGCATCCTTCCCCTGGGCCTTGATCGCCACCGACGCCGGACCAACCTGAATATCCCCGCGCGCCCAATCACCATCGAGCGCACGCGCCACCCAGTGATAGATGGGAATCGTAAAGAAGATCAGCGCGGCAAAGGGGCCGGCACCAAACAGGAACATCAGCAAAAAGAACAGCAGCCAGCACACGGCCCAATACGGGAACGACTGGAACGGGCCCTTCACCGGAGTCGAGCCAACCGCGGTGCCACTCGTCGCCTGCGCCGTAGCGGCATTGGCGGCCTTCGCACTCCAGCTTGCCGCCTGCGCCGCCTTGGCCGCGGCATCACTTGCCTGCGTAGCTGCCTCCGTGGCGCGTGCCGCCGCCTCATGGGTGCGGGCGCGCTCTGCCGCCTCGGCCTCGCGCTGACGGGCGCGGTCCTCGTTCTCAAACTCGATATCGTCCTCGATCTCGTCGCTCGGATTGAGCAGCTCGTCCAGGCTCACGCCATAGAGTTTGGCGAGCGAGATCAGGTTCTCGGTATCGGGCGAGCTCTCCGCGCGCTCCCATTTACTGACTGCCTGGCGCGACAGCCCCAGCTTTCGCGCCAGCCCTTCTTGGCTAAAACCCTTGCTGCGACGAAGGTCGGCGAGCCGCTGCGCAGTTTCTACATTCATGGTTCCTCCTATGTGATGCCAGCCGTGCCGCCGGACCGTTTTTGTTCTTAAGGCGCCTTGCACAGTTAAAAATCTATCCGCCACCGCCAAGAGCATGCCACCTATTCTAGTGAGATTTTTGACAACCGGCGGTTGCGGGCACATATGAGCTGCGGAAATGTGTCCAAACAAAGCAATGACCCACGGCTCGGTTGTCCCCGTTGCGGCGTTAACGGTAGTATGGTCGTACTGTTTATTCCGCACCGCCAACGGAGGGAGTTCCGCGCCGTGAACCGCGATTTCGCCTCGTCGCTCATCCAGCTCAACAATACGTTCTATCGCGAGCACTCCGCCTCCTTTTCCGATACGCGCCAGGCCCCATGGCCCGGCTGGGTACGCACCATGGATATCGCGCTCGAACAGCTCGACGTCGCCACGATCGAGCATCCCGTCCGCGTCTTCGATCTTGCCTGTGGCAATATGCGATTCGAGAACTTTGCCGCCGGCGGCGCACTTGCCGCCAAGGGCGTCGATGGCGCAAACCCCTCAGCAGATGCCAGCTGCCCGTTTGAGTTCTATGGTGTCGACTCGTGCCAAGACCTGGCCATCGATGCACATGGCCACGCGCTGCGCATTCCCAACCTGCACTTCCAGGAACTCGACGTGCTCGACGCCCTTATGAAGCTCAACCCCGCCGAGACGCCCGACGTGCTTTTCGACGCCCCGCTCGCCGACATCTCGGTCTGCTTTGGCTTTATGCACCATGTGCCGTCGTGCGAGTACCGTGTACGCGTGCTCGACGCTCTGGTGCGCCAGACGCGCCCGGGCGGCATCATCGCCATCAGCTTTTGGGAGTTTATGAACGACGAGCGCATGGCGCGCAAGGCTGTTCGCGCCGAGGCCCGCGCCGAGCTCACCCCGCCGTTTGAGGGTTACGATTCCGCGCAGTTTGAAGCCGGCGACCACCTCATCGGCTGGCAAAACGACCGCCACGCCTACCGCTATTGTCATCACTTTGACGATCAGCAGATCACCGACCTGGTGCGCGGCGTCCGTACGTTCTACAAGAGTGGCGAGGTCCCCGTGCGCGAGCTTGAGCGTTTCCATGCCGACGGTCGCAGCGGCGAGCTCAACCGCTATGTGATTCTCAAGCGCCTGTAGGTATCGGCGACTCGCCGCCGGGCTGCACCGCATCTTTCGGGCAAGCTATGCCCGCCCTTTTTCAATCCATTGACGGAACGTGCAGCTATGCGTTCCAAACTTATGACCAAGGAGCCTCATGGGAGCCGTCCACGTTCGCACGCCTAAGAACTTTGTGCTCGAGGAGCGCCTGGAGCGCTACGCCGATGCGATTGAGACGAACCCCGAGGCCTATGCCGGAGATTGGCGCAAGGCCTGTGCGCCCGCAGGCAGCAAGCCCTTCGAACACCTTCACCTGGATCTTGGCTGTGGCAAGGGAACCTATCTGGTCGAGCGCGCCCACCGCGAGCCCGACACCCTCTTTATCGGCATGGACCAGGAGCCCATCTGCATCGCCTATGCCGCGCAGAAAATCTGCGAACAGGGGCTATCCAACGCACTCGTCCTGCCCCGAGGCGCCGCATCGCTGCCACAGCTGTTTGCCGCAGGCGAGCTCGATGCCATCACCATTAACTTTCCCACGCCGCAGCCCAAGGCCAAGTACGCTAAAAAACGACTCGTCCATGTCGACCATCTGATGCTCTACCGCCCGCTCTTTTCAGCCGGCGCTACCGTCACACTGCGCACCGATAGCAAGCCGTTGCGCGATTACGCCCTGGGACAGTTTGCCGCGGCCGGCTACGATACGCTTTGGGTAAGCGACGACGTCCGCCGCGACCATCCCGAGCATCCCGAGACCGAGTACGAGCGCCGCACGCGCGAGATGGGCGCCACCGCCTATGGCATTTGCGCCACACCTGGAGCGCAGCCCAGCGATGAACAGCTCGCGGCGGGCCGCGCGCAGGAGCAAAGCCTCGCCTGCTACCTGCCCGAAAACCTCGATGAACTCACCTATGTACCCCTGGGCATGGAAGAAGCCGTCGAGAACTTTAGAAACCGTGCTCGCAAAGGCAAAAAACGCCTGCCGCAGGGGTCCTAGGGGCTTCTGATGGTCGCGGCGTCGGCAAACAAGTGAAAATAGGCGCCAGCGAACGACCCTCAAACCTAAGTGAGTAGACTTTTTTGCAATAGCCAAGCACAACCCGCATAACGAAAACTAAAACCGCAGATAGAGCCCTTGCGCAAAAGCCATGTGCTCACGACATCGCAAAAAGTCTACTCACTTAGCCGGCAACTGCACCAAACGGCTGGGTAGAACGCCCATTTCCTGCATTTTCTCGCGCGCTGGCACCCCGCGCCGCCGCTACGCCATAATAGTTGGCGGACAATCGCGAGAGAAAGCAACCACATGGCACAGACCACGACAGATACCGCCGCCAGCACCGTCTCCGGCGCCGGCGCCGCCAGCTCATTCTCGGGCGGCACGGGAACCGAAGCCGAGTTTGGCTCGCTCGGCGCGCTCTCCCCCACCTGGTGGGAGCCCGAGGACGGCAGCGAGCCCGAACCGTGGCTCACGCCCGACCAAGCCTTCGAACGCTTCTTTGAATGGACGAGCGATCGCGGCATTGAGCTGTGGGATCACCAAGAAGAGGCCCTCATGGACCTGGCTGCCGGCGACCACGTCATTTTGGGAACACCGACCGGATCGGGTAAATCGCTCGTCGCGCTGGGCATGCTCTTTATGGGCATGGCGCAGGGCAAGCGCTGTTATTACACGGCTCCTATCAAGGCTCTGGTCAGCGAAAAGTTCTTCGATCTGGTACAGGTGCTCGGCCGCGATAACGTCGGCATGATCACCGGCGATACGCACATCAACACCAAGGCGCCCGTCATCTGCTGCACGGCCGAAATCCTTGCCAACGATGCGCTGCGCGAGGGCGAGGACGCCGACGTGGGCTGCGTGGCCATGGACGAGTTCCATTACTTTGCCGACCCCGACCGCGGCTGGGCTTGGCAGGTGCCGCTGCTCACCCTGCCCCATACGCAGTTTATGCTCATGAGCGCCACACTTGGCGATGTCACTGCAATCGCCGCCTCTCTCGAAGAGCACACCGGCGCTGCTTGCGACTTGGTTGTCGACGCCCCGCGTCCTGTTCCGCTGAGCTACGACTATGTGACGACCTCCCTCGAGGGCACGGTCGAGCTCGCCATGCGCCGCGGCGAGGCCCCACTCTATATCGTGCACTTTAGCCAGGATGCCGCCCTTGCGACGGCGCAGTCGCTCGCCAATTTTGGCATCGCCAGCAAGGAGCAGCGCGAGGCCATCAAGGAGGCGGCCAAGGGCACGAGCTTCTCGACGGCCTTCGGCAAGATCCTCAAGCGTTTGCTTGGATGCGGCGTCGGCGTGCACCACGCCGGTATGCTGCCGCGTTATCGTCTGCTGGTCGAGCGTTTGGCGCAGCAGGGCCTGCTGCCCGTCATCTGCGGCACCGATACGCTCGGCGTCGGCATCAACGTACCCATCCACACCGTGGTGCTCACCGCGCTCACCAAGTTCGATGGCTACAAGATGCGTCGTCTGCGCGCCCGCGAGTTCCACCAGATTGCCGGTCGCGCCGGCCGCTCGGGCTTTGATACCGAGGGCATGGTGATTGCCGAGGCACCCGAGCACGAGATCGAGAACGCCAAGCTCATGGCCAAGGCGGGCGACGACCCCAAGAAGCTCCGCAAGATTAAAAAGAAGAAGGCCCCCGAGGGCTTTGTCACCTGGAACAAGCAGACCTTTGAGCGCCTGATCGAGACGCAGCCCGAAACGCTCAAGCCGCGCCTGCGCATCACACACTCCATGGTGATTAGCGTGGTCGAGCAGGGCGGCGACGCCCGCGCCCGCGTGCACGACCTCATCGAAACAAGCCTGCAGACCCCTGAGGAAAAGGCAAAGCTCGAGGTTCGTGCCGACGAGATCTTCGCCACGCTCATCGACTCCGGCGTCGTCGTGCGCACCGAGGTGCCGCCCGCACCCGACGCTCCAGCTGACGCCGCGCCGGACATCGACTATGCGCTAACGGTCGACCTGCCCGAGGATTTTGCGCTCGACCAGCCGCTCTCGCCGTTTTTGCTTGCCGCGCTGGAGCTGCTCGACCCCGAGAGTGAGACCTATACCATGGATCTGATCTCAATGGTCGAGGCTACGCTCGAGGATCCCAAGCAGGTGCTGCGCGCGCAGGAGCGCGCCGCGCGCGACCGCGCTATGGCCGAGATGAAAGCCGACGGCGTCGAATATGAGGAACGCTTGGAGCGCATCCAGGATGTCACCTACGAAAAGCCGCTCGAGGATTTGCTCGATGCCGCCTTCGACAAGTACTGCCAGGAAGTACCTTGGGCCAACGACTACCAGCTCTCGCCCAAGAGCGTCCTGCGCGACATGTTGGAGAGCGCGAGCGACTTTAAGGGCTATATCCAAAAGCTCGGCATCGCCCGCTCCGAGGGCATTCTGCTGCGCTACCTAGCCGAGGCCTACCGCTCCCTCGATCGCACCGTGCCCATTGAGAAGCGCGATGAGCGCTTGCGCGACATCATTTCGTGGCTCGGCTTTGTGGTACGCTCGGTCGACTCGAGCCTGGTGGACGAGTGGGAGAACGCCGGCAACCCGGCGGCCCTCGACGCCGCGCCGCCGCAGGGCATCGACGAGGTCGTTGCGGACCGTCGCGGCTGCACGCTGCTGGTGCGCAACGCACTCTTCCGCCGCGTGACCCTTGCCGCCCGCGAGCACGTTCGCGACCTGGGCGAACTCGACGAGGACTGGGGCATGAGCGAGGTCCGCTGGCAAAAGGCGCTCGATGCCTACCATGAGCAGCACGAGGAAATCCTCACCGACGGAGATGCCCGCAGCGCCGCGATGTTTACCATCGACGGGAGCGACGAGAAGACCGATCACGTGTGGCACGTGCACCAGATTTTTGCCGACGAGGATGGCGACCACGATTTTGGCATCATGGGCGATGTCGACCTGGATGCCACGCAAGACGGCGGCGAGGTCATCTTCAAAAACTACCGCGTCGGCTTTATCGAGGACCTGCTCGAGGACTAGCCGTACATACTGGAACGAAGCGGGGCCGTTGGCAGTATCGCCAGCGGCCCCGCTTTTGCACTATACGCTATCCCCTACTCGGCATCCTCGACCTCATACGAATCCGCCTCGGCGGGCTCATCGTTTGCCCCTGTCGCAGCCCCGCGCGCCTCGTCAAACGCCGCCTTCATGGTCTTGTTGCCCCAGGTGAGCTTGCGAATGGTAAGATCGTCGGCCTTCTTGTTGGCTAGACGTAAATTGTTCTCGGAGGACAGCAATGCCTCCTTGGTTTTCTGCAGATGGCTAATCGTCTTGTCAATCTCCTCGATCGCCGTCTGGAACTTACGGCTCGCAAGCTCATAGTTGCGGCCGAAGTCGTTCTTGAACTTCTCCATCTTGGCCTCGAAGTTCGTGACGTCGATGTTCTGCTGCTTGTACTCCGCCAGCTCCTGCTTATAGCGCAGCGAACCCATGGCGGCGTTGCGCAGCAGCGTGATCATGGGAATGAAGAACTGCGGGCGGATCACGTACATCTTCTCATAGCGGTAACTCACGTCGACTATCCCTGCGTTATAGAGCTCGCTTTCGGGCTCGAGCAGTGTGCAGAGCACCGCGTACTCACAGCCTTTCTGGCGACGATCGTGATCGAGTTTCTTAAAGAAGTCCTCGTTTTTGTGCTTGGTCGCGGTCTCGTCGTTCTCGTTTTTCATCTCGAACATAATCGAAATGACCTCGTTACCGCTTGCGTCGCACTCGCGGAAGATAAAGTCGCCCTTGGTGCCCTCGGACGCATCGTTATCCTTCTCGAAGTACGCGTTAGGAAACGCCGTCATGCGCAGGCGATTGAACTCGGTCTCGCAGTGCTGCTCGAGTGACTCGCCCACCATCTTGGTGGACAGGCGGACCTTCATGTCCTTAAGGCGCTCAATCTCTTCATCCTTGTAGCGAATCAGGTCATCGCTCGCGCGCTTGGCCTGCGCGAGCTCGAGCTCATGCGCCGCCTTGGCCTGTTCCTCGCGAGAATCGCGCACCGCCAGCTCACTCGTCAGCTTGGCACGTGCCTCATCGCGCTCTCGCTCCGCCGCGGCGACCGCCTCTGACAGGTTCATTTTTGCCATCAGTTCCTGCTCGCGCAGCTGGGCACGCAGACCCTCGGCCTCTTGCTCAGATTGTGCCTTTGCGACGGAAAACTTCTCCTGTACCGTCGCGCGGTAGTCAGTAAGCGCGCGCTCGGCCTCGCTGCGAGCGGCATCGAGCTCACGCTGCGACTCTGCCGCGGCAGCGGCAAGCGCCATCTCCTGGGCCTTGTCAGCCGCGGCAAGCCTGGCCTGCAGCTCGGCAATCTGAGCATCACGTGCAGCTAAATCGTTTTGAGCAGCGTTGCGCGCCGCCGACTCGGCAAGCTTTGCTTCGTCATCTTTGCGCCCAAGCTGCGCACGCAGGCTATCAATCTCACGCTGGAGTTCGGCATTTTCCTTTTGAGCATTGGCTCGCGCCTCTACCGCCGCGCGCTGGCTTGCACTCTCGCGCTCTGCGGCAGCGCCCTCGAGCTTAGCGCGCAGCTCGGCAAGCTCAGCATCGCGCTTGGCAACCTCTTGCGCCAGTTTCTGATCCGCAGTGTTCTTCTGCTCGACAAGCTGAGCGTTGCGCTGAGACTCTGCCTTTTGCAAGGCGGCCGTCGAACGCGAGCGTTCAAGCTCCAGCGCCTGCTCGCCCTCGCGCTGGACAGCCTTCACACGCTCATCCAGGTCGCGCGAGAACTCGGCATCGCGCACTTGCTTGACGATGTCCGCATAGCCGGACGCATCGACCTTAAATACTTCGCCGCAATGCGGGCACTTAATCTCGTTCATAGCAGCTCCTCGATGGACGCAAATTTCGACCGCCTACACTCTACCGCGTCGCACGGACAAAAAAGGCGCCGCCGCCATAATGGCAACGGCGCCAGAACCACCACAAAGGTGCCTGTCCCCTTTGTGGTGGCTCTGGCGCCCTATAACCCAAAGAAGCTAAGAATCTGATCGCGGCTTACGGGCTTGTACTCGTTGGCATCGAGACCGACATCGTAGCGAAAGATAGGGCGCTCGCGATCGCGGTTGCGTGCGTTGGCGCGGTCACCCCTGCTGTGGATATGCCCATGCAGCATAATGGCGCCACGTGCCTTGCCGTTCCAGCTGAGCATGGGGTAGTGGCTCATAACCAGACGATGGCCCTTGGCATAGCCGGGAGCAATCTCCAGGTAATCGCGCACGTCTTCCCAAATCTGCGGTACGTCGGAATCTTCCCAGTCGCCGTCATGGTTACCGCGGATGAGCGTCACGTTCTGGCATTCGATACGCTCGCGCAGGCGCACCGCCTCCGCCAGGGGCAAACGATAGGTAAAGTCACCCAGAATATAGAGGCGGTCGTCCGCAGCCACGCACTCATTGATGGCATCGATGACCTTGCGGTTCATCTCCTCGACCGAGTCAAACGGCCGGTCCATGTCGTGCAAGATATTCGTATCGCCCAGGTGCAGGTCGGCGGTAAACCACATCATCGTCTATGCCCTCATTTCGCAACGTGTTCAACTCGTGCTAAGTATACAGACGTAGCGATGCGGCGGTTATCCAAAGAGCCCGCCGAACAGTCCGCGGCGGCGCTTGTCTTGCTTTTTCGAAGCGTCACCCTGAGTTTTCTTGTCCTGCCGCATCTTACGGTCCCGCTCCAGCTCATCGTCATCGAGCAACAGGTCCCACTCAAACGGATCATCCGTCAGATCGAACAGGTCATCGTCGTCAAACATGGCAGTCTCCCTTACCGATTAGCGGGCATCCACCACATAGAGGCCAACGCGCACCTGGTGCCACGGGCTACGCTCGGGGGCAACCTGCTGCACGCGTGCCTCAAATACATCCCCGTGTCCGTAATACATCATCAAGGACAGCGGGCCGGCCTCGTTTCCCGGAACATAGCCAAGCTTGGTCTTGCCATAGTAGAT
Source organism: uncultured Collinsella sp. (assembly GCA_900541145.1). Lineage (GTDB taxonomy): Bacteria > Actinomycetota > Coriobacteriia > Coriobacteriales > Coriobacteriaceae > Collinsella. Next base: position 66,996 of record UQIH01000003.1, on the reverse strand, counting down.
CGCAACTGCCTCGGGGTCATGAGGGTTATCGCGCTCGGCACACAGCGTCAGCTTATCACCCGCTTGAAGATCGCCCAGAACCAAGGCGCCATCGGCATACTGAAATCCTGCGATATGAAACGACAAAAGAACACGCGAAGGCTCGTACATAGCAGCTCCTCTAACGGCCGGATAAACCGGTGTGTAACCTTATTGAGAAGTCTACGAACTCGCGCGGACACAAATTCGCCCCACCCGCGCCTTTTCGACCGTTTGTCGCTACACCATCTGATTCTAATGCACAAACATGCGCACGAACTTGTGCTTCCAGCTTGCGTAGGGCGCATACCGAAACGGCACGTCCGGCCACGTTGCCTTGTTCACGACGCTCTTCTTGTGGCTAAACGTATCGAAGCTCTCGCGGCCATGGTACTGCCCCATACCGCTCGCGCCCATGCCGCCAAAGCCCATATGGCTCGTAGCCAAGTGCATGATGGTGTCGTTGACGCAGCCGCCGCCAAAGGGCACGTAGCGCACAAAGCGCTGTTGAACCGTACGGTCCTGGCTAAAGATATACAGGGCCAGCGGCGTTGGACGATCCGTAATAAACGCTTCGGCCTCGTCTAGGCTCTCAAACGTCAGCACCGGCAAGATGGGGCCGAAAATCTCCTCCTGCATCACGGAGTCATCGGGGGTCACGCCGTCCAAAATCGTCGGCTCGATCTTGAGCGACGTCTCGCGCGCGGTACCTCCAAGCACGACCTTATCGGGATCGATCAGCCCGCGCGCACGCGCAAAATGCTTGGCGTTGACGATATGCCCGTAGTCCTCGTTATCGAGCGGATGCTCGCCAAACATACGGCGGGCCTCCTCCTTGATAAGGTCCAGCAGCTCGTCGTGCACGCGCGCATCGACCAACAGGTAGTCGGGCGCCACGCAGGTCTGCCCCACGTTGAGCCATTTACCAAAGGCGATACGCCGCGCCGCGACCTTCAGGTTTGCCGTCGCATCCACGACACAGGGGCTCTTTCCGCCCAGCTCAAGCGTCACGGGCGTAAGGTTTTTACTCGCGCGCTCCATGACGAGCTTGCCAACCGGAACACTACCGGTAAAGAAGATCTTGTCCCAGCATTCATCGAGCAGCGCCTCATTCTCGGCGCGCCCGCCCTCGACAACCGTCACCAGGCACGGATCAAATGCCTCTTCACAGATTTGCTTGAGCACCGCGCTCGAAGCCGGCGCATAGGCACTCGGCTTGATGACCACGGTGTTGCCTGCAGCGAGCGCGCCGGCGAGCGGCTCGAGCGTCAGCAAAAACGGGTAGTTCCAAGGCGCCATGATGAGCGTGACGCCATAGGGCACGGCTTGCGTCTTGCACACACTAATAGCATTAGCGAGGTCACACGGACGCAGGCGCGGACGACTCCATCGAGCCACATGCGCAATCTGATGACGAATCTCGGAAAGCGACGTGCCAATCTCGCACATATATGCCTCGTCATGCGACTTACCCAAATCGGTCTTGAGCGCATGGGCGATATCGGTCTCGTGTGCCCGCACCGCCTCGCGCAGGCGCACGAGGGCGCGACGTCGAGCATCGACATCAAACGTGGCGTGCGTCTTAAAATAGGCGCGCTGCTCGCCGACAATGCGCGCGATTTCCTCGGTATTCATGGACCCTCCTAGTTCTCGTCCTCAAACATACCACCTGCAACAACTTCGTACATATGCTCGAGCTCCAGGCGGTCTATTAAAAGAGGAACGGGGTACAGGGGATTGGCCTCGGCATCGGCATGGGCCGCCATTTGCGGAATATCGGAGCGGCGAATACCCGAGACATATTTGGGGATTCCCAGGGCCTCGTTCATGCGGTCGACCCAATCGATAAAGGCCTCGGCCGCAAGACTGTCCTGCGCGGTAGCCGGCGCAATGCCCGCCATGCGAGCAAGATCGGCAAGCTTGGGGGCGGCGGCGTCACCATAAGCGCGAAGCATGTGCGGCAGGATGATCGCGTTGGCCAAGCCGTGCGGAATTCCGTATCGGCCGCCCAGACTGTGCGCGATGGCATGCACATATCCGACATAGGAGCGGGTAAACGCAACACCCGCCTTATACGCCGCCGAAAGCAAATTGCGGCGCGCACGCATGTCGTCGCCATGCTCATAGGCCTCGAGCAAATTGTCGCGGATGAGCTGGACCGCCTGACGCGCCATCTTGCGCGTGTAGGGCGTGGTGCTACGGCCGATGAAGGCCTCGACAGCATGCGTCAGGGCGTCCATGCCCGTCTGCCCCGTAATGGACGCCGGCAACCCGCGCGTAAACTCGGGGTCGTGGACTGCAAAACGCGGGATGAGCACAAAGTCGTTAATGGGGTATTTATAGTGCGTCTCGTCATCGGTAATTACCGCCGCAAGCGTGACCTCGCTTCCCGTACCTGCCGTGGTGGGAACCGCAATAAGCAGCGGCAGGAGACGGTGGACACGCAACAGGCCACGCATCTTGTTGATGGGCTTGTTTGGCTGCGCAATGCGCGCCCCCACACCCTTGGCGCAGTCCATGGCCGAACCGCCACCAAAGCCGACAATGGCCCGGCAGTCGTTCTCGCGATACAGCGCCGCCGCTTCCTCCACATTCGAGACCGTAGGGTTCGCACGCGTCTCGGCATAGACCGTAACGCCAATCCCCTGAGCCGTAAGCGCACGCTCGAGCGATGCCGTGAGCCCCAAACGTGCAATACCAGGGTCTGTCACGATAAGGACCTTCTGGATCGAGCGCTTTTGAAGCACCGCGGGCACATCCTCGGCATGCTCCAAAATGCGCGGCTCGGTATAGGGCAGGATCGGCAATGCAATGCGAAAAACCGTCTGATATGTTCGGCACCAGGCACGACGGGCTAGATGCATAAAGGAAACTCCTTTATTTGTTGATTGGTCAACATTTGCTCGACCGATTGTACTCAGCGGCGGTCAAAGACGGCCCGTCAATCGTTAATCAATCAACATCTTCATATCTAAAATTGTTTTATTAAAAATCATTCCTAATAGGCTTCACATTTGGTTGCATTTATGGATAATAGAACTCGTCAAGACGCACGTCCGGAGAGGGCCCTTACGGGACCGGACGAGCGCACCATCGCCATCGATCGAAAGGATCGAATCATGAAGTTTGTTTGCCCCGTTTGCGGTTATGTGGAAGAGTTCGACGGCGACCAGCTGCCCGAGGACTTCAAGTGCCCCCAGTGCGGCGTTCCCGGTTCTCGTTTCCTGAAGCAGGAGGAGGGCCAGCTCGAGTGGGCTGCCGAGCACGTCGTGGGCGTCGCCAAGATGGAGGGCGTCTCCGAGGACATCGTTGCCGACCTGCGCGCCAACTTTGAGGGCGAGTGCTCCGAGGTCGGTATGTACCTGGCCATGGCTCGCGTCGCTCATCGCGAGGGTTACCCCGAGATCGGCCTGTACTGGGAGAAGGCTGCCCACGAGGAGGCCGAGCACGCCGCTAAGTTCGCCGAGCTCCTGGGCGAGGTCGTGACCGACTCCACCAAGAAGAACCTCGAGATGCGCGTTGAGGCCGAGAACGGCGCCACCGCCGGCAAGACCGATCTTGCCAAGCGCGCCAAGGCCGCTGGCCTCGATGCCATCCACGATACCGTGCACGAGATGGCTCGCGACGAGGCTCGCCACGGCAAGGCTTTCGCCGGCCTGCTCAAGCGCTACTTTGGCTAAGCCAGCCGCCTGAGAGATAATCTTTAGCTCGATAAGGCCCGGACCGTATTGGTTCGGGCCTTTTTGCGTCTCGAGGGCTCGTTAACGCCCTGAAATAGGACCGCCTTAGGCATCGGCTTCTCGTCAAAAACTAAGTGAGTAGACTTTTTGGAACTTGCCGAGCACACCATCCATATTGCTTTATAAAGCCGCAGGTAAATGACTTGTTGCAAAACGGCCTGGTCACCAAAGTTCCAAAAGTCTACTCACTTAGAACCGCAGCCGTCCACGATCGAGCAGTTTTGCGTCTAACGGGCATCTTTCCGTCGATTACTCCCAATTTTGTCCAGTCAACGAATAGTTCAGACCGGAGCAATGTCTCAGCCCTTTGCTCATCTGAGCTTTTATCACGATATTCAGCATCGAGCATCCTGCATACGGCCTTAACGACGGCGCGGAATCTATCCTCATCGGATATCTGTCTGTGTGTCAGGAGAAGTACATCGTAGCCCATGGCCTGAAGGGCCGTCATGCGGTCAGCGTCACGCAAACCATCCCCTGCGCGTCCGTGCGAGGCCTTTCCCTGACATTCAATGGCCACCTGTCGCCTGCCGTCCGGCGAAGAAAGAAGTAGGTCGATATATACACGGGACTTTCCCACAATCGCTCGAGCACTTGTGCTTAGCGTCACTTCGACATTGAGCTCTATGCCGCAAAACCCCTCGCCTCCCAGGACTCGCGGCAGTCCAAGCAACAAATACGCCTCGACCTCAAAAGGCGACGCGGCACCCAATGGGACGAGTTGCGATACCGCCATAAATCTATTGCCGTAACGCATCCCGCAAACATCTGAACAAAAACGGTCAAGGTCTCCGCCCAAAACCAAAGCGTCTCGACGCCATAAATTTGAAGTGGCGCCGTCCTCGGACGGGCAGCGCACCCAACCGAACGTTGTCGAAATCGCGCCCGAATCAATTGCACGCGTAAGCTCCGCCTCAAGTGCCGCCGGCAGAGCGCACACCGCAAACAAGCCACACATCTCCGCCAATACCAAAAGAAGCTGAAGGTCCGTCAGATGCCGCGACATGATGAATGCCGTCAGCAGAGGAGACGTAATCAAAAATCCATGCTCCGTTTCCAGCACGGATTCCCTGGGGAGCTCACCAAGGAACAGCCGCTGCCTAATGCTGGCAGAGCATGTCCGTTTGCTTCTCATCCGAACCAATATATACAACGGAAAGCCGAGCGCAACCGCAGCCGTCGGGTTACGGGCGAGGTCATATCGCTGCCGGTCTTCTTCCGGTCGCGGAAGCGGCGGACACAAAGCGCGAACCTGAGGAGGCAAACGCAAGTACCTAAAAGCCGATATGTCACAAAGTAGATCTTTCATAGGCACAGGAAAACACGAATTTCAACCCAGCCCGTCTCGCATTGGCGCGAACGCACCAAAAATGGCACCGAACGGACTGTTAAGTTTTCAACAGCCCTCCCCAACTGGCCAAAAGCTTGCCGAGAGCTTGACGGAGACCTGTTGAAAACCCCATTTTTTCGTATGCAGAAACTTTGCGCAGCAAGTGAGTAGACTTTTTTGAACATCCCGAGCAGGCCGGTCATCCTGCTTTTCAAAACCGCAGGTAGATAGCTTGTTACAAAACTGCCTGGGGTGGTCGCCAAAGTGCCAAAAGTCTACTCACTTAGATTGCAGAGTGCCCCCGATTAGCTGCAATTCCAATGTATTAAGCACTTTTGGACTCAAATCGTCATACTGAACAAGAATTTGACTTGAGTTTTCAGGAACAGATGCGCCATCGGCACACCAATAGCAGTCACTGACATCGACAAAAGGGATACTCGAGCGCGTGAGAGCCCGCACAAAAGAGCTTTCACCCGCTCCGCGCTCCGCAACCACGGTGCAGTAAAGGCCCGCGTCCTCATGCTCGATCGAAACCTCCCCTGCTGGAAATGCCTTCCGTACAAGCGTCGCCAGGCCATCACGCGCCTCGCGAGCACGAACGCGCACGCGGTTCACATGTCGCTCGTAATCACCCGATTCCAGCAAACGCGCCAAAGCAACCTGGTCAACAGAGCTCACCGACGAGGCGTAAAAACCAAGGTTACGCCTAAACCGCTCCATTAGCTCATCGGGCAACACCATGTATGCTAGACGCAACGCCGATGACAGGCTCTTCGAAAATGTGTTGGTGTAGATAACCGACTGGGCGGCATCAATCGACGCGAGCGCGGGAATCGGTTTGCCGGCAAGGCGAAACTCACAATCAAAGTCATCTTCGATGAGATACCGATCTGGTCGCTCTGCGGCCCAGCTCAGCAGCGCATAGCGACGCGCAATGCTCGTCACAAGACCGGTCGGATACTGATGGGACGGCATCAGGTGAAGGACATCGGTCCCAGTTTTCTGCAGAGTGCTCAGGTCCACGCCGTCATCATCCAACGGGATATGCCGAACTTTGCAACCCATGGCCTGATAGATGCGCGTCAGGCGCAAATAGCCCGGGTCCTCAACGGCATACACCTTGTCGGCTCCAAGCAACTGAACCAGCATGGTATCGAGCAGCTGGGCGCCCGCGCCGATAACGATATCGTTGGGATCGACATTCATGCCCCTCGTCCCACGCAGATGGTGAGCAATTGCGCGTCGTAGCCGAGCGGTGCCCTGCGCCGGTGCGGGCGAAAAGATTTCGCGCTCATCTTCGGATGCCAGCGTCGCCCGTAGTGCGCTTTGCCAAAGCCGCGCCGCCTCCAAAGCGGAAGGAGAAAGTGCATCGAATAGCTCGACCTGTCCGTTGACATCATGCGCGCTGGGACCCGCAGAGGCGTTATCTCGGTCGATGCCCTCCGCAGCCGAAGCCAAAACCGGTGCATCCGGAAGCTCACAAGCGTAGTAGCCACGACGTGGCATTGAGCAAATATAGCCCTCAGCGAGTAACTGGCTATATGCATTCTCGATGGTAATGACACTGATTCCCAGATGACTGGCAAAGGCGCGCTTAGACGGAAGATGATCCCCCGCCACAATACGTCCAGCTACGATATCATCTCGAATTTGCTGGTAAACATACTCATAGAGCGATGCTTCGCCGCGTTTTTCCAAATTGTAGTCAAGCATGAGTTTGCCACCTGACCTTATCGAGCTGTTCAATCTGGTATTAGGCTGACCTTATTATTATCTCGAAAACTGAGTATTTTGTCATACCCAGCTCCCCGATAGGATGTTCCGTCAAGCAATGCACATGCCAACCAAGGGAGCAACCATGGCAGAACAGACCAGCAAGGCCGATCGCGTCAAACTCAATCGCGAACTCGCGCAGATGCTCAAGAGCGGCGTCATCATGGACGTCACCACGCCCGAGCAGGCACGCATCGCCGAAGAGGCAGGCGCCTGCGCCGTCATGGCACTCGAGCGCATCCCGGCCGACATCCGCGCCGCAGGCGGCGTCTCGCGCATGAGCGACCCCAAGATGATCAAGGGCATCCAAGAGGCCGTCTCCATCCCCGTCATGGCCAAGTGCCGCATCGGTCACATTGTCGAGGCGCAGGTCCTGCAGGCCATCGAGATCGATTACATCGACGAGTCCGAGGTTCTCTCCCCCGCCGATGACGTCTATCACATCGACAAGACCCAGTTTGACGTGCCGTTTGTCTGCGGCGCCCGCGATTTGGGCGAGGCGTTGCGCCGTGTTGCCGAGGGCGCCACTATGATTCGCACCAAGGGTGAGCCGGGTACGGGCGACGTCGTTCAGGCCGTGCGTCACATGCGCAAGATCCAAAAGCAGATCCGTGACGTTGTTGCCCTGCGCAACGACGAGCTCTTTGAGGCAGCCAAGCAACTGCAGGTTCCGGTCGAGCTGGTGCGCGAGGTCCATGCCACGGGTAAGCTTCCCGTCGTGAACTTTGCCGCCGGCGGCGTAGCGACCCCCGCCGACGCCGCGCTGATGATGCAGCTGGGCGCCGAAGGCGTGTTTGTCGGCTCGGGCATCTTTAAGAGCGGCGACCCCGCCAAGCGCGCAGCCGCCATCGTCAAGGCCGTGGCAAACTTCACCGATGCCAAGCTCATTGCCGAGCTTTCAGAGGACCTGGGCGAGGCCATGGTGGGCATCAACGCCGACGAGATCGAGATTATCATGGAAGAGCGCGGGCGCTAGTCCAGCAGAAAGGATCGCACATGAGCGATTATGCAGACCAAACGGTCGCCGTGCTGGCGGTCCAAGGCGCTTTTGCCGAGCACGAGGCAAGACTATCCGGGCTTGGCGCACACTGTATTGAGCTGAGGCAGGCGGCTGATTTGAAGCAGGACTTTGACCGTCTGGTACTTCCCGGCGGCGAGTCCACCGTTCAAGGGAAGCTGCTTGATGAGTTGGGCATGCTCGAGGAGCTTCGTGCCCATATCGCTGAAGGCATGCCCGTCCTGGGCACCTGCGCCGGCTTGATTCTGCTGGCGCGCGACCTTGCCGCCCACGACGATAAGGGGACGCCGCGCCTGGCAACCATGGATGTGCTCGTCGAGCGCAATGCCTACGGCAGGCAGCTCGGCAGCTTTCGCACCAAGGGGCAGGTAGGCGGTATCGACGGTGAGGTGCCGCTGACGTTTATCCGCGCGCCCCGCATCGTCGAAGTGCACGGCGATGCCGAGGCCCTGGCCGAAGTCGATGGCCGCATCGTCGCCGCCCGCCAAGACAACCAGCTCGGCGTAACCTTCCACCCCGAACTCGACGAAGACACCCGCCTCCACGAACTGTTCCTACAAATGTAGGCAGAACAGAAACGAGAGTGGATAATCTCCCACTTTGAGCCTGAATGCGAGCCCAAACTGGGAGATTATCCACTCTCATGCTATGTAGTCGTTGGGGACGTTCTTGAATGACTAGTCAAACAAGAACGTCCCCAACGACTAGTCATTTAAGAACGTCCCCAATGACTACAAGGAGTGTCCCAAACTGCCGGCAGAAAAGGAACGTCCCTAACTGCCGCATCCGGAGCAAGACAGCGCCGCAGGTAGAGGACGGACAGCGAGCGGGTCGCATTTGAGGCAAGGTGACGTGAAACGAGAGGGCGCTGACCTTCTGGTCGCGCCCTTGAAGTTGAACGTCAGATTGTCCAAATGCGGCCCGCGCAGCGTCGGCCCGTTACGGCGTTTGGTAAAACGCCGTAACTAAAAACGGTTGCCGCGGAAGCCGCCGCCGTTGCGGCCGCCACGATCGCCACCGCGACCGCCGCGGTCGTTACCGCGGTTGCCGCCGAAGCCGCCACGGTTGCCACCGCGATCGCCATAGTCACCACGGTTGCCGCCAAAGCCGCCGCGACCGCCACGGTCGCCGCCACGGTCACCAAAGCCGCCACGGCCGCCTCGATCGCCACCGCGACCGCCACGGTCGTCACGGCCGCCGCGAGGACCGCGGTCCTCGTCCAGGCCCATGGCGACGAGCGGAGCGATAACCTTATCGAGAGCGGCCATCAGCTCGGTGGCCTCCTCGTAAGAAAGCTCGGGCAGGAGCTTCTCCTTCTTGTTGGCAAGCTCGACCAGGCCCTCAGCGGCATCCTCGGCGGCGAAGACAACAATCTTGCGCATATCGCCCTCGGCGTCGTCGATGCGGCCGACCAGATCGGCAGCCTCGGCCTCGGCCATCAGGCCATCGAGCTCACGAAGGCGCATGCCCAGCAGGTCGGACATTTCCTTCTGCTCCATCTTGGGCTTGAGGTCAAGAAGCTTGATGGCGCGCTCGATGTTCGCCATGCGCTCGGCCTTGGCCTCCTCCTCCTTAGAAATAGCAAAGCGACGGCTACGCAGCAGGCGGGCGGCCTTCTGCATCTTGTCCATCAGCTCTTCGTCATCGTAATCAACGGCGGCCTCGACAACCTCGGCCTCCTCCTCGGCGGAAACCTCGTCAGCAGCCTCAACCTCGGCAGCTTCGGTCTCCACGGTCTCGACTGCCTCGACCTCGGCAGTCATGGTCTCGTTCTCGGTCTCGTTCATGATCTCTTCGTTCTCGGACATGAGACTCCTTCTTGGCCCTCTCGGGCATCATCGCCCCATTCGCGGGGCCCGTCGCGCACTCTTTGCGCTTTAAACATTCATGCCTCTCGGCAAAACGTCCATTAGTTTATGGTGTCGCCATCTAATCTAGCTGCAGAATCTATGTGCACACATTAATGCGACATGTGTGACTCGCGACGAGCGTACACCAGCGACGCCACAAACCCGACCACGGCAATCACGGCCGCCACGCGCACGGCAGTTGCAAATCCAATCGCCTGGGCAACGTCGGTCGCAGCGCCAGCCGCGCCGGCAGTCGCTGCAGAACTCGAGAGCAGGCCGATAAACAGGGACGGGCCAAACGATGCGGCAATCATGTTCCACGTGTTAAGCAATGCCGTTCCGTGAGGATGTTCAGCGGCAGGCAGCGTCTCCAATCCGGCCGTTTGCGAGGGGCTCAGCACCAAACCGACTCCGGCATACACCACAACGGTCAGCGCCACAACGACGCCGATGTTCATACTCGCCGCCGTCATCGAGATGGCAGTCTGTCCCACGGCAATCAGGGCAAAGCCGACCGGCAGCAGCGGCCATGCGCCACGGGCGTCCATCACACGTCCGCCCACAATCGAGGTCACGGCGTTGCAGGCAATCGCCGGCAAAATGAGCAGGCCCGCAATAAGTGCGGTCATGCCGTATGCGCCCTCAAAATAGAGCGGCAACAAAACGCTCATCGAGAACGTCGTCATCATCGACACCACCACAAGCAAGCACGCAGGCCAAAAACGAACGCTCGCCATGGGACGCACGTTAAGCACCGGATGCTCGAGCTTGAGCTGGCGGGCCGCAAACAGGCCGAGCAGCACAACGGCAGCGAAAAGCGCCACGACACCGGCAATCAGATTGGTCGAGAACTCACCCACGGAATACACAAACGCCGTAATGCCGGCAGCGAGCAAAACAACCGACAGAATGTCAAGCGTGGTGTTCGAGCGCTCTCCGACATTCTGAACAAGCTTTACGCCCGCCGCAGCGACCACAACGCCGCCCACCAGCGGCACTACGAATACCGCCCTCCAGCCAAACAACGTGCACATAAGACCGCTGATCACGGGTCCAAACGCCGGCCCTAGCGTAATGCAGGCACCGCCCAGACTCAGATACAGACCAAGCTTCTCGCGCGGGGCGCAAGACAGCACCACGTTCATCATGAGCGGAAACAAGATGCCCGATCCCGCAGCCTGCAAAATACGACTTGGCAGCAAAACGCTAAACGACGGAGCGAACAGGCACAGGACTTCGCCGGCGACCATACATCCGCATGCGAAAAACAACAGCTTGCGCGTCGAGAAACGGCCGGACAGGAAGGCCATGATGGCCGTAAAAATCGACGTCACGATCATGTAGCCCGAGACGAGCCACTGTGCCGTGGTGGCACTCACCGAAAAGGCTGCCATAATGTCGTGCAACGCCACGTTAATGATGTTCTCGTTAAACGCGGCAACAAAGGCTGCAATATACATTACGACGAGAATCGCCGCAGAGGCCGATGGCGTTACTTGAACTTGTTGCTGAGATTTGCTCCCCATGCATTTCCTTCCTCTTGGAACGACAGTCGCATCGCCCCAGAGGAACGGTCCAGGGCGAAAAATGAGCCCTAGACTTACGCCAGACGCCGTACACGACGAATCTGGCAACATGGTCCAACGTCGAAAGATTGTAACGCGGACGCACAGCTTTCCTTCCGCGCTATTATTAAAAGTCCACGAAAGCATAAGACATGAGGAGCCCGCCATGATTAAGCCCATCATGAAATCCGAGTTCTTTTTGCGCCTGCCTTCCGAAGACGCGGGACCCGACGATGCCGCGACCGGGCAGGACCTCCTGGATACACTCCACGAGCATGAGCACGAGTGCGTGGGGCTCGCCGCCAACATGATCGGTGTGCGCAAGCGCATCATCTGCGTAAAGGACGGCAACAGGACACTCCTGATGTACAACCCTCAAATTCTTGAGCAGGTCAATGCCTATCAGACGAGCGAAGCATGCCTCTCGCTGATCGGCGAGCGCCCCTGTACCCGCTATCGCCGCATTAAGGTTGAGTATTTGGACGAGAACTTCGTCCACCGCATCAAAAACTTCTCGGGCTACACCGCCGAAATCATCCAGCACGAAATCGACCACTGCAACGGCGTCGTAATTTAGTTCCGCCGTTCTACCGAACGGCGGACCGCTTGACGCTGCGCGAGCCGCATTCACGCCAATCTGACGTTCAATTTCGAGGGCGCGACCAGAAGGTCAGCGCCCTCTCATTTCACGTCACCTTGGCGCAAATGCGGCTCGCTCGCTGTCGTATGTCTATCCTGCGACGCCTCGATTCTTGCGGCGGCAGATACCTAATCCCCTACGCCTGACGGTAATGGTCAAAGAAGTCGGCGAGGTCTTCGAGGGACTCTTTGAGTACTTCCATGCGCGGCAGGTACACGATGCGGAAGTGGTCGGGCTCAGCCCAGTTGAAGCCGCCGCCGCGCGTGATCAGGATCTTCTTCTCGTGCAGCAGGTCAAGGGCGAACTGCTCGTCATCGGTGATGTTGAACTTTTTAACATCCATCTTGGGGAAGATGTAGAACGCCGCACGTGGCTTAACCACCGAGATGCCGTCGATCTTGTTGAGCGCCTCATACACAAAGTTGCGCTGCTCGTAGACACGGCCACCGGGACGGATGTAGTCGTTGACGGACTGATGGCCACCGAGTGCCGTCTGGACGATCGACTGGGCCGGCACGTTGGAGCACAGGCGCATGTTAGAGAGCATGTTGACGCCCATGATGAAGTCGCTCATGCAGCGCTGGTTGCCCGAAAGCACCATCCAGCCAATACGATAGCCCGCGATCATGTGCGACTTGGAAAGGCCGCTAAAGGTGACGCAGGGCAGGTCGGGGGCGAGCGAGGCAATCGAGACGTGCTCGTAGCCGTCCATGCACAGGCGGTCGTAGATCTCATCGGCAAAGATCATCAGCTGATGCTTGCGTGCAATCTCGACGATGCCCTCGAGCACCTCGCGCGGATAGACGGACCCCGTGGGGTTGTTGGGGTTGATGATGACGAGAGCTTTGGTCGCGCTCGTAATCTTGGACTCCATATCCTCCAAGTCGGGATACCAATCCGCCTGCTCATCACACAGATAATGTACGGGATGACCGCCGGCAAGGGTTGCGCACGCCGTCCAGAGCGGATAGTCGGGGCTGGGGATCAGAATCTCGTCGCCGTTGTCGAGCAGCGCGTTCATCGAAAGCTGAATGAGCTCGGACACACCGTTGCCCGTGTAGATATGCTCCATCTGAACGTTGGGCAGGCCCTTGATCTGCGAATACTGCATGATCGCCTTGCGCGCGGAGAACAGGCCACGCGAGTTGGAATAGCCTTCGCAGTCGGGCAGCTGCTGGCGCATGTCCTTGATGACCTCATCGGGCGTGCGGAAACCGAAGGGCGCCGGGTTGCCGATATTGAGCTTGAGGATGCGCTCGCCCTCGTCCTCCATACGGGCGGCCTCGTCGACGACGGGACCGCGCACGTCATACAGGACGTTGTCGAGTTTGGTGGATTTAGAAAAAGTACGCATGGTGGTGCTCCTTGCAATTTGAGCTGAGGGATGAGGTTCGGGCTTGGAATCGTTGCGGGGTGATGATGCCTCGCCTTGATCGGCGTCGCCGGCAAGCAGCCAGGTAACATCGACCTCCAAAATCCGGGCGAGCAGCTCAGCCACATCGCGCCGCGGGATCGTCTTGCCGCTCACATATTGGCTCATCTGACTCTTGCCGAGTTTTTTGCCGAGCATCTCCGATGCGCGGATTACGTCCGACTGGCGAACGTCGCGATTGGACATAGTCTGTCGCAGGCGATCGCAAAACGTCTCTTGGGCCACAGGAACCTCCTTGCTGGCAAAGTTCAATTTATAGAACACGAATTGAACCAAGGTTCAATTTAGCAAGCAGTATAGCGCCGTACCTCATTCGAAAGTTCAATTTCATAAGAAAACGTACGGAACTCCGAGTTTTGCCCAAAGCGGACAATGACGTGCACACGTTTAGAGGTATTCAAGGAATCGAGCGGCGGCAAGCGAAACGTCAGCCGTGCGATATATCGCATTGATCTGCCGATGGGGATGTCCCTCGAGTGGTCGCACGGCAACATCGAACTGACAGCGGCGCAAGATGAGCGCGGGAAGAATGCTCACGCCCAAGCCGTCCTCGACCATAGCCATAATCGCATAGTCATCCCAAGTCGACAGCTTAGAGCGCACCGCCAGGCCCGCGCGGCGAAACAGCGGCGTAATCTCGTCATCGGTGCCGCGTTCTAGCAGAATAAACTGCTCGTTAGCCAAATCGGAAAGAGAGACGGCCTCCGCCGTGGCAAGCAAAGAGCCTGCCGGCACTACCGCCATCAACTCGTCGCGCACCAAAGGCCGCGATGCCATGCCGTTTTCTCGGGGCTCATGCGGGATAAAGCCCAGATCGCAGCGGCCTTCCGCCACCCATTGCTCAATCTCGGAGTAATCACCCATCAGCAGCTCGTAATCGACATCCGGATGATCGGCGCGAAAGCGCGCAATCACCGGCGGCAGCACGTGGGTCGCCACGCTCGAAAACGTACCGATGCAGATTTTGCCGCGCATGAGCCCACGCATCTTATCCACGCGTCGCTGCAGGCGAGTGAATTCCTCACAGAGCGCCTCGACAGCCGGCATGACCTGCCGCCCGTCGGCAGAAAGCACTACGCCCTCGCGACTGCGGTCGAGCACCTTAAAGCCCCAATCGGCCTCAAGATCGGCCACCATACGGCTCACGCCCGACTGCGAATAGCTCAGCCGCTCGGCGGCGCGCGTAAAACTGCCGGCGCGCACGGTCTCGAGCAGCACCTGCATCTTTTGGATATTGGTCTCCACGGCACGTCCCCGCCCTTGCATGAGTTTTTGTCATGTTTTCCATGCATTATATTCGCTTTTCTTCTAAAGGCAGTTCACCCATAGTGAACATGTTCGGATATAGAGGGGATGTCAGCGCATGAACAACGGACTGTTTACGTACTTAGCAGCATTGCTATTGTTTGGCTCCAACGGCATCATCGCCGCCGCCATCGCACTGCCGAGCTCCGATATCGTGCTACTGCGCACGTTTTTGGGCGCCCTCTCGCTTGTCACTATCCTTGTCATCACCCAACGCCATAAACTGCAGGCGCCATCTCGTCCCCGCGAAGCCGCAGCACTCCTTCTCTCGGGAGCCGCGCTGGGCGCCAGCTGGATTTTTCTGTTCCGCGCCTACCAGACGATCGGCGTCGGCGTATCCTCGCTGCTGTACTACTGTGGCCCCATCATTGTCATGGCGCTCTCCCCACTCATCTTTGGTGAAAAACTGACCGGCGGCAAAATCGCCGGGTTTATCGCCGTCGCCTGCGGTGCTTTTCTCATTGCAGCACAAGGTCTAGGCGGCAATATGCCCATTGCTGGTATCGCCTGTGGCATCGCCTCGGCCTTCTGCTACGCATTGATGGTCATCGCTAGCAAGGGCGCGCCGCACATCGAGGGCCTCGAGAACTCCGCGCTCCAGGTGAGCGCCGCCTTTGTGACCGCGCTGGCCCTTACGCTCATCACGCAGGGCGCCCCCTCATTCCTGTCCGCCGGCGTCGCTGCCAGTATTGATTGGCGCGCCGTCATCATGCTCGGCATCGTCAACACCGGCATCGGTTGCCTGCTCTACTTTAGTGCTGTCGCCAAGCTGCCCGTCCAGACTGTCGCGGTTGTCGGCTACCTCGAGCCGCTTTCAGCCGTCGTGTTCTCCGCCGTCCTTTTAGGCGAAGCCATAACACCAGTCCGCCTGATGGGCGCCGCACTTATCATCGTCGGCGCATTTTTTTGCGAACTCGCCGGCAAACGCACAAATGCCAAGGCCGGCATCGCCCAGACAGCACGTGCTTAAAAGCCCCTCTTCGGTTTCAAAGCAGGGGCGCGTCCGCGGTTATCACATTGCAGCAAGCCATTCAGCGGATATGCCCCTGCTTCGAAATGCTACCTGCGTACGTGAATAATCCCCAGCTGGGGATTATTGTCTAAAATAACCCGATGTGCCAAACTGCTCTTGTATGTATAAAGACGGCATAAAGATTATCTGTCCTAGACAGATAACCGGATGTCTAAGGGAGTCCACGTGGCACACAACAAACTGGAGGCAAACCTCCAAGATCGGCATGTGCAGGGCGGGCACGGAGCCATTCCCCTCTCCGCTGGCATGCTGCTCGTAACGCTCGGCGTCGTCTATGGCGACATCGGCACGAGCCCCATGTACACCATGAAATCAATCGTCGCCAACAACGGCGGCATCGGCACCGTCAGCGAGGACATGATTCTGGGCGCGCTTTCGCTCGTCATCTGGACCATGACGCTCGTGACCACGGTCAAGTACGTGGTAATCGCCATGAAGGCCGATAACCACAACGAAGGCGGCATCTTCGCCCTGTTCAGCCTTGTGCGCAAGGTGGCACCGTGGCTGATTCTCCCCGCCATGATCGGCGGCGCGGCGCTGCTCGCCGACGGCATCCTCACCCCCGCGGTCACGGTCACCACAGCCATTGAGGGCCTGCGCACCATCGAGTGGGGCCACGCGCTACTGGGTGACGGGCAAACCAACGTCATCATTATTACCATCATCATTATCTGCGGCCTATTTGCCATGCAGCGCGCCGGTACCTCGTCGATCGGTAAGCTGTTCGGCCCGCTCATGACGCTGTGGTTCCTGTTCCTAGCAGGCGCCGGCCTGTTCAACATGCTCGGCAACCTGTCCATCCTGCGCGCGCTCAACCCCATCCGCGGCATCATGTTCTTGTTCTCGCCCATCAACCACTCGGGCATCATGGTGCTCGGCTTTGTCTTTCTGTCGACGACCGGCGCCGAGGCGCTCTATTCGGACATGGGTCACGTGGGCAAGGCTAACATTTACGCATCCTGGCCGTTCGTAAAGGCGGCCCTTATCCTTAACTATCTGGGTCAGGGCGCTTGGCTGCTCGCCAACAATTCCAATCCCCAGATGCTCGCGATGGATATCGTCAACCCGTTCTATATGATGCTCCCCGAGCCCCTGCGCCCCTTTGCCGTCGTGCTTTCGGCCGTGGCGGCCATCATCGCCTCGCAGGCGCTCATCACCGGCTCGTTCTCGCTGGTATCCGAGGCAACGCGCCTCAACCTTATGCCGCACCTGCGCATCCACTACCCCAGCGACACCAAGGGCCAGCTCTATATTCCGCTCGTCAACAACATCATGTGGGTCGGCTGCATCTTCATCGTACTGCTGTTCCAGAACTCCGAGCGCATGGAGAGCGCCTATGGCCTCGCCATTACCGTGACCATGCTCATGACCACCACGCTGCTGACGAGCTATATCGCCGGCATTCTCAAGCACAAGCTGGGCGCCTGCGTCTTCGCCCTGCTCTTCGGCGCCATTGAGCTGTGCTTCTTCGCTTCGTGCCTCACCATGTTCTTTGACGGCGGCTACGTCATGATCTTCCTGGCCGCACTGCTGTTCGGCCTTATGTATGTGTGGCGTCGCGGCACCGCCATCGAGCGCACGCAGACGATTCTGCTGCCCGTCTCCAAGTACATCGACCAGCTCAACCGCCTGCGCAATGACGAGACCTACCCCGTGCTCGCCGACAATCTGGTGTTCCTCACCAACAGCCCCGACCCGCTCACGCTCGACCGCGACGTGCTCTATTCCATCTTGGATAAGCATCCCAAGCGCGCCAAGGCATATTGGTTCATCAACGTACACGTTACCGACGAGCCCTATACGCACGAGTATTCCGTTGAGACCTTTGGCACAGACTTCCTGTTCCGCGTGCGCTTGGACCTGGGCTTTAAGGTCAATCAGCGCATCAACGCCTACCTGCGCCAGATCGTTGGCGACCTGATGGCCTCGGGTGAGTTGCCGCCGCAGCACCACACCTACTCCATCTACGAGACGCGCGGCAACGTGGGCGACTTCCGTTTTTGCATGCTGCGCAAGATGCTTGCCCCCGAAACGGACATCAACCGCAATGACCACCGCGTGATGGCCATCAAGTACGCCGTCCGCCGCGCTTGCGGAAGCCCGGCGCGCTGGTACGGTCTCGAGAACTCGGCCATCATCATCGAGTACGTGCCGCTGTTTGCCCGCATGCGCCCGGCCGTTAAGCTCGTGCGCACCCAGGTGCCGCTCGAGGTTCAGATCGAAGAGGCCGAGGAAATGGAAGTCGACATCTTCTCGGACGACTTGGTCAACGGCAACGAAGCCGGTAAGGACATGAACGTCGATCCCACCGAGTTGCTCGAGAGCGTCGCCGATACGCCCGAACAGCAACAGCTCGACGGCCTCGAGAACGAACAACTCAACGACGCCAACTTCTAGCGACGTCACAAATCAACGACAGCGGCCCTGCACCTCACGGGAGATGCAGGGCCGCTTTGCATTGCGGTAAAGCTATCGGCTACGAACGACGCGGCTCGGGAACCACGAGTCTATCGGGGCTCGCGCCCTCGGCATCCATCAGGCTCACGTAGCGAATCGACGGATCCCCATACATCGCGTAGTAATAATTGCCCGTGCGCGCGCTAAAGCATCCGGTGTAGATAGTCTTCTCGAACTTGCCATCGCCCATCCTGGACGCTCCCTCGATCATCACCACGCCCTCGAGCGAGCGGAACATGCGAACGACGTTTTCGGTCTCGCTCTCCTTTTGCGGGTAATTGGCATTGAGGTACGCCGCCTTTACAAAACGGCTCGGCGAATAGCAGTCACCCGGAATACCGCGCATGCCGGCACCCGCGCCATAGGGCTTGAGCTCGGCGCCACGCCACGTCGCCGTCTGCGGAAAATCGCTTGTGGCGGTGATATAGGTGCGGAGGTTTTCCATGTGCCACGGGAAGGTCGGCTGGTTGGCAAGGGTGTCGACCGGATCGTCGTATACATGCAGGCCATCAGCCATCATCTCGACCACGATGCTGCGCTGGCTGTCGCCGATAATCCAATGGAGCAGCGACACGCCCAGCCCCTCTCCGGCAGATTTGGCGACAATCACCGTGTCGCGCAGCGCGGCCTCGGCCTCATCGACCGTCGAGAACGTCGCTGCCACCCACAGGGGAAACTCATAGGCCGCGATATTGGTCTTTCCATCAACCGGCCCCTCGGCATACTCGGCATAACCCGGGAAATTGAGGCCCGCTACGGCGAGGCCCGCATCGTTGCCGCAATCGAAGAACATAGGGTAGTTCTTGTAATCGATGCACATACCGATCACCGCGTGTGCCGCTGTCGCGTCGTCGATAAACGAATACGGAATGTGGAACCCGCGCGGCATCACGCGAACCTGTTGGCCGTAGTCAAAGCTCCAGTCGAGGTTGCGGCCTAGATACATGTGGCCAGAATTATCGGTAAATCGAATACTCGTGCACATAGCGCCTCCTAGCTTTACGTTCTTGCTAATTTCATTGTCTCCAAACAAAAAGGCGCTAAACACAAAAGCCCGGACATGACAACAATGTCACGCCCGGACTATTCAAGCTGGATAAACTCAACCAAGTTAACCCCGCAGGTCGTCTAAGGGGTCAAAGTGCCGCAGATTGCCACGAAAGAGGAGCGAAGCGTACTTAAGGTACGCGAGCGACGATTGAGCGGCAAGGTGCGGTGCTTTGGTCCCCTTAGACCAACTTTCCAAGACAGTGATCGATCATATGCTGGATCATCTGTGCCTCAAAGCCCGCGTAGTCGCGGCGGCACTCCTTCATCTTGCCGTCGACGATCTGGTCAAAGGCGACCTTGCACTTGATATAGCGCGTGGACTTGGTGACCTCCTCGTGCGTCAGGCAGCTCTCCTCCATCTTGCTGGCACCCAGGCCAAACACCAGACGGGGGTTGTAGAGCACGTGGGGCTCGCCGGCGTCGTCCAGATAGACGCAGACCTTCTTGGTAACGCCAATCTGGTTGGCGGCAAGGCAGCCGGCATCGTCGAGCGACTTGATGGTATCGATCAGGTCCTGTGCCACCGACTCATCCTCGACGGTCGCAACCTCGCAACGCTGGGACAGAATAGCCTCGTCGTGGCAAAGCTCTTTAATCATACGTTCCTCCATAGGGGTCGTTGTAACCGCTTAAGTATACGGTACCCACACATTTTCATGCGAAAAATACCGTCCGTCTGCTACAAAGCGCCGAACATCAACATGCGAGGAACAACAGCGTCGTAAAGGGGCTATAGTGGGTGAGTTCGTGTCAATCGGCCTAAACTCGGGGCCGAACAAGGAAAGGGTATGCATGGACGAACTATTTCACGTCAGCGAGCGCAAGTCCACAATCGGGACCGAACTTCGCGCTGGACTGACAACATTCCTGGCGATGGCCTACATCATTGCCGTCAACCCCGCGGTGCTCTCGGGCGCCGGCATCGATGCGGGAGCGCTCGCCTGCGCCACCTGCCTGGGCGCCGGCATCATGACCATCTGCATGGGCATCTTCGCCAACCGCCCGCTCGCCTGCGCGTCGGGCTTAGGCGTCAACGCGATGATCGCCGGAATCACCACCACCGTCTGCGGCGGTGACTGGCACGTGGCCATGAGCGTCATCTTCCTTGAGGGCATCGTCATCTTGCTGCTCGTGCTTTGTGGCCTGCGCGAGGCCATCATGGACGCCATCCCGGTTGTCCTGCGTCACGCCATCTCGGTGGGTCTGGGCCTGTTTATCGCCATGATCGGCCTGTGCGACGCTGGCATCATCACCGCTGGCGCCGGTACGCTCGTCGGCCTGGGCGACATCGCCTCCCCCACCTTTATCGTCGGTATCATCTCCATCGTCGTGACGGTTGCCCTGGCTTCCCGCAACGTGCCGGGCTCGCTGCTCATCGGCATCATCGTCGCCGTTATCGCCGGTATCCCGCTGGGCGTCACCCACGCCCCCGAGGGCCTCATCGCCCCGCTCGACTTCTCGAGCATCGGTGGCCCCATCGCCGACGCCGGCGGCGTGCCCGCCATCGTCAAGGTCCTTACCGACCCCACGCTCCTCGTCATCTCGTTCTCGCTGCTCATGAGTGACTTCTTCGACACCATGGGCACCGCGATGGCCGTGGCCAAGCAGGGCGAGTTCCTCACCGACGACGGCAACGTCGAGAATATCAAGGAAATCCTGATCGTCGACTCCGCCGCCGCCGCTGTGGGCGGTTTCATGGGCGTCTCCTCCATCACCACCTTCGTCGAGTCCACTTCCGGCGCCGCCGACGGTGGCCGCACGGGCCTCACCTCCGTCACCACCGGCGTGCTGTTCATTCTCGCCGCGTTCTTCTCCCCCATCGTCACCATCGTTTCCAGCGCCGCCACCTGCGGTGCTCTGGTCTACGTCGGCTACCTCATGATGAGCGAGGCCTCCGAGATCGACTGGTCCGACGTGTCGCAGGGTTTCCCGGCGTTCATGATTGTCGCCGGCGTGCCCTTCACCTACTCCATCTCTGCCGGCATTGGCCTGGGCTTTATCGCCTACGTGATCGTCGCGCTCTTTAAGGGCGAGGCCTCCAAGATCAAGCCGCTCATGTGGATCGCAGCCCTTGCCTTCCTCGTCTACTTCTTCGTGGCGTAGCGGCATAGTTTGCCAAAGCAAAACAACAAGGCGCGGAGTCGCATCGAGCGGCTCCGCGCCTTTCTTTTAGCGTCTGCCCCCGTGCCAGCGTGCGACAATTGAGGCTGTCAATATCACAACACCGAGAGAAGCCTGCCTTGGAAGCGCATCATAAGCAGATAACCGTTTATTCAGAGTGTGTGGAAGGCGCGCCCGTCATCTACCTCCCCGTGGTTATGGGCGACGGTAGTGAAGTCTACAAGCGCTGCCGAGAGCTCGACTGCCCGCCGTTCACCCTTGTCGCCATTGGAGGGCTCGATTGGAATCGCGAGCTGAGCCCCTGGGAATGTGAGGGAACTATACGAGATGCCGAGCCCTTTGGTGGACAGGCTGCTGGTTTTCTTGACGAGTTGTTGAAGCAGATGATCCCAGAGGCCGAATCATCACTTCCCTGCCCGCCCACCTGGCGCGGCATTGCCGGCTACTCGTTGGCGGGTCTTTTTTCACTGTGGGCACTTTGGCAAACAGATGTCTTTGAGCGCGCGGCGAGTGCGTCGGGGTCGCTGTGGTTCCCCGGCTTTATCGACTACGCGCGCGAGCGCACGATGACAGCTACGCCCGACGCCGCCTATCTTTCACTCGGTAAAAAGGAAACCAAGACGCCCAACCGCATGATGCGGCACGTGCTCGACGATACGCGCGCGATGGAAGAGCTGTTTATCGAGCGTGACGTTCCAACAACGCTGGAGCTCAACCCCGGCAATCACTTTGCCCAAACTGACCTGCGCATGGCGCGCGGCATCCACTGGATACTGGCGCATTAAAAATGGCGTCCACGCGTATGAACTGCACCCCAAAACTCGAACGGCTTAAGGCTTATGTACGCGGAGGTGGCGCAAGCGCGTGGCCCGCATCATGCGCGGGCGAGGCTGGCGCGACGTCACGCGCGCGTGCGCCAAGCTGGCCCCTTCGACATCCAGGAGCTGCGGTACCCGATGGCAAAAGACGAGCTGGAGCTGGGCACCCTGAGCGACCGGAAATCGGCGCTGTTCGCCATCCTTTCGGACACGGACAGTTCCTTCAATTTCGTGGCGGCCCTCATGTACTCCCAGCTTTCCAACCTCCTGTGCGACAAGGCGGACGACTTTTACGGCGAACGCCTGCCCGTCCATGTGCGGTGCCTCATACCGCCTTATGGGGAACTGGCTCATTTTCTCGTCAATGAGCCAGTTCCCCTCCTCTGTGACCCAGAATTTCATCTGGATGTTCCGTTTCCGATTTGCCATGCTGCGCCGACTCCGTTCTCATAAGGGTCTGGGACTATCCCAGCAAGCATTTTTCGGGTTTAGGGGGAGGGTTCACTAAATCCAAAAATCGCATGCGGGCACTCGCTTGCTGTGCTTGCTATCGTTTCTTTTTCTTACTTATAAAGCGCTGCAGACACCTGAAAATACCTGCAAAAGAGCCTTCTGGAAAGAAAAAGCGCAACAAATAGAAGTCGCTTTACATCTTCTGTAAAGCGACTTCTATTATTTGCATTCTATATTGGAAGCTGTGGTGATTTTACCGGACCTGCCAATATTTCTTTCACGGTTTTGGCAAAATCCAGCGGGCGGTCCCAAGCACAGTTGTGTCTGCCCGGGAACAGACGGAACGGATAGTTACATTTGTCCGCATAGGTTTTGGCCGCTTGGAACAAATAGTGCTTCTGGTGTCCCCGCCCTGCGCCCACCGTAACAAAGACCGACGCTGGAAGCGCTGCAGGCGGCAGAGAAGAAAAGGCAGGCAGAAACTCGGTATGCATGGGCGCCATTTTTTGATTTAGCTGGATGCAGCTGTTACTCGGCAGACTCCTCGAGCTCGGAAGTATCGAACTCAAAATCATTGCCGGGCAGGATGGCGTTGAGCACAATGCCCACCAGCGAGCCCACGGCAAGGCCAGAAAGCGAAATCGTCACGCCGCCCAGCTCCAACACGATGGCACCGGCGGCACCGTAGGCAATGCCGAGCGAAAACACGAGCACCAGAGCCGCCACCAGCACGTTGCGGTTGTTCTGGAAATCAACCTGGTTCTCGATAAGGTTGCGAACGCCCACGGCGCTGATCATGCCGTAGAGCACGAGCGACACACCGCCGATAACGCACGCCGGCATGGCGGCAATCACCGCAGCAAACTTGGGGCAGAACGAAAGCACAATGGCGCAGCAGGCGGCAATGCGAATCACGCGCGGGTCGAACACACGCGTAAGCGCAAGCACGCCGGTGTTCTCGCCATACGTGGTGTTGGCCGGAGCGCCAAAGAGCGACGCCAAGATGGTCGCCAGGCCATCGCCGAGCAGGGTACGGTGCAGACCGGGATCGGCAATGTAATTGCGTTCGCAGGTAGAGCCAATGGCAGAGATATCGCCAATGTGCTCAATCATGGTCGCAAAGGCCAGCGGCATGATGGTGATGATGGCCGTCGTGGCAAGACCGCTATCGAACTGCGGGCCAAAGAGCGCAAACACGGTGTTGTCCCACACGATGGGCAGACCGACCCACGGAGCGGCGGCAACGCCCGAAAAATCGACCTCACCCAGCGCAGTCGCAACGGCATAGCTCACCACAACGCCCAGCAAAATCGGCACGATCTTGACCATGCCGCGGCCCCAGATGTTGCAGATGACGATCACGGCCACAGCGACAACGGCAACAAGCCAGTTGGTCTGGCAGTTGGCAATGGCAGAGCTCGCCAGGATCAGGCCGATGGAAATGACGATGGGACCGGTCACCACCGGCGGAAAGAAGCGCATGACACGCTTGGCGCCAAATGCGCGGAACAGCGCCGCCAGCACCGGATAGAGCAGGCCGGCGCAGGCAACGCCCAGGCAGGCGTAGGGCAAAAGCTCGGCCTCGCCGTTGGGTGCAATGGCGGCATAACCCGCGATAAAGGCAAACGACGAGCCCAGAAACGCGGGCACCTTACCGCGCGATAGAAAATGAAACAGCAGCGTGCCGATGCCGGCGAACAGAAGCGTCGCCGAAACGGAAAGGCCGGTGAGCACGGGCACGAGCACCGTGGCTCCGAACATCGCAAACATGTGTTGCAAACCCAACACAAACATGCGCGAGCGGCCGAGCGACGATGCATCGTAAATGGCATCGGTGACGGCGGGCGTCGAGGATTGGGACATGGAAGTCCTTTCATGATGGAAGGGCGATCAGGCATATCGGATAACCTGCCCGAACGATACGATCCGAACCATTGTACGTGATACACCATGTCTCGCGCGCGCCGTCACCTGCAAACGGTAGCGTTACTTCCAAACGCGCTCGGCAATGCGCTTGACCAGCGCGATCTTTGCCCACTGCTCGTCCTCGGTCAGCTTGTTGCCAATCTCGCAGCTGGCAAAGCCGCACTGGGGCGACAGGTACAGATTCTCGAGCGGCACGTACTTTGCGGCTTCGCGGATGCGCTCGACGATAACGTCTTCGTCCTCAAGCTCAGCCGCCTTTGTAGTGACCAGTCCCAGCACCACCTTCTTGCCGGGGGCAACGTACTTGAGCGGCTCAAAGCCGCCGGCGCGGGGTGTGTCGAACTCCAGATAGAACGCATCGACATTCTCATGTGCGAACAGGTACGGCGCGATGGGGTCGTAGCCGCCCTCAAAGGCATAGGTGGAATGGTAGTTGCCGCGACACACGTGCGTGTTGATAACCAGATCGTCGGGCTTGCCCTCGATGGCGGCGTTGTTGAGCGCCACGCCCAGCTCGCTTACCTTTTGCAGGTCGACCGGGCTCATGCCGGTCTTGGACACAAAGTCGGTATCGCAATAGATGCCCCAGGTGCAGTCATCAAACTGGATGTTGCGGCAGCCTGCTGCGTACAGGTCGGTGATCACCGTGCGATAAGCGGCCGCAATGGCGTCGGCAAGTTCCTCATCGGTCTTATAGACAGCGCGCAGGCTCTCCTGCTGGCCGTCGCAGCGATCGAGTGTGACCTCAGAGAACGTCTGGATCGGCGCCGGAATGGTCTGGCGTGCAACGTGGCCCTCTCCCTCAAGCGCCTTGACGAACTTAAAATGCTCGACGAACGGGTGGTTCTCGCCGCTAATGGGACCAGTAACCACAGCGGTGTCGGCCGTCGTCTCCTCGTCATGGAACATATAACCCGTGCGTGAGGTGCGGCGTTCAATGCCGTTGAGCCCCCACATAAAGTCGAGGTGCCAGTAACTGCGGCGGAACTCGCCATCGGTGATCACCCGCAGGCCGGCGGCCTTCTGCTTGGCCACCAAATCGCGAATGGCGTCGTCCTCGACGGCCTTAAGGCCGGAAGCGTCGAGTTTACCCGCGACATAGGCGGCACGGGCGTCCTTTACAGCCTGCGGACGAAGAAAACTGCCGACGATATCGGCGCGAAACGGCGCGTTCGGTTGAATCGAAGTGCTCATAGATATCTCCCTTTGCATTGGTTGCTTTACTGGGACAGAGTATGAGCGCTCATATGACCATCGTAAAATATACGTTTATAACAGTTTGATATAGATGCTTCCTATATCAGTCTGGACTGCCATAAAGAGACTTGAACCGTGCGGAGTACAGCGGCCTAGATATGCTGACGAATCGCGTCGATATAGGCCCGACCGTAGCGCGTGAGCGTCGTGTTCTTGCGCGTGATGATGCCAATCTCCATATACTCGTCCACGTCGAGCGGAATCGAGATAATGCCGGGACCGTTGAGCTCGTGGCTGATCACGCCCGAGCATACCGTGTAGCCGTTGAGGCCCATGGCCAAATTGAACAACGTCGCACGGTCGCGCACGCGGATATTTTTGCGACGCTCGAACGTCGAGGTCAGCTCCTCGGAATAGTAAAACGAGTTGTAGCTGCCCTGCTCGTAGGACAGGAACGGGTAGTCTTCCAGATCCTCGAGCGTCACGCTGGAGCGGTCCGCCAGCGGATGGTCGGCGCAGACGAAGACATGCGGCGTGGCGCAGAAGAGTCCTTCGAACACGAGCTCGTTGGCCACCAGCATGCGCTCGATGACCTCGCGGTTATGCTCGGATAAGTACAGGATGCCCAGTTCGCTTTTCATATGCGCAACATCCTCGATAATCTCGTGAGTCTGCTCCTCGCGCAGGGTGAAGTCGTAACGCGCGGCATCGAACTCGCGAATCACGTCGACAAACGCGTTGACGGCAAAGGAATAATGCTGGCAGCTCACACTAAAGTGCGGCACCTGCTCGGATGCGCCCTTGTACTTACCCTCGAGCAGGTCGGCCTGGTCGAGTACCTGGCGCGCATAGCCCAAGAAGGTCTCGCCTTCCTCGGACACAATGACGCCCTTGTTGGTGCGCTCAAAGATGTGCACACCCATCTCGTTTTCGAGATCGCGAATCGACGCGGTAATCGAAGGCTGCGACACAAAGAGACGGCGCGAGGCCTCGGTAATGCTGCCGCATTCGGCAACTTTGACAACATATCTGAGTTGCTGGAGCTTCATGGCTTTCTCCCTAGACGTTTGTGACGTCGAAACCCGCCGTGTCCATTTGGCTCATAAACGACGGCATCTCCCCCGTCGCGGCGCAGGCGACAATCTGATGCAGAGCCCCGGCAACCGCATCATCTGCCGCAGCGCCGATATGCCAGCGTGCGGCAGCCGTGACGGCCTCGTTGGCATTGGCGACTGCAACGGAGTTGGGAACGGCATCGATCATGGGCAAATCGTTATCGGAATCGCCGAATACGGCCACCTCGTCGGGCGTCAGGCCCAAAGCACGCGCCAGCTCCAGCGCAGCGCAGCCCTTGTCCCAGTCGGTCGGAAGAACGTCGAACAGGCGCACGCGGTTGTTGGGAAACACGAGCGAGAGCTCCGGCACCTCAGCGGCAACACGCTCGCGCAGCTCGGCGAGCTCCTCGCGCGAACGGGCACTCCAGATATTCGCCTTGTATACCGGGGCATCGTCAACGACAGGACAACAGGGAGCCTCTTCGCCCTTGAGCCACGCGTTGCCGCCTGACTTCATGGCGCGACGCACACGCTCGGGATCGCTTGTCACGCAATAGGCATCGTTATTCCAAAAGTCATCGCCCAGACGGTAGACCTTCAAATACGTATCGTCGGTCTCCTGTTCAAAATAATCGGCTAAGCGCATAAGGACATCGTTATCGATTGCGCGCGAAGCGACTACTTCGCCATCGACAAACATCACCTGGCCGTTGCAAAACGCACCGGTCGAGAAGCACTCGGAGCGATTGCGGAACATCCAGCCCATCGCGGACGGCTGACGACCCGAAACCGGACCAAAGTGCAGACCCACCGCCTGCATGGCATGAATACCCTCAATGGCGTAGTCGCTGGCGCCGTCATGCCCGGCTGGAATCAGCGTATCGTCCATATCGGTTAGCACAAGTTTGATCATAAGGTCCCCTCGGTCATTCTTAATCCCATCTATTGTACCGACCTGCCAAAAAGGGACAGGTTTATTTCGGCAGGTTTCATCTGGGAAAACGCAAAGTCCCAGTTGTTACCTGCCAAAATAAACCTGTCCCTTTTTGGCAGGTGCGCTAGTATAGGGAACAACAGATTCGATGCGGGAGTGCCGGCGGTGCAAACCACAAGGCTGAGAGGGCATGGGGCCCAATCCTTTGAACCTGTCAGTTAATGCTGGCGTAGGGAGCATGCCGCCTTTACAGGGGCGCTGTCTATGCACAGCGCCCCTTTTCTATGCCAAGGAGGCATGTGCAGTGATTGATTCGGAACAGCTTAAGCAACATATGGTCAAGGCCGTAGAGGAGATTCGCGCCACCAATCCGATGGCCGGCTCCATCACCAACACGGTGACGATCGACTTTGTCGCCAACGCGCAGCTCGCCGTGGGCGGATCGGCCGCCATGGTCTATCTGCCCGACGAGGGCGAGGCACTCGTTGCCGGCGGCGGCGCCATCTATCTCAATATGGGCACGCTCTTCCCCATCTACGAGCAGACAATTCCCCGCGCGGCCAAGGCGGCACACGACGCCGGCAAGCCCTGGGTGCTCGATCCAGTGGGCTTAGGCATCGGCAGCCTGCGCACCCAGTTGGTAAACGAGCTCAAGCAGTACAAGCCCGCTATCGTGCGCGGCAACGCCTCCGAGATCATCGCACTCGCCGGCCTGTGGGGTCTTGAGGGCGAGGCAGCTGATCTGAGCCGTGTACGCGGTGTCGATACCACCGACACGGTAGACGCCGCCCGCGATGCCGCCGTGGCGCTCGCCCGCTACACCGGCGGTGCCGTTGTGGTCTCGGGCGAAGTCGACCTGATAACCGACGGCACAACCGTGGCCAAGTCCCACGGCGGCAGCCCGCTCATGTCCAAAATCACCGGCTGCGGCTGCTCGCAGGGAGGCGTGCTGGCCGTGTACGCCTGTGCCGCCGACCCGTTTACGGCAGCCATCTGCGGCACCGCCGTCTACAACGTTGCCGGCACGCGTGCCGCCGCTGTCGCCGATGCCCCGGCAAGCTTTAAGGTCGCCTTTATCGACGAACTCTACCGCGCGACCGCCCAAGACATTGCCGACAACCGACTCGAGCTCGAGGAGGCATAGGCCATGTCCGATCCCGCAACCAATACCGGCATGAACACGCTCGTCGCCGTCGCCATCGCCCCGTGCGGCACCGGCGACGAGCTGTCCGCCGAGGTCGCCGAGGTCGTGCGCGTCATTCGCGAGAGCGGCCTTCCCAACCGCACCACCTCGATGTTCACCGAGATCGAGGGCGACTGGGACGAGGTCATGCATGTCGTGCGCGACGCAACCTTTGTGTTGGCGAGCAAGGGCATCCGCACCGAAGTCGTGCTCAAAGCCGATATTCGGCCCGGATTTACCGACACCATGACCGGCAAGCTCGAGCGCATGGAAGCACAGATCAAAAAGCAGGAGGAAGCACGATGAGCATCCGCGACAACCTTGATATCTCGGCCTATCTGGTACTCGGCCCCGAAAACACGCTCGGACGCCCCGTGGGCGATGTGGTGGCCCAGGCACTCGACGCCGGCTTTACCTGCATCCAGGTGCGCTCCAAGATGGCAAGCGCCCGCGAGATCATTGCGCTGACCGGCGATGCCGCACAGGCAATCGCACAGGCCGGCAAGACCGGTCAGGTCGCCCTGCTGATCGACGACCGTCTGGACTGCGTGCTTGCCGCGCGCGAGCAGGGCATCGCCGTCGACGGCGTGCACGTGGGTCAGAGCGATATTCCCGTCGAGGTCTGCCGCAAACTTCTGGGCCCCGATGCCATCGTGGGCCTTTCGGCACGCTGCGAGGAGATGCTCGAGTACGTCAAGACCGCCGACATGAGCCTGGTCGACTACCTGGGCATCGGCCCGCTCCACGAGACCAAGACCAAGCGCGATTGCGGACGCGCGGCCGACGGCTCTATCATCACCAAGAGCTTTGAGGACCTGGCCGCCCTCCACGCGGCAAGCCCCGTGCCCATCGTGGTGGGCGGTGGCGTCAAGACGGCCGACCTGCCGCAGCTCAAGGCCACCGGCGTCGACGGCTTCTTTGTGGTGAGCGCTGTCTGCAGCGCCGATGACCCCCACGCCGCGGCCAAGGAACTCGTCGACACCTGGCAGCAGGCATAGGCTCAGGCCGAGCAACTGATTCGCGACCTCATATCTTCAGCAATGGAAAGCGCATCCCAGTTTGGACCTCCATTCCGGGATGCGCTTTCCGCATGCGGCTCCGTTGGGAAACCCCATCCCATTCCAGGCGCAAATTCTGGGACGCCGTTTCCAAAACCCGCCGTCGGGGAAACTGCATCCCGTTTTGGATGCCGATTCCGGGGCGCGCTTTCCGCTACGGGCCTCTCGCGGAAACCTCATCCCATTTTTAGCGCCGATTCCGGGATGCGCTTTCCGCCGAGTCCACGGCAGTTTGCTCTACTCTGCCAGATACGCTTCCAGCGCCGGCAAGGTCGCCTCCGCATCGTGGCGGCCGACCTGGTGGATACGCTCGAGCTCATCCGGCTCGCGGCACAGCGACGGCACCTTCACCGATTCGCTCGGCCGCACCACAAAGATATCGCCGGCGGCCTCACGACGTGCCAAGTCATCGAGCGTGGCATTGTAGACCTCATGCCGACGCTCAAGCGCTGCGACAAACTCCGGATAGTGACGAAACACGCGACGCAGCATGGGCATCACGCTGTTGGGCTGCTTCACAAAGCCCGCCGGCTGCGTGAGTACCACGATATTGCGGTCATACCCCTGCGCAAACAGCCATGCACTGGGAATAGAATCAGCCACGCCACCATCCAGATACTTATGCCCGTCAATAGCAACGGGACGCGTCGCCACAGGAATCGCAGACGATGCCCGGATCCACTCGATATCCCTCTCGTCGCCATAGGGCAGGTCGTGGTAGACGGCCTTGCCCGTCTCGATATCGGTACACACGCACGTAAATCGCATGGGGCAGGCGCGATACGCCTCCAAGTCGATGGGATCGCGCTCGATAGGCACCTCGTGATAGGCAAAATCGGCATTGAACATATCACCGGTTCGCAGCCAGCTGGTCACACCCGCATAGCGCTTATCGGCGCAATAGGCCTTGTTGTAGCGAATGGCACGGCCGATCTGCCGCGATTTAAAGTTGTAGCCAAACGCCGCGCCCGCCGAGACACCCACCATATGGTCGCAGGTCAAACCGTGCTCCATCCAAACGTCGAGCACGCCCGCCGTATACATACCGCGGTAGCCGCCTCCCTCGAGTGCCAGCCCCACCGTGCGCGTCGTATCCGGCTGTGCCATGCGACCATCTCCGTTCCTGCGTTTTAAACCGGGACAAGTATACCCGTCAACATATATCGTCTCAGTCGCATTTTCATCGAACATCGCATCGTCGCGCTACCGCCTGTCGAATAATAGCCGTCCACAGCATGTGCACCCATATCCCCGCACTCGAGGAAAGCGGCTTTATGGTGACGCTTGACAAGCACATTTGGCAGATTGCGCCCGTCGACGGCGATCATGGCCGCAGCACGCAAATCATTTCATCGATGCTCGAGATGGCGCATTCGCTCCATCTGCCCGTCGTGGTCGAAGGCGTCGAGACAAATGAGCAGGCGAACGTGCTACGGCAAATGGGTGCCCGCGACGCCCAGGGCTTCCTCTACTACCGCCCCATGCCAGCGAAGGATTTTGAGGCATTGCTCGATGGTGGCAATAACAACTGATACGCTCGCGCGCAAAACACCACCGCCGAAGGGGGAATTTGCCTCCATTAGTTAACTTATATCCCCAATTCAAACCGAATTGGGGATATGATACAAACCGCTGTTCCGCCCAAGGAGGTTATCCATCATGAACGAATCATATCGCCTGGGCGAGCAATCGATTATTGCCTATCTTCAGCGACTTGCGAATGGCATCTCGACCGCCGAACTCGATGTTGCCGCGCTGCCTGCTGAGCTACGCGCCGTTGGTGAGCAACTGCAAAAGACGCATGCCATCCTGCAACAAGAGCGCCAGCTGCTTGAGCGCAACGCCTATATCGATCCGCTCACCAACTTGGGCAACCGCAACGGATTCGACCGTCACGTCGAGCAACTCTGGCACAAAGGCGACCCCTTCACCTGCGCCTATATTGACATCGACCATCTCAAACATTGCAATGATAGGTTTGGCCACGCCGAAGGCAATCGCTATATTCTGAGCATCTGCCGCACGCTCTCCGAAACCATGGAGCACGATGAGATGCTGTTCCGTATCGGTGGAGACGAGTTTGTGCTCATCTCGCTCTCCGCAAACGAGACTGAACTCGAGCAGCGCTTGGAGCGGGTACGTGCCGGGCTGATCGAGGCGAGCTCAGGCGGCAAGGCGCCCATGATCGGCAGCTTTAGCTTTGGCTGCTCGCGCGTCGATCCGCTTGCCGGCGACACACGTCGCCAGATGACGATGGATGCCGATCGCAAGATGTATCGCTATAAGCTTATGCATCGTGTGCAGCAACCGAAAGACAATGACGCGCCGCAACGCCCAATCGTCGATCAGCTTCCCTGCAACGACCGGGTGTTCCAAGCGATCTCCATGAGCTCCGAGACGCGCTATCCGTTCATCCTTAACCTCGATACGGGAGAATCGCAATGGTCGGTCAACGCCGTGCGCGATTTTGACCTGCCCTCCCAGCACCCTTTTAACTCGGTCGACATGTGGCTTGCCCGCGTTCATCCCGAGGACCGCGACAACGTACGCGCCGAGCTCGACATGGTGATAAACGGCACGTGGCACTTCCACTACATGCAGTATCGCGTAATGGATGCCACCGGAAAATACGTGCTTTGCGACTGCACGGGCTACCGTTTGGACGGCACCGATACCGAGCCCAGCATGTATGTGGGCATTATCATCAACCGAAGCCTAGCGGATACGACCGATTCCGTGACCGGTCTGGGCGATATTCACGCCCTGGTCAACGCCATTGGCGAAATGCGTCGCGTGGCGCGCGAGGCAGGCTTTATTGCCATTAAGGTTGACGATATCGCCGAGGTCAATGCCCGCTTTGGATTTGATGCGGGCGACCGTGTTTTGGCAGAAAGTGCCGCCTGCCTTATGGAATGCTCGCGCGGCAAGGGCCGCCTGTTCCGCTCGACGGGACCAATGTTCGTGGCGCTTTTCGACGACTTTGATCCCGAAGAGACCGACGCGATCGCAGACGAAATCGAGCGATTCTTGGGGTCGCCCGTGCTCTTTGGCTCATTTGAATATCAGCCGCCCATTCGTGTGGCCACGCTCCATCTGGACGGCGTCGACCGTCAGCCCGTTTCGATTTTGAACGAGCTCAAAGCGTTGCTCGGGAAAGCCGTGCAGGTGCCAGGTACCAAACTGGATTAGCGCCGCGCCCGCGCCGCCTCCCCCATCGTGCGATAATCCTCTGCAGAAGTCACCAAAAGCAGAGGGAGTTTGTGATGAAGGTTCTTTTGGTCAATGGCAGCCCCAAGGCAAACGGCAACACCGCCCGCGCACTCGCCGAGGTCGCCGAGCAGCTCAACGCCGAAGGCATTGATACCGAGGTGTTTCAGCTGGGCGCCAAGCCCATTCGCGACTGCATCGGCTGTGGTCAGTGCGGCAAGCTTGGCGGGCGCTGCACCTTTGACGATGACGTGGTGAACGAGCTGATCGCTGCCGCCGAGCAGGCAGATGGCTTTGTCTTTGGCTCGCCCGTCTACTATGCGCACCCCAGCGGACGCATCCTTTCGGCCCTCGATCGCGCATTCTATGCCGGCAGCAAAGCCTTTGCACACAAGCCGGGCGCTGCCGTCGCCGTTGCCCGTCGCGGCGGCACGTCGACCACCTTCGACGTGCTCAATAAGTACTTCACCATCAACCAGATGCCCGTGGTTGCTTCCACGTACTGGAACAACGTGTTTGGCGCCATGCCGGGCGAGGCCGCCCAGGACGCCGAGGGCCTGGCCACCATGCGCAACATCGGCAAGAACATGGCCTGGCTCCTGCATTGTATCGAGGCAGGACAGGCCGCCGGTATCGAAGCCCCCGAAGCCGATCGCGAGCGCACCAACTTCATCAGGTAGAACGGCGGAACAAATACATGAACGTGCAAATTTTTGGCACCAAAAAGTCTTTCGATACCAAGAAAGCACAGCGCTTCTTCAAAGAGCGCCGCATTAAGGTGCAGTTTATTGACCTTAAGGAAAAGGAGATGAGCAAGGGCGAGCTCACGAGCGTGATGCAGGCGGTCGGCGGTATCGACAAGCTGCTCAACCCCAAGGCCAAGGACGAGGAGACGCTCGCGCTCATCCAGCACCTCACCCCCAGCCAGCGCTTCGACAAGTTGCTCGAGAACCAGCAGGTTCTAGCCGAGCCCATCGTGCGTAACGGCAAAAAGGCCACCGTCGGTTATTGCCCCGATGTATGGGGAGCCTGGGAGTAGCCTGTGTTATTTGCCAGCGCGTGGGTATAAGAGCAGGCGTTTGGCATAAGATTCAACTGTAAGCCATGTCTAACAAAGGAGGGCACATGCCCAACAAACCCGTGAAAATCATCATGCTTACCGGATACCTCGGTGCCGGCAAGACCACGCTGCTCAACCACATCCTCGCTAACGATGGCGGTATCCGCGCCGCCGTAATCGTCAACGATATCGGCGAGATCAACGTCGATGCCAGCCTCATCGCCGACGGCGGCCTTTCCGAGACCGACGACCTCATCCCGCTCACCAACGGCTGCATCTGCTGTACGCTTTCGGACGACCTTGCCAACCAGCTGCAGGGCATCGCCGATTCGGGCAACTTCGACTACATCATCATCGAGGCTTCGGGCATTTGCGAGCCTATCCCCATCGCCTACACCATCTCGAGCTTCTGCGACGAGGCCAAGGTGGGCGGCGAGCCCAAACTCGCGCTCGACAACATCGTGGCCGTGGTCGACTGCGCCCGCATGTACGACGAGTTCAACGGCGGTCGCGACCTGCTGGCAGAGGATATCGACGAGGACGACATCGAGAGCCTGCTCATCCAGCAGATCGAGTTCTGTTCCACGCTGATCCTCAACAAGACCGATACCGTGAGCTCTGAGCAGATCGCCGAGCTTAAGGCCATCGTGCGCAGCCTGCAGAAAGACGCCGTGATCGTCGAGGCCCAAAACGGCGAGGTCCCCATGGAGGAGCTGCTCGACACCGACCGCTTCGACTTTATGCGCGCCTACAACTCCGCCGCCTGGATCGATGCCATGGAACATCCCGAGGAGCACGATGACCCCGAGGTGCTCGAGTACGACATCGAGACCTTTGTTTACTCGCGCCGCAAGCCGTTTGACCTGCAGAAGTTCACCGATTTTGTTGAGCAGGAGTGGCCCGACGAGGTCATTCGCGTCAAGGGTCCGCTGTGGCAGACCGGCGATCCGGACATGTGCTACATATTTGAGCAGGCCGGCCACCAGATGCGCCTGATGGAGAACGGTCTGTTCGTTGACTCCGCGCCCGAGGGCGAGAAGCAGAAGATCATCGACGAGAACCCCGAGATCATGCAGATTTGGGACGACGAGACGGGCGACCGCATGACGAGCCTGTGCATCATCGGCCGTCACATGGACAAGGATGCGCTCATCGCCTCCCTCGATGCCTGCCTGACCGACTGGCACCGCGCCTAGGTTTATCCAAGCGGGCATTTTTCCGCCTACGCAACCGCCAAACCACCACGAAGGTGCCCTTCGTGGTGGTTTTTCGTTCTGAGCCAAGGAGATTCATGTTCAACATTGTGCTGTACGCGCCCGAGATTCCGGCCAATACGGGCAATATCGGCCGCACCTGCGTGGTTACCGGCGCCCGCCTGCATCTGGTGGAGCCGCTGGGGTTTTCGCTCGACGACAAGACGGTGCGTCGTGCCGGACTGGGCTACTGGCAAAACTTGGACGTGACGACCTATGCCGGCTGGGAGGATTTCCTTGCGCGCAACGGCCTCTCCCCTGCCGACGAGCGCCTGCATCTGCTGACCAAAAAGGCGCGCAGAACCTATGCGCAGGGTACCTACCGCGATGGCGACTACTTGGTCTTTGGCAGCGAGAGCTCGGGCATTCCCGAGCCACTGCTTGCCGCGGCGCCCGAGCGCTGCGAGCGCATCCCGATGCTGCGCGATTGCGACTCGCTCGATAACGCCGAGGCATGGGAAGCTCACGAGGAATCGCTGGGGCATACCGAGGACAGCCACGAGGCCATCCTTCGGCAGGATATCTGCGGCAACTTCGTCAATCCCGACGACTACCGCATCAGCGCCCTCAACCTTTCCAACAGCGCCGCCATCGTCCTCTACGAGGCCCTACGCCAAACAGGCTTTCCGGGAATGTGACAAAGGAACTGTCCCTTTGTCACATTCAAGCGCCGCGCCGATGGCACACACGCCTAATTGATGCTCTAGATAAAGAGCCCTCACTTTTA
This sequence comes from uncultured Collinsella sp., assembly GCA_900541145.1. Classification (GTDB taxonomy): domain Bacteria; phylum Actinomycetota; class Coriobacteriia; order Coriobacteriales; family Coriobacteriaceae; genus Collinsella. Next base: position 30,790 of record UQIH01000003.1, on the reverse strand, counting down.
ATCAGAATTAACTAAAGTAAAATGAAGTTAAACGGCGGTGTGAAAGGAGAGCCTTGTGGAATATCTCGAGAACCCGTTTACCCCCAGTTTTGGTGAGGTTCCTGCCCATCTCGCTGGCAGACAACAGATTATTCGGGATTTGGACCGTGCCTTCTTGAGCCAGCGCAGGCGCCCAGAATTGACCTCGATCTTCTCAGGCGCGCGTGGAACCGGTAAAACCGCTCTCATGTCGTCGCTCGCGACAAGGGCGGAATCCCACGGCTGGATAGCCGTAAAGACGACCGCGCTCCCGGGAATGCTTGAGGAAATCGAGTTCGGGGCGAAACGTGCTGCCGGGCATCTTATCGACCCGTCTAAGAACTTCGAAGTCACCGGTCTCGGAATTGCACCGCTCGGCAGCATCGAGGTCAATCGCTTTCACGATGTCTCAACTTGGCGTTATCGCATGAGCGACATCATCGACCAGCTCAACGGGGCGGGCACCGGTCTGCTCGTCACGGTTGACGAGGTAGACCCGACACTCGACGAGATGATTCAGCTCGCAGCAACGTATCAGCACTTTGTGACCGATGGGAAACGCGTCGCCCTGCTCATGGCGGGACTTCCCAACAACGTCTCGACGTTGCTGAACCACAAGACGGTCTCGTTCCTTCGCCGCGCCCAACAATATCATCTGGGTCGCATTGCCGACTATGACGTGCGCGAGGCCTTGATTCGCACAATCCAGGAAAACGATCGCCTGGCAGATGCTGAGGGAATCGATAGAGCCGTTCGCTCGATCTCTGGTTTTCCCTTCCTATTGCAACTCGTAGGCTACCGTGCCTGGGATCTCACAAGCGATTCGAAAGAAATCTCGTCACGCGACTTTGACCTGGGAATCAAAATCGCGCGCGACGAGATGGATGACCGAATCCTCGCGGCAACCTATCGGGAACTCACTGCAGAGGACAAGCGATTCCTCATCGCCATGCTCGATGACGAGGAAGAGTCCACCACCGCTGACCTTGTCGAGCGCCTTAAGCGTTCGCCGCAGCAGGTCTCCCGCTACCGACGCCGCATGATAGACGCCGGCATCATCGGGGAACGAGGACGAGGGCTCGTCGCATTTGAATTGCCATTCTTCCGCGACTATCTCGCGGCTCAATGCGTGAAATAGGCATCAATGAGGCAAAGGGGCTGTCCCTTTGCCTCATTGTCTATAGGTAGCGGCCGGTGATGCTTGCGGAGCAAGCTGCGATGTCGCCCGGCGTACCGGCGCAGACGATTTGCCCGCCCGCATCACCACCGCCCGGACCCATGTCGATCACATAATCGGCGTTACGGATAAGGTCGAGGTCATGCTCGATCACGATAACCGTGGCGCCCTTGGCGACAAGGCCGTCGAACACACTCAGCAACACCTGGACATCGAGCAGATGCAAGCCAATCGTGGGCTCGTCAAATACGAATACGGCATCATCCTGCACGCGGCCCATCTCGCTCGCGAGCTTAAGGCGCTGTGCCTCACCGCCCGAGAGCGCCGGCGTGGGCTCACCGAGCGTGAGATAGCCCAAGCCCAGGTCGTGCAAGGTCTGCAAGCGCGCCTGAACTTTCTTGAGCCCCGCCGTGGCGTCGATGGCCTCGTCCACACTCATATCCATGAGCTGCGGCAACGTAAGCAAGCTCCCGTCCTTGCCCTCGCGATGGATATGCGAAGCCGCGTCTGCATAACGTGAGCCGCGACATGCCGGGCAGACGATCTCGACGTCGGGCAAAAACTGCACGTCGAGCGATATCGATCCCGTGCCGTCACACGTAGGGCAGCGCAAGGCGCCGGTGTTGTAGCTAAAGGCGCCCGCCTTGTAGCCGGCTGCCTTGGCCTCGGGCGTACGGGCGAAGGCGCGGCGCAGCTCGTCATGGATGTCAGCATAGGTCGCTACCGTCGAGCGCACGTTGGCGCCGATGGGCGTGGCGTCAATCAGGTTGGCGCGGGCAATGCCCTCGGCATCGACCCAACGCACGTGCCCCGGCAGACGCTCGCCATCTGCTTGCGCCTTGAGTGCCGGAATGAGCGTCTCGAGCACCAACGTCGTCTTACCCGAACCCGAAACGCCCGTCACCGCGACCAAGCGGCCGCGCGGGATATCGACTTCGAGCGGCTTGACGGTATGGATGGTATCGGTCGCCATGCGGATTTGGCCCTGGTCGAACATTTCCTCGTCAGTCACCTGCGAACGCAAGCGCTTGGGCTCGGCGCGCAAAAACGGCGCGATGCGACTGCTTTGCGATTGTTCGACCTCGTCTACCGTACCAGCGGCGATCACATTGCCGCCGCCTGCTCCGGCAACGGGGCCCATCTCGACCAGATAGTCGGCTTCCGCCAGCACGCGCGTGTCGTGGTCGACAACAACCACGGTGTTGCCGTCGCCCACCAGGTCGCGCATCACGCCCACCAGGCCGTCGACATTGGCAGGATGCAAGCCGATCGAGGGCTCGTCCAGCACATAAAGCACACCCGTCGATCGGTTGCGCACCACGCGGGCGAGCTGCACACGCTGGCGCTCACCCGTGGAGAGCGTGGCGCCGGCGCGATCGAGCGAAAGGTAATCGAGACCCAGGTCGACCAGACGACGGGCCGCACTCAAAAACGAATCGCAGATATCCGTCGCCATGGGCCGCATCTCGGGCGGCAAGGATGCAGGCACCCCGCGCACCCACTCAATCGCCTCGCCCAGCGTCATGGCTGCCGCCTGTGCCAGATTGATACCGCGCACTTGGGGCTGGCGCGCAGCCTCGGAAAGACGCGTGCCACCACAGTCGCGGCATGGCCCCTCGCGCAAAAAGCGCGCAACGCGTTTGAGCCCCTTATCGTCCTTAACCTTGGCGAGCGCATTCTCGACGGTATAGACGGCGTTGTAATAGGTAAAGTCGAGCGGCGTGGCGCCCTCGCCGTTTTTGGGAACGTAGAGAATGTGCTTCTTAACCGCCGGACCGTGGAACACGATATCGCGCTCTTGAGGCGTGAGCTGGTTAAACGGCACGTCGGTGCGCACGCCCATCTCGCCAGCCACCTGCTTCATCAGATCCCACATGAGCGTGCCCCAGGGAAGCACCGCGCCCTCGTTGATAGTCTTTGACTCGTCGGGTACCAGGCTCGCCTCGTCCACCTCGCGCATGACACCGGTGCCGCCGCAGGTAGGGCACGCACCGCCGCTGTTAAAGGCAAGGTCCTCGGCGCCCGGCGCGTAGAACTCGCGGCCGCACGCAGGGCACGTGAGCGACAGGCCCGCGGCCACGTTAAGACTCGGCTCCACACGCGCTCCGCAATGCGGGCACACGTGATGGGCACAGCGGCTAAAGAGCAGGCGCAGGCTGTTGTTGAGCTCGGTCATGGTGCCAAAGGTCGAGCGTACGCCCGGTACGCTCGGGCGCTGGTGCAGCGCGAGCGCCGCCGGCACGTGCAGTACCTCGTCCACCTGGGCGTGCTCGGCCTGCGTCAGACGACGGCGAGTATAGGTGCTGAGCGCTTCCAAGTAGCGGCGCGAGCCCTCGGCATAAAGAACCCCCAGCGCCAGCGAACTCTTGCCCGAACCCGACACGCCGGCAATACCCACGAGCTTTCCCAGCGGAATATCAATATCGATATCCTTGAGGTTATGGACGCGCGCGCCACGCACCTCGATAGCCTGCGGGCTCATCTTCTGTTCCGTCACCTTTATCACCCTACTCATGCCATAAAATGCGGTCGCGGATGTACGCGCCCAGCATGGGCACGGTAAACCGGACGAGGCCGTATCCGGCAGCCTCGATGACACGCTCGCGAATCAGGCTTGCACGATATTTACTCGCCCAGCTCCGAGTGCGATCGCAGCGCTCAATGATATCCGCCATGCGCGTCGGCTTGCCCTCGTCAGCAGCCATGGCCTCGATAAAGAGGCACTGTGGACTGCGCAGCCCGTAATACAGAGGCGCGTCAACCGCTTCGTAGAACTCGGAGACGGCATCCGCATGGCCATCCTCGACATCGCACCTTTCAATGACCTGCGAGTTGCGTCGGACAGCAGAGCGCCACATGTAATAGCCCACCAGCTGAACCATATAGGGATGCCCCATGCTCTTGTGTGCCGCAAGGTCCGCCGTCTCCGCGTCAACGTAAAGACCAGCGTCTTTGACCGTCTGGATATATGAATCGCGCACCTTGGGCAAAGATATCGCCCCCAGCGTACGCTGCTGGGCACGCCGCAAAAACGTTACGCTCGGCTCTTCGAGCAAGTCATCAACCATACTGGGCAATCCAGCGAACACCAGCGCAAGACCGCGCTGGTCACTATCGGGCAATCCCGTAGCATCCTGATCTCCGAGCACTTGCTGATAGAGAACGGCAAGAGCCGCCAGCTCCTCGATAGACGCAGACTGCGCCTCGTCAATCGCAAACAGTATGCCCTTGCCTGGACCGAGCTTCTTGAGGCGCTCGTTGACCAGCCCTCGTAACGTCTCGCCCTTTGCTCGCGCCGCCTCGACCGACATCCGGCCAAACGACGGCCCGAACTCCATTGACGTCACAACGGGTTTATTCGAGCGAAGCGCGTCGGCTAAGCGGTCGCATAAGCCAAGCGAAGCGGAATCGGAGATAACCGCCCATCCGCGCTCGCTGGCTAGACGTTGCAGCTCCCGCAGGAGAACCGTTTTGCCGCAGCCGCGGTTTCCCGTAATGAGCATGAGCCTACCCGGCGCTCCGGCGCCGTTGTCGAGTCCTTCCTCAAAATCTTCGATGACCGACTCTCGACCGATGAGCATCGGAGGCCGCTTGCCTGCCGTTGGCTTAAAGGGATTTGGATTCATGTCGGCCTCCTCTAATCGGTAAACCCTGGTAACAGTTATACCAACTTATACCGAGTTATACCATCAGCAGGTGACAAAGGGACTGTCCCTCTTGCAGCGTCGGCGCCAAAATCAATTAGTCAAGGATCAGAGGGTTCAAAAATCTACCATTTCTACCCCGTCCCCTAATGGCAGAAGAAGGTGGGGTCGGCGGGGCGATAGGAGCGGAAGGTGGCGGGATCGACCTTTACGTGAGCTGCGGCGGGTACGTCGTACCATTTGACCGTGTAGCCGGCGCCGTGAGAGCAAAAGACCGAGTCGGGCGTGTTGGGCAGATCGGCCTCGGGCTCATAGGCGGCCGTCTCGATTACGTGCTCGACATCATGGCAAGCCGCATAGCCGGCGAACTCCAGGTACAGATGCCCGCGACCGCTCGTGTAGGCAGCCACCTCCAGCGCGTAATCCTGCACCTCGGAAGCCGGCACGCGACCCACAAGCTTCGCCCGGTCTCCCGCCATCGTCGGCGACTCGTACTCGGCACCCATGCGCGTGGCATCCGAGAGCGCCCGGCCCACGCACTCCCCCGGCACCTCGAGCTCAAAGCGATACCACGGCTCCAACAGCACTGCCGCGCCGGCCTCACGCGCCTGCATGAGCCCCTGGCGAATCGCGCGGTACGTGGCCTGGCGAAAGTCGCCGCCCTCGGTGTGCTTGGCATGCGCGCGGCCGCCCGTGAGCGTAATGCGCACATCGGTGATGGGCGAGCCGGTCAGCACGCCCAGATGATCGCGCTCCATGGCGTTGGTGAGCGCCAAACGCTGCCAGTTAAGATCGAGCTCGTCGGTCGAGGTCACGGTGCCAAATTGCACGCCCGAACCCGCTGGCAACGGCTCCAAGCGCAGATGCACCTCGGCATAGTGGCGCAGTGGCTCAAAGTGGCCCGCGCCCTCGACCGGCTGCGAAATAGTCTCCTTATAGAGAATGCCGCCGGGCTCAAACGCAATCGAAAGGCCAAAACGATCTGCCAACACCCGCTGCACGACCTCGAGTTGCACGGCGCCCATCAGCTGCAGGTGAATCTGCTCGAGATGCGTATTCCAGCTTACGCCGAGCATGGGATCTTCGTCCGCCAACTCAGTCAGTGCTTTGAACACCGCATGGACATCGTTTTCGCCCGGAAGCACCGTATAGGTGAGAACTGACGCAATGACGGGCGCATCGCCCGCGGGCTCCGCGCCCAGGGCGTCCCCCGGGCGAACGTGCGCAAGACCCGTCACGGCACAAATACCGCCAGCAGCAACTTCTTGGGCAAGCTCATACTTATCGCCGTTATAGATGCGTACCTGATCGACCTTCTGCTCCCATGCCTCGGCACCGGAGCGTCCGTTGATCACCTGTTTGGCATGCAGCGTGCCGCCGGTCACTTTAACCCATGCCAAGCGCTCGTCGCGATCCCCTCGGCTCACGCGGTAGACGCGCGCGGCAAACTCCGGGTACCATGCCTGTTCGCGCATCAGCGTGCACATACCATCCAGCAGCTCGTCCACGCCCTGGTCTTTGAGCGCCGAGCCGGCAAAACAGGGAAAGAGCTTACGCTCGGCAACCATGCGCGACAGCGTCGCGGCGGAAAGCTCACCCGCCTCTAGAAACTCCTCGAGCGCCGCTTCGTCCAACGCAGCAGCGTCCTCCTGAACGGCGCCGCCCGCCAGCAGCTCGTTGGCATCCAGACAGCCCTCGGAAAGACGCTGCCCGAGTTGTGCCAGCAAAACATCGCGGCCTGGATTCTCCAAATCGATTTTGTTGATATAGATGAACGTCGGAATGTCATAGCGTGCAAGCAGGCGCCACAGGGTTTCGGTGTGCCCCTGCACGCCATCGTTGGCGCCCACAACCAAAATCGCGTAGTCGAGCGCACGCAATGTGCGCTCCGCCTCGGCAGAAAAATCGACATGCCCTGGTGCATCCACGAGCATGACGTGGGTATCACCATGGTCGAGCACGGCCTGCGACGAGAAGATCGTGATGCCACGCTCGCGCTCAATCTCGTTCGTATCCAGATGCGAATCGCCATTGTCCACGCGGCCGCGCTTGCGAATGCGGCCCGCGTTGAATAGCATGGCCTCGGCCAACGTGGTCTTGCCGGCATCGACATGCGCCAAGATTCCAACGACCGCTTGCTTCGACATGGCTCTCCTCTTATTGCAAGCCCATCGCACGCGGCAACGGGCGTCCTCATTCCACACTGGATGATACAATTTACGGGCCGGCGGGCGAAGCGGGCCCTATCCCCCGACCGAGCTCATCGCCCTGCGTTGCCGCGCGGCGATTTTCGTAGGTTCGCGCCTTGCGAAAGCCGGCACCTCCCCTTTTTGTCTGCCCGGGCTCATCTGGGGCGATAACAACGCGAGCCCCACAACAACGCGTTTTACCAAAAATGGCCCCACTCGGGGCCATTTTCATTTCGGTGAAACGCTGGTATGCGACTCGGCCTTTATGCCTCGCGCAGCCAATCAAACGCGACGCGCGGCGTACCGTCCGACACATATACGATACCGGCGCGCTTAAACCCGGCCTTGGCGATGGCGCCCTGCATAGGCAGGTTGTCTTGGTGCGTGTCGATACGCAGATGGTCGATACGTTCCTTGGCAAAGGCAAACATCGCAGCCGCGATACCGTGCACGGTGCCATCGGACGCCACACGGTGCAGCACGGCGTACGGAGTGTCGCTACGCCATTGACCGTCCTCAATTACGTCATAGCACTCGTCCGGGCCCGGTAAAAAGGCAAACGTCGCCACCACGCGACCGTCGACTTCGCACACATAGCTGCCACCGGCGGCGATATCGGCAGCCAGCTGCTCGGCAGAAGGCGTGCCCTCGGGCCATTGCGTGGCGTTGCCATGCGCGCGCATAAAGGCGCGGGCAGCGTCGTAGATAGCCATGACGGCGGGAATGTCGGTATCGAGGGTTTTTCTGATCATCACGCGGCGACCTCACGTTTATTGGTATCACTTTGATTGGGCAATGATACCAGCGTTTGAAGAGGGGCACGAAGCAGATGGGGAGCAAAAAGCGAGCCGCTTGGTCAAAAGCCAAAAGCGAGTTTTTGGGCGCTGCCACGGGCGGCGATATGAGCGACCTGTTTGCGCGCGAAGACGAGCGCCGCGACGCTCTGAACGCCGAGCGCGATGAAGCCTGGCGCTACAAGTCGTGCGAACGCAAAAACCGTTACGACACGCGCGCCGAGGCCGAGGCCGTTATGGCCGACTGCGAAAACCGCGGGCGGCGCGGCTTAGCCTGCTACAAATGCGAATACTGCGGCGGCTGGCACCTGACGTCGCACCCTTGGAAATAGACCCCACATCGGCACGGCACTGACGGAGCGCCAACCATCGCACGCAAGCTACGGGCGCGGCGGCACCAAAACATCGTAACGAACGGCCTTGCCCGCAAGCTGATAGCTCGGCTTTATGCCGGCGAGCAACGGGCCCTTCACCGGCCGTTTGATAACGACTTTGCGCGGATGCACCGCAAGCGCTGCCTGGACCAGCGCCTCCTCATCGGCGCACGGCTGCTCCAAGTGATGCAGCAGCTGGAACTTCTTTTTCACCGCCGCGCTCTTGGTGCGCTCGGGAAACATGGGGTCCAGGTACACCGCATCGGGAGCGGCAAGCTCGCCCCGCCCGATCAACTCAGCTGTATGGCGAAGGCCGGCAATGCTGTCCTCGCCCGCATGCAAGCGCATGCGCGCCACGGCTGTCGCAAGCGCCGGTTCATCTGCCGCGCGATCCAAAGCATCCTTGAGGAGCGCCGCGATCACGCAATCCTGCTCATACAGATCGACGGTAAAGCCCGCGGCCGCCAGCAGCAGCGAATCCTCGCCAAAGCCTGCCGTGGCATCGATTGCCCACGGGCACTCGACGCCTTTTGCGCGCGCAGCCTTTACCAACAACTCTTGCTGCAGACGGCCCTGCTTGAGCCGCGGCAGCATGCGGGTAAAATCGGCACGCAGCTCCATCGAGCCGTCGGTGAGCGTGAGCCCCTCGGACGTCCCGGTCAGCTCAAGCCCCGCGGCCCGAGCAACAGAAAAGGGATCGACGACGCCCATGGGTACTCCTTAGCAAGCAAAACGAATACGTGAGCGCCGTTTATGCCAGCACCCAACCGTCCGCTATTGTCCCATATGCGACAAGACCCACCGCCCATTGCAGAATGAGGGCATCCATTTAGCGGTAAAGCACCAAATCCCGTCAGGATTGCCCTCCACCTCAACCCTGCGTTTACCCGCCGCTTCGCGGCTGTTCCATACTTGCCCGTCCGTATCATTAAAGGACTGAACATTCGTCGTGAGGAATGCAAATGGACCATTCAGTCACACGCCGAAAGGCCTGCCGGTTGGCAATCTCGGCAGCCGGAGCCACACTGGCAGCTGTGGTACTGCCAGCCTGCTCGAACAGTCATTCCGGCATGTCCGGCAAGGCCAGGCTGAACGTAGGCGTCCGCTCGGATATCGTCGGGTTTAGCGAGCGTAATCCCAACAACGGCAAATACTACGGATTCGAAATCGACCTCGCCAACGAGTTGGCAAGCCGTCTTGGCTATGGAGGCTGTTCGTTTATATCCGTAACGCCCGAGACACGCGAAGAAATGCTCTCGTCGGGAAAAGTCGATTGCCTGATCGCGTGCTACTCGATAAGCAACGAACGCAAAAAGCTGTTTGACTTCTCTGCCGCCTATTACACCGACTCGGTAATTCTTGTTGTCGAAAATACATCGCTCATTCAATCCTTCTCCCAGCTTAAGGGCGGAACAATTGGCACGGTATCCGGAACAAACGCTGCACCTCAACTTGCCGCGAAGTTTTTGGAGCTGGGGCTTTCGGACGGCATCCCCCAGCAGCAGGATGCCAAGAGCGGCAACATTGACTACGACACATGGCATCTGAGCCAATATGCAAGCTACGCTGAGCTTTCCCGCGCATTGGAAGCCGGCGACGTCGACGCCATGGCGACCGATGGCGCAATTGCCAAAACCTATCTCGATGACGAGCGCACCGTCCTGCCCGATTTTGGCATCAACCCACAGCGCTACGCCGTCGCAACGCAGAAGGGCTCTGAGCTTTCACCCAAACTTGCCGCCGAAGTACGCTCAATGCTCAAAGACAAAACAATCGATACGCTCATCGAGAAATGGAACTAAGGAAGTCCACCCATGTCCAAGCGACTAAAACAGAAGTCCGTGGCGCTTGCCATTGCCGTAGCCGTCTGCACGTTAGCGATGGGACTCCTACTCGCCTCGATGCAAACGCGTCTATCGCAAGAGGAATACGCTTTAGAATTCGATCGCGTTGCCGCCGAACTCCCCGATCTCGTTAAAACGGCCCAGTCGGAAACGAAAGACAACACCCAAACATTTGATGACCTGTATCGCACGCGCGCCGCAAGCATCGCATTTATGGCGGCCAACGATGCCGGTTATGAAGCGACCGATGCCAAAATGGCCGAGTTCAAGGACCTGCTCAAGGTCGATAACGTTCTCGTTACCCGACGTGACGGCTCCATCATCGCCAAAGCGGCTGACACCAAAGCCGATTTTAGCCGTGCCCGCTTCAACCAGCTACGTCAGTGCTTCGAGACCGGCAAGCCCTCCGATCCAGTTGAGGTCGATCTTCCCGATCAAGACTGGCTCATGCGATACTATGCCGCCAAAATCGATGACGACACCATGGTCATCGTAGAGCAAAATCCCCAAGAGCTGCACGCCCTTGTCAAGGACACCGGCTCGGCCGAGAGCATGCTCAAGAACATCTCGCTCGGCAGTCACGGATATGTCCTCGCCGTATCGGCAAAAACACACCTGATCACCTACCATCCCGATCAGAACATGATAGGTACCGATGCACTCGACAACGGCATCGACGTGGGCAATCTTGAAGACGGCAAGACATTCATCACTTCCGTCAAAAACACAAGCCTGTATTGTCGCGTCAAGTTGGTCGATGACACCTATTACATTCTCGCCATCCCCGAAAGCGATACCGCCTCCGCGCGCAACATCACCGTGGGCGTCATCCTCTTTGCCTTCATCGCAGTCGTCGCCGCCGTGGCACTCTATGACCTGTTTGTCCTAGCGGATGACGAACATGACGACCACGACCATCACGAATACGTCAAGATCGGTCGCGGCCTTCGGTTTAGCCCCTCCGTGGGCAGGCGCGCAACAGCCTTGTCCATTGCAGGACTCGTCTTACTTTTGGCAGTAACCTTCTATATGCAAACGCTCTTTGCCCTTTCGAGCCAGGCGACGGTCAATCGGGAGCGCTTAGAGCAGATTGATCAAACGCTCAAAAATAATGCGCTGCGCGAGGATGAGCTTACGAGGCAATATAGCGAGCACTATGCCACTGCCTGCCACATTATCGCCTACATCGTTGAGCACAATCCAGAGCTCGCCACGCGAGCCGACCTGCACAGCATGGCAAACACGCTCAACATCGAGTCAATTTATCTCTACGACGGCGACGGCAATATGACAAGCTCGAGCACATCGCAGCGATCCTACAGCCTTTCGACCAAGTACGGTGACTCCTCCTACGAGTTCCGCTCGCTTTTGGGCGGCAAGGATGAATATATACAGCCTCTCTCTATCAACAGAACCACCGGCGAGACATATCAGTACATCGGAGTCGCACTCTACGATCAGGATGGCATTGCAGACGGAATCGTGCAGATTGCCGTGCGCCCCATGCGCTTAGAAGAAATGCTCAAGAGCACCAAGATCGACGCAGTGCTCGATGGCATCAAGGCGGGCGCCGGAGGCTTCGCCTTTGCAATCGAGAAAAAAGACGGTACCGTCGCATATCATCCCAACGACCTTCTTCTTGGGAAAAAAGCATCCGAAATAGGACTGACTGACGAGCAGCTTGCAGATGGCTTTAGCGACTTCGTCTACATCGACAACCAAAAACTCTACGCCTCCTGCTTGGAGACTGGCGACTATTACGTTTACGTCGCGGCACCCGAAGACTCCTTTATGCACCAGCGCGTTCCGCTCACAATCGCAACCGGAATCATCGCCGCCATTTGCTTTGCCCTTATCTACCCGTTGCTGACGCTCGACACCATAAAAGTCGAAGAAAAGCGTTCGAAGCACGAAGGCGATTTCGCGACAAGACGGCACAACATCACCGTCACGACGTCCGACGGCCGTGTCAAACACAGCGAAAGCGCCATTAGCCGATGGCTCAACATCTCCTTTAAATGGGAGGACAAAACCCCCGAGCAAAAACTCGGCACAGTCCTTAAATGGTTTACCGGCATCGCGGTGTTTATCGTCTTTTTGGCCGTCTTGTTTAAAGACGCTCTGTTTGGTCCGCGTTCGGTATTTACCTATATCCTGGGCAACGACTGGCAGCACGGTCTCAACATATTCGCGCTCACCGCTTCGATCATGTACGCCTGTGTGGCTCTCACAGTGTGCGCAATCGCGCAGGCGCTTCTTCGCATGTTGTCCAATGTGCTTGGAGCGCGCGGCGAGACGATATGCCGACTTCTCTCGAGCCTGACAAAATACGGAACTCTCATCGCTATGCTCTATTGGTGCCTCGGCGTTTTGGGTGTCGATACCGCAACGCTTTTAGCCTCGGCAGGTATCATCACGCTCGCCGTCTCCTTTGGAGCCAAAGACCTCATCACGGATATCTTATGCGGGCTCTTTATTATCTTTGAAGGCGAGTTCCGCGTTGGAGACGTCATCTCGGTTGGCGGCAATACCGGCACCGTTATGGAGATTGGTGTGCGAACCACAAAGATCAATGACGGCAACGGCAATGTCCTGCTCCTACGCAACAGCTCGATTTCGAATGTCACCAACATGACAAAACTTAATTCTTACGCCAGCATAGATATCACCATCCCGGTGGGAGAATCTCTACCCTATGTCGAAAAGGTGCTTAAAGACGAGCTCAAAAGCGTGCATGACCGCGTTCCCGCCATTATCGATGGCCCCTTCTACAAGGGCGTGGTCGACCTTAGCAACACCGCTATGACCATTCGCGTTGTCGCCACCTGCAAGGAGACCGATCGCGGCAGCGTCATGCGTTCTTTGCGCCGTGAGGTAAAGCTCATGCTTTCCCGCCGCGACATCGCCCCCTATCAACTCGTTTTCGATCATTGCGATGCCGACGAGGCCGCTCCAAGGGAAGCTACCGCCGAAGAACTCGCCGAAGCGGACGAGTTTAGCGAAGAACAGAAACTCGCCTCGCAAGACCTGGGTAACGAACCTACCAATCAGTAATTCATGGCACCGGGCAACACCCGCACGGTGCCATTAAGGCTCCAGGGAAAGGAACTGAACATGAGCAACAACCGTAAAGTCCTAAAGGTCATGTCCATCATTTATCTATTGGGAGGTATTTTTAGCATCGCCGCGGGCGCGTTGGCACTCACCGCGGCTTCGGGCGACGCCAGCGGTGATCTCTCGGTTTACAGCGTTGTCGTCATCGTGATGGGCATCGTCGAAATCATCGCTGCCGTGCTGGGCATCCGCGCCTCAAATAACCCCAGCAAGATTGGTGTCGTTTGGGTCTGGGCTATCATTTGCCTGGTTTGCGCCGTTGTGAGCCTGCTGCTTTCCGAGCCCTTCTTGGGCGGAGTCGGCACCAGCGCCACCGATGTCACCGCCGTGGTCGTAAGTGCCGTGTACTTCGTTTTCGCCAACCGCGTTAAAAAGGAAAGCCAGGAGCGCCTGGGCTAGGGTATCTGACCCGCCTGCACAGAGCACCGTATATGAAAGCCGCCCTCCGTTTCTCGAGCAAACAAGAAACGGAGGGCGGCTTGCTGTGGATAGTCTTTGCATTCATTCGATTGCCACGGCACGGCATAATCGACAGCATAACGCCAGACAACCGAGCCGACAGCGGCAAGCGCGTCAACGGATGTGCTAGCGAGTAGCAGACCCGTTGGTACAGCCCACCATGCGAATCAAGTAGTTCTCTACGACGTGATAAGTTTGGGACTTTTCATCTTTAAGGGAAACTAAACACACCGGAACCGTCAGGGCCCCTTCGCCCACAATGGGAACAATCTCAAACCCACTAGCGACCTGACCGGGAACGGGAAGAATGGCATTTAAGAAATAGCCGCGCTCGGCCGTCAAAAACGCCCCAACTTGAGCGGGGCTATCGATAACGCGCGTCTCATCTAGGACACCGAGGCTTTTGTACTGCCAAAAAATCGAGTTGTTAAAGCTATCGAACGCAGTCGATTGTCCTACCGGATAGGAGCTCAGATCAGCCACGGTCACAAAGGGCCTCTTGCCGAGCGGATGGTCGGCGGCAACGAGAATACCCGTGGGCAGGGTTCCCAGCTGTTCGCAGTCATCATTGGTATTGTCATATGTACCCACCGTAAGCAAGGCATCAAGGCCGCCCTGCTCAAGTTCCTGCTGGGCAACTCCGGGATGCACAGTGCAAAACTTCACCCGCACGCGCACACCACGCATGATAAGCGCAGATAGCCCCTTATATAGCTTATCCTCGTTATCGAATGCGGGAGCGCACAGGCCAATCGAGAGTTCCGGCATCGCTTGAGGACCAGAGGCCGATGAGACGGTCAGGTCGCATCCGGACGGGTCAAAGTTTTCAACCTCACGATATGCTTCGACGGCGGGGCGAGCCTTGGCATAAAAGCTGCGACCGGCCTGAGTCGGCCTGACACAGCTACTCCCACGCTCAAAAAACTGAACGTTAAAAAACTGCTCGAGCTCGCTAATTGACTTGGAAATGGCCTGAACAGTCACGTGGCGCTGGTGCGCCGCAGCAGTAAAACTCTTCGTCTCGAATACGGCGACAAAATAGCCGACCTGCTTGATATTCACTATTCGCCCCTAAAAAATGCACAGTTTAATCCAGTTAAACAAAAAGCTAGCACAGTGCAAGTGCCACCCCCGTCGCGAGCGGAGCGTTCAACTATTAGATGAACGTGCACAGCACCTTGTTGAATTACAATATGCTTCGCGACATGCGTCATGCGTGCGCGTCAAATACGTCATGTCCACTTCGAAAGGACCAGCCATGAGCAACGCCTGTAAATTACTCAAAATCCTATCGTTCCTCTTCTTTGTCGTCGGCATTCTAAGCGCAGGCATGGGTGCTACAGCGCTCTTTGCAGGCAGCGCGGCAGGCGATATCACGAGTGCTATGATCGTCTCTTGCGTCGTCGTCATCGTATTGGGCGTCGTCGAAATTGTGACCGCTGTCTTTGGCATCCGCGCGGCAAATAATCCCGCCAAGGCTGGCGTTGTCTGGATCTGGTCCATCGTCTGCCTAGCATGTTCGGTCATCAGTCTGCTCCTCTCCCTGCCCCTCTTGGGTGGGACCGGCTCAAGCATCCCCGATTTTACCGGCCTGATTGTCAGCATTATCTACTTTGCACTCGCCAACCGCGTCAAGAAAGAGGGCATGGACCGTTTGAGCTAAGCCGCATCCGTGTCAATCGCTCAGCGACTCTGGTATATACGCCAATAAAAAGGGCCGATCGCGCATCTCCGCGGTCGGCCCTTTGCATTTGCCCAGATAAAACCTGCCAAAATAAACCTGTCCCTTTTTGGTAGGTTGTTAGCTGTGGCGGTACTCGGCGATGATGAAGTCGATGTCGGTTTGAAGGGTATCCAAGTTTGCCAGGCGCTCTTTGTCGGCAGGGCGTGTGCGGTAGTAGTACGGCGTCATCTGGAACACCGCTTCGATGTCGGCCTGGGTCTGAAGCGTAATATTCGCAGACACCCGCTGCGTTCCGACCAACTCGAGCTCGGTGGTCTTCGGCAGCTTCTCATCGTTAAGGTACGGCGTGTCGTAGAGCACCTCTTTGAGCCCAAAGAGATGACGAGCGCCCGGTACCACGGTATAGAGTGAACCCTCTGGCGCCAGCACGCGGGCAAATTCGCGCTCGTTAAAGGGAGCGAAGAGCTCGGTCACCATATCGAAAGCGCCGTCCGCCACGGGGATATCCTTCATGTTGGCCACAAAATAGGTCGCATCGCCGCGCTTGGCGGCCAGGCGCACCATCTCCTTGCCCAGGTCGAAACCGTAAGCATCCACGCCCGGCACCGCGCCCATGGCGCTGGTGTAGTAGCCCTCGCCACAGCAAATATCGAGCAGCGTCATGGGACAGTTCGTAGACGCGGCACGTCCAGACACCCGCTCGCGCACCAGCTCAACCATCGCATCGCGCAACGGCGCATAGTAGCCGCGGTTCAGAAAGTCACGACGGCTGCGTGCCTGCGACTTGGGATCGCCCATGGAGTCGCCGCTCTTGGACGAGCGCAGCAGATATAGATAGCCCTCGCGTGCACGGTCAAACCGGTGTCCGCCCGCGCATGCAGCACCGCGCTCGTCATCCACCAGCGGCTCATGGCAAACGGGACACAACAACATGGCAACTCCTTAGCGCGAACAACACAACGCCCACCATTGTCGCACGCCTTCCCCACCTAGTCATTGGGGACGTTCTTGAATGACTAGTCGTTTAAGAACGTCCCCAATGACTAGTCGATTAGGAGTATCATCATCTGCGCAAATAAGCACGAAAGAGCATATTAGAGATTGAGAGCGTATGGCTGACACCGTATCTAAGCACATTGACATGACCACCGGATCGCTGTGGCGCAATGTTCCCCTGTTCGCCTTCCCCGTGGCCGCCACGAGCATCTTGGAGCAACTGTCGAACCTCATCGCCACGGTCATCATCGGTAACTTCTCGGGCGACCAGGGAACCCTCGCCATGGCGGCGGTCGGCTCCAATGTTCCGCTTACCAGCCTTATGCTCAACCTGTTTATTGGCATGTCGCTTGGCTCCAACGTGGTCATCGCCAACGCTATCGGCCGCAACGATCAGAACATGGTCAAACGCGCCGTCCATACCTCGATTTTAATGGCGCTCGTGGGCTTTGTCGTCATCGCGCTGGGCGAGATCTTTGCCGAGCCCATGCTCGCCGCGCTCAACGTTCCCGCCGAAACCATGCCGCTCGCCTCGCTCTACCTGCGCGTCTTTTTGCTCAGCCTGCCCTCGATCTTGCTCTACAACTTTGAGGCCGCGATTTTCCGCTCCGTCGGCATCACCCGCATGCCGCTGCAGGCGCTTGCCGTGTCCACCGTCCTCAACATTGGCCTGGACCTCATCTTTGTCCCCGTACTCCACTGGGGCGTCGCGGGCGTCGCCATCGCCACCGCCATCGCCTACACCGTCAGCGCCGCTACGCTCTTTATCCGCCTGCTCAAGACCGACTCCGTCGTCCGCGTCACCCCACGCGATTTGGCTATCGACCCCGTCGCCCTCAAGCGCATCGTCAAGATCGGCCTGCCCGCCGGCATCCAAAGCGCCGTCTTTGCTGTCGCCAACATCATCATCCAGTCTGCCATCAACAGCCTGGGCACCGAGGTCATGGCTGCATCGAGCGCTGCCATGAGCCTGGAGTACGTGTGCTACAACCTGCTCAACAGCTTTAGCCAGGCTTGCACCACCTTTGTGGGACAAAACCACGGTGCCCGCCAGATCGACCGCTGCACCAAGACGCTCAAGGTCTGCCTGGTCGAAGGCGGTATCGTTGCACTCACCACGATTATCGTTATTGTCGGCCTTGGGCGCGAGATTTTGTCGCTGTTCAACAGCGATCCCAACATCGTCTCGATCGGCTATATCCGCGTGTGCTCGATCTTCCCGGCGTACGCCTTTAGCATGTTCTACGAAAACATGTCAGGCTACCTGCGCGGCTTTGGTATCTCGCTCACGCCCGCCCTCATCACCATGATCTGCGTCTGCGGCATCCGCTTCTATTGGGTGTTCTGCGTGTTCCCGCACTTCCGCACCTTTGCGAACATCATGATGGTCTACCCCATCAGCCTGGGCACCACGGCGTTCTTTATGGTCGTGGCGGTACTACTCTGCCATCCGGCACGCACCTATCGCGTCACCCAAGCCAAAGCGACAACCCGCTAAACACCGCACTCAACACCACGCCAGTCATTAATTGACAATATGCGAGCTCATATAGTCGATAAAGCGCCTCGTGGCGATGGGCATGGTGTCCCAGCTGCGCCAAGCGGCCACCACGTCGCGCGAGGGGGCATGCACGATGGGCCGCACACAAATATCGGCTTGCATGCCCTCCACAGTACGACGATAGAGCATGCTCACTCCTAGGCCCTCCTCCACCATCGCCATGATGGTGTAGTCGTCGGTCACCTCACTCGTCACGTGCGGTGACAGGCCATGCGTTGCGAATGCATCGAGCACCAGACTCTGTTCACCCTCATCCAGCAACACAAACGGCTCGGACGCCAGGTCGGCGAGCGTCACCTTTTCCTTTGCCGTCAGCGGATGCGCGACAGGCAACAGCGCCACCAACTCGTCGTGATAGACCACGCGCTTCTCGAGCCCCGCGGTAAACCCACGTGCCGTAAAGCAAAAATCCACTACGCCGTCGTGCACCCACTGGGCGTTGCGCGTGTAGTCGCCCTGCTTGAGGGTAAAGCGTACGCCCGGGTGCAGCGCCCCAAAGTCGCGGATCACACGCGGCAACACGGTTCGACTCACGTTGGTAAACGTCGCGATGCGAATATCGGTCGACGAAAGGCCCAGCAGCTCCTGGCGCTTGCCCTCAAGCTCGGCCTCGGCGGTCACAATCTGGCGCAGGTACGGCAGATATTGTTTACCGTCGCGCGTAAGCGAAACGCCCTGCTTACCGAGCTCGATAAGTGTGGTGCCCAGCTCGCGCTCGAGCGCCTTGACGGCCTGACTCACCGCGCTTTGCGTATAGCCCAGCTCGTCGGCCGCGCCCTTAAGACCGCCGCGATCGACCACCATACAAACAATCTGGTACCGCGATGTCATCGTGCCTCCACATCAATGCAGCCGTAAAACGTTTTGCCAGGGCTTTTTCTGTCAACATTAGTTTTTCTTAATCATACTGAAGATACATTCGCTTTACTACATCCACATCTGGGAGCAGAATCCTTTTTACGAAACCGTTCTGTAACAAAAGGAGTCCCATGGATCGCAAAAAGGCAATCGCGCTCTCATTTTCCGTTCCCGTCGCATGGGGCTTTTCGTATCCCCTCATGAAGATCGGTATGGACAGCCTGAACGCCACGAGCATCGTCGCGCTACGCTGCATCATCGCCTTTGTGGTCTGCCTGCTGCTCTTCCACAAGCACGCGTTGCGCATCAACCGCGACCTTATGGTCCGTGCCGCCATCATCGGCGCCATCATGGCAACCGAGCTCACCTGCATGTGCCTGGGCTCCAGCCTCACCTCTGCCTCCACTGCCGGCTTTTTGCAGAGCCTGACGGTCGTGATCGTGCCATTTGCCAACGCAGCCCTGCTGCGCCGCGCCCCCGAGCGCAAAGT
Organism: uncultured Collinsella sp.; assembly: GCA_900541145.1. Classification (GTDB taxonomy): domain Bacteria; phylum Actinomycetota; class Coriobacteriia; order Coriobacteriales; family Coriobacteriaceae; genus Collinsella. The sequence continues at coordinate 11,588 of UQIH01000003.1, read as the reverse complement.
GCTCGTCGGCACCGCCATCGTCACCTGCGGTATGTTGCTGCTCTCGGGCGCCGACTTCACCAGCCTGAACCCGGGCGCGCTCATCATGCTGCTCTCCGCTTTTGTCTATGCCGGCCATATCATTGTGGCGAAGCGCTTTGTCGAAAAAGTCGATCCGCTGTCCCTGGGCGCTTGGCAGCTGGGCTTTGGCGGCCTGTTCTCGGGCATTGCTGCATGCGTCTTTGGCGGTTTCACACTTCCCAGTACGCCCAGCGAGATCGTGGTTGTTGTCGCGCTCGCACTCATTTGCTCTGCCTACGGCTTTATCACCCAGACGCTCGTGCAGCCCCACGTGCCCGCCGAGACCACCGGCTTCGCTTTCTCGCTCGAGCCGGTCTGCTCCGCTGTCTTCTCGTTCTTCTTGGTCGGCGAGGTCCTGAGCCCCATCGCCTTCCTGGGTGCAGCTCTCATCCTCACCGGCGTCATGGCGGCAACCGTCGAGTTTCCGCGACTTCATGCGCATGCTCACGACCACGCCCACATGGCAGGAACGCCCGAGCGAGCCTCGTAAGCGCCTCACCTTTTGTGGCCCCGACACAAAGGTCTCCGAACGCCTTTACAATAGATGCCAACAGAGCATCTGCCATAAAGGAGCCCCATGGACACCGCAACCCGCGACCGCAACATAGCAACTTGGTTGGGCGATGCGCCGCAGCCGGTACGTGACACTACGAACCAGCTGCTCGAGCGCATCGCCCTTTTGCGTGCCGAGCAGACCATCTACCCGGCACAAGACGACATCCTCAATGCCCTCGCCTATACGCCGGCCGACCAGGTCAAGGTTGTCATCCTGGGTCAAGACCCCTATCACGGGCCCAACCAGGCCATGGGGCTGTCGTTCTCGGTCCCTGCGACGCAAACCAAGTTGCCGCCGAGCCTGCGCAACATCTATAAGGAGCTCAAAGCCGATCTGGGTTGCCCCATTCCCGCCACGGGAGACCTAACCCCATGGGCACAACAGGGCGTCCTGCTCCTCAACACCACGCTCACCGTGCGCGAGCATGCCGCGAACTCGCACGCCAAGCTGGGCTGGAGCACGCTCACCGACTACGTTATCGAACGCTGCTGCCAGCTGCCCCAGCCGGTAGTCTTTTTGGCATGGGGCCGCTTTGCCCAGCAGATGGTCGAAGGCAAGCTCGCCGCGACCGGCGCGGGCAAGGCGACCGGCAAGTTCTGCCTGGCCTCCACGCACCCCTCACCGCTTTCGGCTAACCGTGCCACGGCAGAACTCCCCGCCTTTATGGGGTCGCGTCCCTTCTCGGCAGCCAATCGGCTACTCGAACAGCACGGCTCGACCCCCGTCAACTGGACTTGCCTCGGCTAAAAATCGATACATCAAAAACGCGCCCGACGGCAATCTTGCCATCGGGCGCGTTTTGTTACTCGGGCCAGATAAACTGGGTGCGGCCGGCCTCGCCACCATCGATCAGCAGACTCTGTCCGGTCATAAACCGGTTGGTCACGCCCACAAAGTAGACCCACTCGGCGATCTCCTGGGCGGTGGCCCAGCGCTTAAGCGGCGTGAGCTCCATAATCTGATTCCACAGGCGTTCGTCTTCCATCACGCAACGGTTGAGCGGCGTGATAACGCCACCCGGGTCCACACTGTTGGCGATGGCCTGCGGCGCCAGGCGGTTTGCAAGGTTCTTGGTGTAGGCGATAACGCCGCCCTTGCTGGCAGCATAGGCGGGAAACTCCGATCCCGTATGTCCGCTCGCCGACCCCACATTGACCACGGATTCGATAGCCGGCGCCGGCTTGGCGGCAAGCCCCTCCCCCACAAAGGCGTAGCGCTCGGTCACGTTGATGGTGCCACACAGGTTGGCGGCGATGTCGTCAGCCGAATCCTGCACACCGGCAACGTTCACGATTACCTGGGGTTCAAGGTCGTCCGGAAACGCGTCCGGCTTGCGGACATCAACGATCAGATGGCGGTAGCGCTCGTGTTCGATCGCCGCCGGCAGCAGATCAAAGCCCACGACCTCGTGGCCCTCGTCCAAAAAGCGCTGCACGCACGCGGCTCCGATACCGCCCGAAGCACCCGTGATCAAAACCCGCATACTTGCTCCTTAGGCGGTTGCGTGGCGCTCGAGGTACTCGGCGCCCACGTTCTCGCGCTCCCAGCCGCGCACGACCTTGTAGCCCACGGGGCTCAGGAAGACCTCGCACAGCAGCTCGGCGACGGCACCCGTCAGCGAGCACATAAGGACCTGTACCCAGGTCCAACCAAAGAACGTGTGGCTTACCACAATGGCAAAGACCAGGTTGTCGATAAACTGGCCAACGCCCGTGGACACATAAGAGCGGAAGGCAAAGCTCGCAAAGTTATTCTTTTTGAGCATACGGCCGAGCGACTGGTTGAGCGTGGAGTTAACCACGGCAGAAACGAGCATTGCCAGCGAAGAGCCCAGCACCACGTACCAGGTGCCGCCGATGGTGGCGTTAAGGGCATTGTTGACCTCGATCATGCCCGTATCGTAGTACGCGCCCCACATGCCGGGCGTGAGCGAGCACGCCCAAAAGCACAGGCTCACGGCAAGGTTGACCAGCAGCGCGAGGATAGAGATTTTGATGGATGCCTTGGCGCCAAAGCGCTTGCAGATCATGTCCTGGCACAAAAACGAAACCCAGCTCACCACAAAGCCGCAATCGAGTGCCAGATACGGCAGGCTGATGAGCTCTTTGTTGGCCAGCAGGTTCATCATGATGACGCTCACGAAAAACAGCGAAACCGTTGCCGCGGGAATGCTCCGCAACAGGACCTTGTAGTCCTCCATGACCTTCTTGATCATTATGTACTCCTTTGGTTTTAGGTTTAACGAGCAGGATATCGGACCCGAACTGCTCGGACGCCCCGGTCTTGAGACGACGGTGGGTATGATAGCCGCTCACACGGCATCAGGCAAGCAAACGGCGCGGCAGCCCCGCAGGACCACCGCGCCGATGCGTTAAAAGGCTACGTTGCCAAACTCCGACAGGATAAGGTCGGGGTTGTGGTCGGTTGCCCAATCCACGTTCCACGGGCTCGTGAACAGCAGCAGCTTGCCGCCGCGCATGTCCTCGACGCGCAGCGTGTCGCGCGTGAGCGAAAGGCCCGGAATATCGATGGTGTCGGGGTCGTTCTGGATCCAGCGGATGTCCGTATAGGGCAGCGGCTGGCGACGAACCTCAACACGGTACTCGGCCTTAAGACGGCGCTCGAGTACCTCAAACTGCAGCACGCCGACCACGCCCACGATGACGCTCTCCATGCCGGCACCCAGCTCGCGGAAGATCTGAATGGCGCCCTCCTGGGCAAGCTCCTCCATGCCCTTGACGAACTGCTTGCGCTTGAGCGTGTCGACCTGTGTAATGCGAGCGAACATCTCGGGGGCAAACGTCGGGATCTGCGGATACTGCACGTGGCGTTTGCCGGAGCACACGGTGTCGCCGATGCTAAAGATACCCGGATCGAACAGGCCCACGATATCGCCCGCGTACGCCTCGTCCACGATGGCGCGGTCGTCGGCCATCATCGACGTGCCCGTGGCAAGCTTAAGCTTGCGGTTGCCCTGCACGTGGAAGGCATCCATGCCGCGCTCGAACTTACCCGAGCAAATGCGCACAAAGGCGATGCGGTCGCGGTGGTTCTTGTCCATGTTGGCTTGGATCTTAAACACAAAGCCGCTAAAGTCGTCGCGGCAGGGATCGACCGGCTCGCTGGTGAGCGTATCGGTATAGGCGCGCGGCGTCGGGGCCAGACGCAGAAACTCCTTGAGGAAGGGCTCCACGCCAAAGTTGGTGAGCGCCGAGCCAAAGAACGCCGGGCTCAGCTTGCCGCAGGCCACGGCATCCAAGTCGAGCTCGTCGCCGGCGCCATCGAGCAGCTCGATATCGTCCATCAGGTTCTTATGGTTTTCCTCGCCAATGAGCTCATCCATGGAAGGATCGCCCAGCTCGGCCTCGACCTCGGCGACCTTCTTGGTGGCGTTGGCGTGGCCGTCGCCCTCAAAGGCAATGACGCGACGAGTCTGACGATCGAACACGCCACGGAAGTTGCGGCCGCTGCCGATCGGCCAGTTCATGGGATACGTATTGATACCCAGGACGTTCTCGATCTCTTCCATGAGCTCAAACGGATCGCGAGCCTCGTGGTCGAGCTTGTTCACAAAGGTGAAGATGGGAATATGGCGCAGCGTACAGACCTTAAAGAGCTTTTTGGTCTGGGCCTCGACGCCTTTGGCGCCGTCGATGACCATGACCGCGGCGTCGGCGGCCATAAGGGTACGGTAGGTATCCTCCGAGAAGTCCTGGTGGCCGGGGGTATCGAGGATGTTGACGCAGGCGCCGTTATAGGTGAACTGCAGCACCGAGGAGGTAACGGAGATACCACGCTCCTTCTCGATGTCCATCCAGTCCGAGACGGCATGCTTGGCCGAGCTCTTGCCCTTGACCGAGCCGGCGGTCTGAATGCTGCCGGTATAGAGCAGCAGCTTCTCAGTCAGTGTGGTCTTACCGGCGTCCGGGTGGCTGATGATCGCGAATGTGCGGCGCGACGAGATTTCATCCGACAGGCTTGCCATGCGGATCCTTTCTTGCATTGAGTGCATTACGTCGATGTAACCGCACTATTGTAGCCGCGAAATTCCGCCATAGGGCACCTATCAGGACAAATTCATCAGTTGGGGCCTAGGGTAGCAGTCGATGGCGGCACTCCGCAGCAGTTTGTCTCGATCTGTAACATCTAGACGGTTTTTGAACCTCTACCTGTTACAGATTTAGACAAACAGGTGGGCGTCCCAGAAAGATCTCGATCTGTAACATCTAGCCACTCAAAACGGGTCTATCTGTTACAGATTGAGATATAAGGATAGACGGGTGGCCAATGTCTCGATCTGTAACATCTAGCAGCCAAAATCTTCTCCAGTTGTTACAGATTGAGATGACCGAACGAACGGACAATCCCTATTTACCTCTTGCATAACTGTGCATAGTGTATATATACTGTGCTTACCGGTTATATACACGTGTAGCCCAACAGCTAAGGAGCCGCTGTGGACATCATCCTATCCAATTCGAGCGACAAGCCCATCTACGAGCAAATAGCCTCGCAGGTCAAAGCTCAGATCCTTTCGGGCACACTCGCTGCGGGAGCCAAACTCCCCAGCATCCGTACACTCGCGAGCGATCTTGGCGTGAGTGTCATCACCACCAAGCGCGCCTACGCCGACCTAGAGCAACTCGGGTTTATCTGCACCGTGCAGGGCAAGGGCTGCTTTGTCGCCGAGGGCAACCAGGAACTCTTGCGCGAAAACCAGCTCTGCCATATCGAAGAGCTACTTGCGAAAGCGGCGAGCCAAGCCGAAACCCTGGGCGTCACGCGCGACAAGCTGCACGAGATGCTCGACCTGGTAGCCCCCGAAACTATGCAGTAGCTATCTGCAAGAAAGGCTATGCCATGCAAAACCTTTTAGAACTCAAAGGTATCTCACGCCGTGTGAGCGACCGCTTTTCGCTGCGCGACGTCACGCTTGCCGTGGAACCCGGCCAGATTGTTGGCTTTGTGGGCGCAAACGGCGCCGGCAAAACCACGACGATTCGAGCCGCGCTCGGGCTTATAAAGCTCGATGCCGGCGAGGTGCACCTGTTTGGGCAGCGCTGTGGCGCCGACGCGCCCGATGAAACGCAGCGTTGCCTGCGCACTCGTGTCGGCCTCGTGCTGGACACATGCCCCTTCCCTTCCACACTCAAGGTGACCGAAGTTGAGGCACTCGTAAGCCCGGCATACCCCACCTGGAGCCACGACACCTTCTCCAGCCTCATCGACCGATTTGGCCTCGATCCCAAGGCAAAGGTCAAGGACCTCTCCCGCGGCATGGGCATGAAGCTGCAGCTTGCCTGCGCGCTCAGCCACAAGGCCAAACTGCTCGTTTTGGACGAAGCCACCGCGGGCCTCGATCCCATGGCACGCGAGGAGCTGCTTGATGAGCTGCTTGCCTTTGTCGCCGACGGCCAGCACAGCGTGCTGCTCTCGAGCCACATTACATCCGACCTCGATCGCGCCGCTGATCGCGTCATCTGCATCGATAATGGCTCGATTATTTTTGACCTGCCGCGCGAGGATATTACCGACCGCGCTGGCATCGCCCACTGTACCCAAGCACAGGCCGCCGAGCTTATGGCTTGCGTCGAAGGCGCCCGTGCCGCCCGCCATGCCTACAGCGTGGACGTGCTCGTGCCCAACCGTCACGATACGCTCGAGGCCTTCCCCGAGATTCCCTGCGATCGGGCAACCATTGATGACTATCTTCGCCTCATGCTGAAAGGAGCTTCGAAATGAAACGCGCCTTTATGTCCGAGCTCGCCATCGCTCGCTCGCTTATCCCGAGCATTGCGGGCGTCGGCTTGTTCATCTTCGTCGTGTTGACCCTCGCCAACGCATCGGACGGTGACTCTGGCATGAGTGCTGGCGCCTGCGCGGTCAGTGCCATGTCGCCTATCATGGTCATGAACTCACTGGCTGGTTTCGACAATCAAAACGGTTGGGAACGCTACCGGGCAACGCTGCCCTTCTCGCGCAAAGACATCATCTGCGCACGCTACCTGAGCGTTATTGTCTTCTCCGCCGTCATGGCATGTGCAGCTACGCTTTTGAGTATCGTCGCTATCCCGCTCTTCAACGGCACGGGCATTCCTTCGACAGGACAAACCGTCTTTGAGATCGCTATAGCCTCGGCAGCATCGATGCTCATCTCCCTCATGATGGTGTTTTTGGCACAGCCGCTGTTCTTCCGATTTGGACACATGGAGGCGCTGCGCCTATCCGTCGGCCTGTTTGCCCTGCTCTGGTGCCTTGCCATTGCCACGCTGAGCTCCTCCAACCCCATCAGCAACTGGCTCATGTCGATTGCCGGAGCGAATCCCGATCCCGCCGTCCTTGGCTGTCTGTGCGCAGGAATTGCCGTACTGGCCCTCGTGCTATGTGCAATCAGCTGCACCATCAGCATCAAGGTCTATCGAACACGCGACCTGTAATCGACAGCTAAAGGGCTTGGGCGGCACCCCACCTCATTTACTAGATAAGAAGAAGCAGCAACAACGTCGCTACCACCCTTCACGACATGCCGTTTAGATCTCGGCAACCAAAGAGAAGCCGACAGCATATCTTCGATTCGAGCCTTAACCAAATGCCCTCTCGAACTATGGCCCCTGTCTCACCACAGCGATATCAAAGCTTCATGGCGGGACGGTATCATCGGACGAGCGCCGTAATCTGGCGCGGTCGTTCTTTGGGGAGGCATTTCACCCGTGTCGTGGGTCGCAGCAGCATTTGTGTCGGCTTTCTTTGCCGGCATCACATCTATCCTGGCCAAATGCGGCATCAAGCAGACCGACTCCGATGTCGCGACGGCCATTCGCACCTGCGTGGTGCTCGTTTTCGCCTGGGCAATGGCGGGCATTTCTGGATCCATTAGAACCATTGGCAGCATCGAATCCAGATCCTGGCTCTTTCTCGTCCTCTCGGGACTCGCCACCGGTGCTTCGTGGATCTGTTACTTTAAGGCGTTGGGCATCGGAGACGTCAATAAGGTCGTACCAGTCGACAAGATGAGCACCGTACTCGCTGCACTGATCGCCATCGTGCTTTTTGGCGAGACGAGCAACCTTGCGGTTAAGCTCGTGGGAACCGCTGTCATCACCCTCGGCACATTTTTAATGATCGAGAAGAAGCAGTCCGCCGGACCCGAGCAGCAGCAAGACCGGACCTGGCTCGCTTACGCCCTCGGTGCCGCCGCGTTCGCGGCGCTCACGTCCATCCTTGCCAAGGTTGGCATCGAAGGCGTCGAGTCCAACCTGGCCACGGCAATCCGTACCTGTGTGGTACTGGTTATGGCATGGGCAATCGTGGCAGCCAAGGGAAAACTGGAGCAGGTCGCGCACGCTGACCGGCGCGAACTCACATTTCTCGCAACATCGGGCATCGCGACCGGAGCATCGTGGCTGCTCTATTACTATGCCATCGCTGCAGGCCAGGTGAGTGTCGTGGTGCAGATCGACAAACTATCGATTGTCGTATCGGTACTATTTGCGCGCCTGGCATTCAACGAAAAACTCTCACGACGCAGCGCCATCGGTCTCGCCCTCATCGTCCTGGGCACCGCCGCGCTCGCAGTTTGGAAGTAGCGCGGCCAGCGGCCGCTACATCCTCACACCTGGCCTGGGATGCCTGTACTGACCGTGGGAGGCCGTGCGCTTACCGCGCGAGATGGCAAATTTGGGACAACAGTGCAGGCAACGAAGGCAGGCTGCGCACTCCGGCTTTGTCCAGACGGGAAGGCCGTCGCGCATCTCAATCGCCGCCATGGGGCAGCGCTTGGCACACAGGCCGCAGCCGATGCAGCGATCGGCATCGACGGCAAACTTGCTCGTCTGTTGCATGCGCGGCAGCCCAATTGCGTGATACGCGCACGATGCAAACAGAGGCACGCGATGGCGCATCATGTTGCCCGCGCGGCGTGCCCGCACCGCCTCGATCACGGCATCAATCTGCGCCTCGGCAGCTCTATTGATACCCTCAACCTTTTGAGGGTCAGACAGGTCGAAAACAGGCGTCCAGGTATCAGGCATCTTGACGCTCATCGCCGCATCTAACTCGAGCCCACGCCCGTGCAGCAGATCGCGGGCAAACTTGGCCGATTGGCCGGTCGTCGAACCATATGTCGAGACATAGAACGTATAGGGGCGCTCGCCGCCCTTTGTGCCGGCAGCAACCGATAGGTCGACAGTCTTCAAAAACTCGATCATTGGCGTCGGCAAGCCCCAGGCGTATACCGGGGCGACAAACCCCAGCCGACAGGGGCCTTCCATCACAGCAAGGTGAAGGATCTCGGCATCAAAGCGCTCAATCGACATAACTTTGTCGCTTGTCGCCGCTGCAATGCGACGCGCCACATGCTCGCTGTTCCCTGTCGCGCTAAAGTACAGGATCATCTCGTACCCCTGGAATTGACTCGTGAAAAATCGCGCTACTTGCGCAGCGGCTTGGGCAGTGGAATGCCGGCGGCGATGACGGCCGCGATGATCATGCAGACGATACCCTTGAGTGGGAAGCACATGAGCAGCAGGCCTACGACCATGACCGGCTGGCGCATGACCGCACCCATCGTCGATGCCGTGCAGACGGCGACGCAAAAGACCGGATCGGCGCCGGTGAGGATGGCAAGGCCGTAGCCCAGGCTCACACCCGAGAAGATAACCGGGAAGAAGTGGCCGCCACGCCAACCAAGGTTGATGAGGGCGGGCGTCAGCATGGCCTTAACAAGACCGGTCGCGATAAGCACGCCAGCGGGAATGGTCAGGTAGGTTTCCATGAGCACGTCGGCCTGGGTCTCGCCGGCAAACATGGTGTAGGGCAGGACCGTGCCGCAGATGGCGAGCGCCAGACCGGCTAGCATGGCCTTGACGACAGGACGCTCCCCTATTGCATGAGACAGTGCCTCGCTCGCATGCTCAGAGACAAAGTACAGCCATCCGCAAACGGTGCCGACCAACGCCAGCGGAATGAGCCAGACAAGTTCCAGGTTGCCCACCACGGCAGCCTCGAACCTCGGCATGCCCATGCCGCCGCCCATGAGCTGGCCGAGCAGCAGGTAGGTGCCCAGACCACCGGCAATCGCAATGCCGTAGACCACCGTCTTTTGCGCCTTGGGCAGCTTGATGGTGATCTCGCCGGACGCGGACTCATCGTCGGCGTCTTCGCCCTGGCCGTCAGTACTTCCGGCAAGCGGCGCCACAAAGCCAAAGACGGGCGCGGTAAAGAGTGCCGTCAGGGCAGCCTGGGTGCCCAGCAGCGTGAGCTCCCTAAACTCGGCGCCAAAGCGACGCATGCGATCGCCGACCCAGCTGCACAGACCCGCGATGACGCCGGTCAGGCCGGCCTCCGGTCCAATGCTGCCGCCAAACAGCAGCGGCAGCAATGCCGCGAGCGAAAGCTTGCCCAGATTGTCGTACGGGTAGCGTCCATCGCGCTTTACCTTGGCCATCACCTGGTTGAGGTCATCGGTCTTGGTGCCCGTCGTCTTTTCGTACAGACCGATCAGCAGGCCGCCCAGCAGGCAGACGAAAAACGGGTATGGCAGAAAGCCAAACGGGCCGCTGGCAAGCTCGGGCGAAGCGACGCCCAGCGCGTGTGGAATCTCGGTCCATAGATAGTCAATGCCGTGCTCCATCGCAAAGAAGAACAGCCAGACTGCGGCACCTGCGAGTGCACCGGTCACGGCAACGCTAACTAAAAACAGCGCGCGGTTTGTGGGTTTGGCAAGGTTATCCATCGGGTCCTCCCGCGGTCAAAGTCGACATAGATACGTTTTATTGTAGAGCGAGTGTGGCCCAGACAAGCCAACCGTCTGCGCCGCAAACGGCACCATCGGGAGCCATAGTGGGGCAGGCTCAAGGCTTATCCGTTGATAATCGAGGCAATCTCGCGCAAATCGTCGGCAAAGTAGATGCCGTGCTGGCGCTTCAGGCTCGAAAGCCCCTTATCAATCATGTGCCCGAGCAGCGCCTTGAGGTCGTTGTAGTAACCGTTCAGGTTGTACAAAATGCACGGCGCATCGAGATGCCCCAACGACACCGCGGACATGACCTCGGCAATCTCCTCGAGCGTGCCCGTCCCACCGGGAAAGGCGATGAACGCATCGCCGAGCTCAATCATCTTGGCCTTGCGCTCGGCCATATCGCTCGTCACGATAAGGTCGTCGATACCGTCATGCTGAAACTCGGCCTCGATAAAAAAGCTCGGCTCAACACCCGTCACATGTCCACCTGCCTCGAGCACGCTATCGGCGAGCGCACCCATCAGGCCCGACTTGGACCCGCCGTATACCAGCGCGTGTCCGTTGGAGCCAATCCAGTTGCCCAGCTCCTGCAGCGCGGGCAGAAACGCTGGATCGTTACCAACGCTGGCACCCAGATACACGGTGATATTCATATTCAGTCCCCCCAATCGTGACGCGCGGCGCCCGTTCTAGCGTTGGCGGCGGCGATATTCGCGCACGCGGCGCGACAGGTCGGCGAGCTCGTCACGATTGAGCTCCTCCAAATGCTCAAGATCGTCCATAAAGCGCGCCATGGTGTCCTTTTGGCGCAGCTTGATGAGCGTATTGCAGTAGTTCACCGCCACGCCCGTAAGCATGGCGATATAGAAGATACTGATGACGCTTAGGATGACGGTAATGCCGCGAGCAACCGGCGTTTCTGCCGGGATATCGCCAAAGCCGATCGTCGAGACCGTCTCAAAGCTAAACCACAGGCCATCACCAAAGGTGAGGGTCGTAGGCTCGGACAGCCAGACAGCCGTCGAGCACAGCAGGTAAAAGATAAGAAACAGGCCCGTGATGCGTGCAAAGCCAGCCTGTCGCAGCACATCGGCAAGCGTCCTCAACCTGTTCATCGCGACCCCTTTTCCCAGACGCCCAATCACATTCGCTCGATATTGTCCCACAACCGACAGTTAGGGACGTTCCTTTTAATATGAGCAGGACATTGTCAAGAGGCAAAATCGGGCCTGG
>UQIH01000002.1 GCA_900541145.1 uncultured Collinsella sp. | reverse complement strand
GCGTGAGCGGGTACAGGCGCGTGCCGGACCCGCCGGCGAGGATGATGCCTTTCATTAGCTATAGCCTTTCTTTTCTAGCGGCCATACGGCCAGCACGGTTTCCGAGGAGGCGGGCGCAGCAATCGACGCCAAAGGCGACGAACTCGCCAAAATTTCCCTCCCGCAGGAGTTGCAATGAGACCGACTTGACTAGCCGTCCTCCCTCGCCGGTCTCACTTAAATGCATGAGATCGTCTGCATGCGATTCGAGGAAGAAGCCAACGGCACGGTTGCGGGCAAACTGTTGGGATGGCGTCAAGTTGTGTGAGTGGTAGACCTCGGCACGCGGCTCGTAAGCGACCTTCATACCTGAGGCGATAAACCTGGCGGCCATGAGCATGTCCTCGTTGGTATTGACATGCTCGAATCCACCGCATTCGAGATATGCAGTTCGTCGATAGGCGGAACAGGTGTCGGAGGCAAAGAACGTCTTAATACCGTATTTTTTGAGATCACGTTTTGAACGGACGGAAGAAGAGTCAGGGTAGTTGAAACCACGCACCAGCTGCTCAAAACGGCGAGCATCGGCCTTGGGTAGCTGCCTACCACTAACAAGCGCAATCTCCGAATCATCTACCATAGGAGCAACAAGCAGCTCCAGGTAATCATCGGAAACAGGCACGGCATCTTGGGTGAGAAAACAGACAAAATCGCCACGTGACTCCCTCAGTGCCAAATCCCTTGTGCCGCCATGGTTAAAATCCTGCCGATCAATTTGCAATAGGCGAACGCCTTTATGCTTCTGGATTAACTCGATAGTTCTATCTTCCGATGCGGAATCGACGACCAAAGTCTCAATCGGCTGTATTGACTGCCGTCCCAGCACAGTCAAAAGTCCCTCGATATCATGTTCCGCATTAAGGGTCGGAATGATGACGGAGATGTCCATCTATCGCCCCGTCCTCTCTTTACCGAACATAGCGCCGAAAGTGCCGGTAAAGCACTTCCAATCCATACGGAAGCAGCGATTCTGAACGTAGCGAAGCTCAATCTTTTGACGCAAACCACTCTCAAACGTCGCTTCGTTACGATCGGTTGCCTGCCATAAGCCGGTAATGCCAGGCTGGACAGAAAGAAGCTCCGCCTTTTCTTCATCCGTAAAATGCTGATTCAGCTCATCCCACGTAATGGGGCGAGGTCCAATAACGGACAGATCACCGTTGAGCACATTGATAAACTGGGGCATCTCGTCAATCGAGCACTTACGGATAAACTCACCGACCTTGGTAATGCGGGGATCATCGTCAACCTTGCGCTCGACCTCCCACTGGTGCAGCTGTTCAGGGCTCAGATACTTCTGCACATCGCCGGCATCGGCAACCATGCTGCGAAGCTTAAGGATCTTGATGGTCTTGCCGCCCTTGCCAACGCGCTTTTGCGTATACATAGGACTGCCGGGCGATTCAAGGCTAATCAGCGCGCACACCACAGCAAGAGGAATAAGCAACAGAACACTCATCAAAAGACTGAACACTAGGTCGAACAGCCTCTTAACAAAGCGATAGCCAAGCGTACCGCTCGGCTTAATCTGATTGAAAGCCAGTGCATCCCCCACTGATGCACGGCTCTCTGTCATTTCCTTAGCAGCCACAGTCAAACTTACGTCCCCGTTCCCCAGGGATCCCCCAATCGGTAAATTCAAAAATGCGAACGAATAGCTGGTGTAACGTCTCCCTTACGTCTTGCTGGGAACGTCCAGCGCAAGCAGCTCCCTAAAAGCGGAGTCGCCATCACCCACGTCCACCAGGCACCAGCGCTTATGACGGTCGATCTTCTTTACACGGGCCTCTTGCCCCACCAAGGGACCCTGCTCTATGTGCAAGACACCGTCTTCTATGCGCGCAACGCTATTGCGCACCACACCGTCGTCGTCCAGCACGCTGCGGTACCAATCCTGCGCATCATCCGGCATGGGCATGTACGCCCGCTCCCTACTGCCGGCGATGCGACAGCCAAAGCTCAGCTGAGCCAAAGCCCTATCGAGCGCGGCAGCATCGTGCGTGGCGACGAAGAAATATTCCTTATACATAGGTTTGGTTTGAAGCGACCATGCGCCGTCCCGCTTAAACCAGAACTCCTTTTGCATCACAAAAGCGTCCTGCATCAGGTTGTGCGGGATAATGCGGCGGACCTTTTCGCAGGTCTCGCGCTCTTTTCCATGGGGGGTATGGACCAGATACCAGCGGACGCGGCCGTGCTGGCTGTTGGTGGTGACGCCGTTAAATGCGCCTGGCAGCTGCTCTTGGCGCCGTGCCGTCTGTTCCATGTTCTCGCCCCCCTCTTTTGGCTTTGCGATGCACGCAAATGCGGGGGCGTTTAGAACAGGCTTCTCGCTCGCAGCTAGGCGCAGTCGCAAAAGTACAGGTTTTTGTAGAGGGGGTGGAGATGCACCTAATGGCAGTACATTTTGCGCAATCTGGGCAAACGCTGATTAATTGCTCGTATAATGTCATCTGTCGAAAGATACAAAAACCTGTACCTTTTTGTGCAACAAAAAAAGCCGCTCAACCAGCGGCTTTTCTTATTTCGGCATGAAAAAGGCGACCGCCCTTTGTGGACGGTCGCCTTTGTTAATTGTTATGAAGTTTGCCTTAGGCGCGAGTCTTGATCTCCTCGGTCACCTTGGCAACAAACTCATCAACGGTCATCTGAACGGTCTCGTTGGAGCGGTCGCGGACGGAGATGTTGCCGGCCTCGACCTCCTTCTCGCCCAGGATGAGCATGTAGGGCACGCGGTCGATGGAGCGGGCCTCGCGGATCTTGTAGCCGATCTTCTCGTCGCGGTCGTCGCAGACCACGCGAATGCCGGCCTCCTCCAGCTTGGCGCACACCTCGTGGGCGTAGTCGCGGCTCTTCTCGGAAACCGGAAGTGCCTTGACCTGCACGGGAGCCAGCCAAGTGGGGAACTTGCCCGCAAAGTGCTCAATCAGAATACCGATGAAGCGCTCGATGGAGCCAAAGCACACACGGTGCAGCATGATGGGGCGCTTCTTGGTGCCGTCGGCATCCACGTACTCCAGGTCAAAGTTGAGCGGCATCTGGAAGTCGAGCTGCACGGTACCGCACTGCCAGGTACGACCGAGCGAGTCCTCCAGGTGGAAGTCGATCTTGGGGCCGTAGAAGGCGCCGTCGCCCTCGTTGACCTCGTAGTCCATGTGCAGCTGCTCCAGAGCAGTGCGCAGGCCCTCCTCGGCGCGAGCCCAGTCCTCGTCAGAACCCATGGAGTCCTCGGGGCGGGTGGAAAGCTCAACGTGATACTTAAAGCCAAACTTCTGGTACACGGAGTCGATGAGATTGACCACGCCCACGATCTCGTCGGTCAGCTGGTCGGGACGCACAAACAGGTGGGCGTCGTCCTGGTTAAAGCAACGCACGCGGAACAGGCCGTGCAGAGCGCCGCGTAGCTCGTGGCGGTGGACCAAACCAATCTCGCCAGCGCGGATGGGCAGCTCGCGGTAGGAGTGCGGCTTGGAGGCGTACACCAGCACGCCGCCCGGGCAATTCATGGGCTTAATGCAGTACTCTTCGTCGTCGATGACGGTGGAGTACATGTTGTCCTTGTAGTGGTCCCAGTGGCCCGAGGTCTTCCACAGTTGCTTGTTCATGATGAGCGGCGTGGAGATCTCCACGTAGCCGGCCTTGTGGTGGATCTCGCGCCAGTAGTCCAGCAGCGTGTTCTTAAGGATCATGCCGTTGGGCAGGAAGAACGGGAAGCCGGGGGCCTCGTCGCGCATCATAAAGAGGTCCATCTCACGGCCGATCTTGCGGTGGTCGCGCTTCTTGGCCTCCTCCAGCATGTGCATGTGCTCGTCGAGCTCTTCCTTGGTGGCAAAGGCGACGCCGTTGATGCGGGTGAGCATCTTGTTGTCCTTGTCGCCCTTCCAGTAGGCGCCCGAGACGCCGGTGAGCTTAAAGGCCTTGAGGGCCTTGGTGTAGCAGATGTGGGGGCCGACGCACATGTCGATGTAGTCGCCCTGCTGGTAGAAGGTGATGCGGGCGTCGTCGTCCAGGTCGCCGATGTGCTCGACCTTGTACTTCTCGCCGCGCTCCTCCATAAGGGCGATGGCCTCGGCGCGGGGCTTCTCGTACACGGAGAACTTGAGGTTCTCCTTGACGATCTTCTTCATCTCGGCCTCGATCGCGGGGAAGTCGTCCTCGCTGATCTTGACGCCCTCGGGCAGGTCGACGTCGTAGTAAAAACCGTTGTCGGTCGCGGGGCCGTAGGCAAAGTCGGCCTCGGGATAGAGACGCTTGATGGCCTGCGCCATGATGTGCGCGGCGGAGTGGCGGATGACGTGCGTGACCTCGTCCTGCGGGAGCTCGGCCACCGAACCGTCATTGTAGAGTGCCTTCATGGGTATGTTTTCTCCTCTCGGATGCCTGATGCAAGTGCGTGCGATGCGCTCGGCGTTTTTGACTTGCATCATTATAGGCAGGTTGCCTTGGTATACAAGCGCCCGCCGCACCTTAATGGCACGGCGGGCGATTTTCTACGCATGCTTCATCGTGTGGGGCGGGATGTGAGGCGCGCGCGGCTTGCGCGGGACGCACGGTGCCTGTGGCTTGCGGCCGGCCCGGCGATGGATGCGTTACTGGATGCGAGTTCGGCAGTAGGGGCAGACCTTCCAGTGCGCATCGAGCGGGCGATGGCAGCTGGGGCAGACATTGCGAACCTGGGTATCGCACACCGGGCAGACGACGAAATCCTTCTCGATGGGCGCGCCGCACTGCGGGCAGGTGCCGTATTGGGCAAGCTGGCGCTCGCGCAGGGCCATGTCCAGCTCCTGCTCCTCGCGGTCGGACGCGTAGGAGTGCGGGCGCAGGACCAGGTAGGCGATGAGACCCACAAACGGGATGAGGGCGATGATGCCCCATGCCACGTAGGCGCTGGCGCCGCGGCGGCGAGCGTCGATGAACACATAGACGACCGACAGCACATACAGGGCGATGATAAAGCCAACAAAGGCATAGACGACGCCCATAAGCTGCGGCGACATGAGCTCGGAGATGTACTTGGACATTACGGGTACCTTTCGGAATATTAACAGTCCGGTCAAGTTTACCACGGGGTTTGTTTATATGGGACTACGGCTGGGTACGGGGCCGGCGCGGACACAAACATCTCAATCTGTAACAGGTGGGAGCGGAATCCGGGTCTAGATGTTACAGATCGAGACGAACGGAGGACCCGCCAGACTGACGTCTCAATCTGTAACACGTAGGACCGTAATTCCCCTCTTACTGTTACAGATCGAGACAAACAGAGGGCCCGCCTAGCAAACGTCTCGATCTGTAACATCTGGAACCCAATTCTTCTGCTTACCGTTACAGAACGAGACAAACCTATGACACCAGGAGCGGCAGACGAGGTCACCGATGGTCCTGAGTCTCCCCTCGACTGCCGTTGGCGGATGCAGCGGGGCTGTTCGCCGCATTGCCGCCGCACTGGGGGTGTGCAGACCGTAGGATAGTCCTATTGACAGCCTGTCAACTTGTCTGGGAGGCACCGTGGCAGAAACGTTTGATATCGCAATTGTGGGCGCGGGCATTACCGGGTGTGCCATCGCGAGGCAGCTCGCGCGCTATAACCTGTCCATTTGCGTGGTCGAGGCTGCCAACGATATCGCGCTGGGCGCCTCGAAGGCCAACGGCGGCTTGGTGCACGCCGGCTACGATCCGGCGCCGGGCACGGTCAAGGCGCAGGTCAACGCCCGTGGTTGCGAGCTATATGGCACGTGGGCCCAGGAGCTAGGCTTTTTGTTCCGCCGCACCGGGTCGATGGTACTGACCTTCAACGATGAAGACCGCGCTCACCTGGAGAAGCTGCGCCAGAATGGCCTTGCCAACGGCGTGCCCGAGCTGTCGATTATCGGCCCCGAGCGCATCCACGAGCTGGAGCCGCGCGCGAGTGCTAAGGCGACGTGCGCGTTGTGGTGCCCTTCGACCGGTTACGTCGACCCTTTTGAGGTCGCCATCGCCGCGCTGGAAAACGCCGTTGCCAACGGCGTGACGTTTATGCGTTCCGCACCGGTGGAGGCGATTGAAGCTGTCGGCTCGGATGAAGGAGCCGCGCGCTTTACGCTGGCAACGCCCGCAGGAGACGTGCACTGCCGTTACCTGATCAACGCCGCGGGCAACGGCGCCGCCGACATCTCGCATATGGCGGGCGCCGAGGAATTCCAGATGGTCTGGCGTCAGGGCAACATCGTGGTGCTGGACAAGGAGCCGCGCACGCTCATGCCGCTCTACCCCGTGCCGACGCCGGTGTCGAAAGGCGTTATCGTGACGGGCACCGTGCATGGCAACACCGTGATCACCGCCACGGCTGCCGTGCGCGAGCCGGGCGACACGCAGACCTATGCGAGCGATGTGAACGCGCTGCTGACCGGCGCGCGCAAGCTGGTGCCCGATCTGGATACGCGCCGCGTGGTGCGCGCATTTGCCGGCGGGCGTCCGGTCATTCAGGGAACGAACGACTTCTTTATTGGAAAGTCGGCCGTGGTGCCGGGGCTGTTCCAGGCGGCGGGTATTCAGTCGCCGGGTGTGGCGAGCGCGCCGGCCATTGCCGAGCGCATGGAGCACGTGATGCGCGAGGCGGGCGTGGAACTGCACGAGCGGGCGGACTGGAACCCAATTCGCCGCGCGCCGGACGACTTTGACCGCGCGCCGCTGGCGCGCAAGGAGGAGCTGATCGAGTCCGATCCCGCGTGGGGACAGATTGTCTGCCGCTGTGAGACGGTACCCGAGGCCGAAATCGTGGCCGCGATCCGACGCCAGCCGGGCGCGGTTTCGGTCGAGGGCGTCAAGCGCCGCTGTCGTGCCGGCATGGGCCGGTGCCAGAGCGGGTTTTGCCAGAGCCGTGTGGAGGCGATCCTGGCGCGGGAGCTGGGCTGCGACCCCAGCGAGGTGTTGTTGGAGGACGCAGGTTCTTGGCTGGTTGAGGGACCGCTGAAGGGGGTGCGCTAGGATGGCGGAATTCAAATCGAGTGCTACAGACAGCGGTGCCGTTGAGTCAGTACCGACGCAGGCGTTCGACGTGGTCGTTATCGGCGGCGGACCTGCCGGCATGGCGGCCGCGCTGGCCGCGCATAAGGCAGGCGCACGCGTGGCCATCGTGGAGCGCGAGCAACACCTGGGCGGCATCCTGCGCCAGTGCATCCACCCCGGTTTTGGTCTTTCGCACTTTAAGCAGGAGCTCACCGGTCCCGAGTACGCGCAGCGCTTTATCGACCAGGTGCACGCAACCGACATTGCGCTGTTCTTGGGCAGCATGGTGCTTGGGATTGATTCGGGCAAGGACACGGGCGCGTCGAGCGTGGACGAAGGTGCGGGAACCGCCGCAGTCCATACCGTCACGCTTATGAGCCCTGCCGGCATGCTACAGCTCACCGGGCGCGCGGTCGTCCTTGCCATGGGTTGCCGCGAGCGCACCCGCAGCGAGATCAAGATTCCCGGCAGCCGACCCGCCGGCGTGTTTACGGCGGGCCTGGCGCAGCGATACATCAATATCGAAAATCTCAAGCCCGGCTCGCGTGCCGTCATTTTGGGCTCGGGCGACATCGGGCTGATCATGGCACGTCGCTGCACGCTCGAGGGGATTTCGGTCGAGGGCGTGTACGAGCTCATGCCGTACGCCAACGGTCTGCGCCGCAACGTCAAGAACTGCCTGGAGGACTTTGGAATTCCGCTGCACCTGTCCACCACCGTGACGCGTGTGATCGGGCACGATCGCGTGGAAGCCGTCGAGGTGAGTCAGGTCGACGAGCGCCTGGCGCCCATTCCGGGGACCGAGCGCGTTGTTCCGTGTGACACACTGCTGCTTTCGGTGGGCTTGATTCCCGAAAACGAGCTTTCGGTTGCCGCGGGCGTAGAGCTTGACCCGCGCACGCGCGGCGCCGTGGTGGATCAGAGCCTGCAGACGGGCGTGCCGGGCATCTTTGCCTGCGGCAACGTGCTGCACGTGCACGACCTGGCCGACAATGTAACGACCGAGTCCGAGAGGGCCGGTGCAGCCGCGGCGGCGTACGCGCTGGGGACCGGCGCGGGCGCCGTTCCGGACCGCGAGCTCACGGTCTCCCCTGCCGGCATCGCGGGCTACGCGCTGCCGGAACGCATTACGGCCGCGGCGCTCACCAAGCTCAACTTCCGCGTGCGCCGACCGGTCAACGCCGCCCGCGTGCGCATTCTGGCGGGCGACGAGGAACTGCTTACAGGCAAGGTCCGCCCGTTTAAACCGAGCGTCATGGAGAGCTTCCCACTGCCAGCGAAGGTGATTCAGCGTGCACTCGACCTAGGTGCCAGCGAGATTGTCCTGTCCGTTGACCCTGTTGAGGGGGCGTAAAGCCATGAGCACGAACGCAATCGAGACGCTGCAGTTCAACTGCACCACCTGCCCATCCGAATGCCTTCTGACCGTAGAGGTAGAGCGTAACGCAGACGGCGCCGTGGCAGAGGTGCGCTCCGTGGCCGGCAACAGTTGCCCGCGCGGTGATAAGTTCGCACATCAGGAACTCACCTGCCCCATGCGCGTGCTCACCACCACCGTGGCCGTATCTGGCGGCGACGAAGCCCTGCTCCCCGTGCGCACTGCCGAAGCCATCCCGCTAGAACTCCACGCCCAAGCCATGGCCCTCATCCGCGGACTAGTGGTCAAAGCCCCCATCCGCATGGGCGACGTCGTGCTGGAGAACCTCCTAGACACCAACATCAACCTCATCGCCAGCATGGACATCGAGTAGCTAATTTGGGACGGGGCTCTTTTAACTGCCCCGCCATCCACCCCGCCCTCCTCCGCAGTTGCGGTGAAATACGGACTGTTTTATGGCTTCAGGCCGCTAAACAGTCCGTATTTCACCGCAACTGATGAGGGCCGCATGGGATGCAAAGGAGTGTCCCGAAGTGCCGGCATAAAAGGAACGTCCCTATGTGCCGGGCTTGGGATACCATGGTGGCACCCTAGCGAAAGGATGTTTCATGGCACATGTCGATGACCAGCGTGTGGAGCGCGTGCTCGATGCGCTCGAGGCTCAGCACCCCGGCGCACAGCTGCTCGTAAACGACCCGTGGTCGATCTATTACCTGACCGGCTTTTATGCCGATATGTTCGAACGCTTTTGCGGCGTGCTGCTCACACGCGGTAGCGAGCCGGTGATCCTAGTCAACGCCCTGCACCAGCTGCCAGAGTATGACAATGCCCGCGTCGCCTACCACACCGATACCGATGTCGTGGCCGATGCCATCGCTCGCGAAGTCGATCCGACCAAACCACTCGGCATCGACACCGTCATGCGTTCCGGTTTTTTGATGCCGCTCATGGAGCGCCATGCCGCCAGCGAATTTTTCCTGGGCGACTTTGCCGTCACCGCCGCGCGCACCCACAAGGATGACGCCGAACAGGAGCTCATGCGCGCGTCCTCGGCCGCTAACGACGCCGTGATGGTCGACGCGATCAAGCTCGTCCACGAAGGCGTGACGGAGCGCGAGATTGCCGACCAGATGCTCGGCCTGTATCGCAAGCACGGCTGCGAGGGCTTTAGCTTTCCGCCCATCGTGAGCTTTGGTGCTAACGCCGGCGACCCGCACCACGAGCCCGACGACACCGTGCTCAAGCGTGGCGACGTGGTGCTGTTCGACATTGGCGGACGCCGCTGCAACTACTGCTCGGACATGACGCGCACGTTCTTTTGGGGCGAGCCGGACAAGAAGACGGCACACATCTACAACATCGTGCGCCGTGCCAACGAGGCCGCCGAGGCGCTCATCGCACCGGGCGTTCGCATGTGCGACCTGGACCGCGCCGCGCGCGATGTGATTGAAGACTCGGGCTATGGGCAGTACTTTACGCATCGCCTGGGTCACTCGATCGGCCTGCAGGATCACGAGCCGGGCGACGTCTCGCTCGTCAACGAGCAGGTTGTCGAGCCGGGCATGACTTTCTCCATCGAGCCGGGCATCTACCTCCCCGGCCGCACCGGCGTTCGCATCGAGGACCTGGCCCTAGTTACCGAGTCCGGCGTCGAGATTCTCAATGCCTACCCTCACGATCCGGTCCGCCTAGACTAGGCAATGCGGCAAAGGGACAGCCCCTTTGCCGCATCACATGAATGCCGCCACGAAAGCAGGCTATCTACTACGTTTAACCCGCATGGGTCGACCATGCGGGTCTTTTTTGAAAAATGGCAAGCCTTCTACCTGCGGTTTTGATTTTGCAATTCTCGGTGTGTTCAGGGGTAACCGCTAAAACGTAGTAGATAGGCCCATTTCGTGGCGAGCACGCCAAATTGGCTACCCGGCAAATGGGGCTAGCGCAGCAGCCCCGCTACTTCACCGGCTAGGGTGATGGTGCCGGCGGCAACGAAGGGCTCGCCCGCGGCATCGAAAGCCGCGAGGGCCTCGGACACGCTGGGGTACACGCCCGCGAGCTTGTCGGCATCCACCAGGGCAGCAAGCTCCTCCGCCGGCAGGGCGCGGTCGGAATCGGTCTGGGTCACGGCTACGCGCGGGAAGGCCGGGATCAGCACGTCGACGATGCCCGCCACGTCCTTGTCGGCCAGCGCAGCGCACAGCAGCGTGGGGCGATTCTCCACGCACGGATTGATCTCATCCAACGCGCCTACAAAGTTCTCGCAGCTCTGAGGGTTATGGCAGGCGTCAATCAGCTTGAGCGGATTGGTCCCCAGCACGTCAAAACGACCCGGTGTGGGGCAACCCACAAGCGATGCATCCAGCGCATCGTGGTCGAGCTCGTGACCCAGATACCCCTCGCACAGCATAATCGCGCACGCAGCATTCTGCGGCTGATACGCCGGCTTAACCATGCTCGACGTATAAATCGCGCGTGGCGTGGTACAGCTAAACTCCACGGTATCGCCCACGTGCTCCGGCACCTTGGTCGTGGCATGGTTCACCACCAGCGGCACTATGCCGCACTCGCGGCAACGGGCATCCATCACGCGCTGAACGCTCGCCTCGTGCGTACCCTCGCCCAAAACAACCAAGCGCCCGGGTTTGATAACTGCAGCCTTCTCCCCCGCAATGGCCTCGAGCGTGTCGCCCAAAATACGTGTGTGATCGAGCCCGATGCCCGTAATGGCAACGGCGACGGGATCGGTCGCACTCGTGGCGTCCCAACGACCGCCCATGCCAACCTCGAGCACGGCAACATCCACCGCGGCCTCGGCAAACACGACAAGTGCGGCAGCCGTCAGCAGGTCAAACGGCGTGATGGAATAGGCACGCTCCCCCGCCGCCACACGGCGCGCATTCACGCGACGCCCCGCCTCGACAGCTGCCGAAACGCCACGGGCAAAGGCCTCGTCGCTCACGACGCGTCCATCGACCTCCATGCGCTCGGGGTAGCGAACCAGCTGCGGTGACGTATACAGCGCGGTCTTGAGCCCCTCGCCGCGAAGGATGGCGGCCGAAAAACGCGTGGTCGAAGTCTTGCCATTGGTACCGGCAACCTGAATGCAATCAAAGTACTCATCCGGACGCCCCAACTCATCGAGCATATCGATAACCGTCTCGAGCAGAGGACCAGCATCCCCAGAAATCCGCCCCGTATCAGCAGCAAGCCCAACAGCCTCATCAAACGAAAGCAACTCAAACGAGAAAGGAACGCTATACAAGCCAGAACGCTTAGGCATAACCAAAGTCTCCAATAACATAAAAAGAGGCCCATCAAAACAACGAGCCCCTCCCATTCAAAATATCAGCCACTACCCGCTTGCAGCGGAGTCAAGGCATCAGCAATGTGGCCATCACAGGCAGCGGACGCCCCCGTAACCGCTATGGGAGCGGTTTGGGGCTTTGCTCGATACAAGTTCCGCACGAGCCGAAGGCCACTTAATGTGGCCTTCGTGCGAGCAGGACTGTTCGCAGTAGCGAGCAATGCCCCAAACCGCGCCCCACAGTCCACCTTACGAGAAGTCAGCAACCTGAGCAGTCAGCGCCGCCAGGATCTCCTTAAGCTCAGCTGCACGGTCTCTCTTCTTCTGCACCACCGCGGGCGCGGCCTTGGCCACAAAGCCCTCGTTCGCGAGCGTCTTCTCGCAGCCGGCGAGCTCCTTCTGGGCCGCGGCGATCTCCTTCTCCAGGCGCGCCTTCTCGGCCGAAAGGTCAACCTTGCCCTCGAGCACCACAAAGACCTCGACGCCGCTGTCGACCACGGCGATGCTCGCAGCCGGCTTCTCAACGTCGGTGCCCATGACCAGAGAAGCCGTGTTCGCCAGCGGCTCAATCGTCGAGCGCAGGCTCTCGAGCTTCTCGATGTCCTCGGCACCGGCGCGCACGACCACGTCGAGCTCGGCCTTGGGGCTCAAGCGGTAACGCGAACGCGTGGCGCGGGCGGCGGAAACGACGGCGCGGCACAGCTCAAACGCGCGCTCGGCGTCCTCGTCGACATACTTGGCGTAGTCGGCGGGCTCCGGCCACTTGGCGATCATGAGCGCCTCGGCGCGGTCCACGTTGCCCTCGGCATCCAGGTCGAGCACGCTCGCCGGCATGTTGTCCCAGATCTCCTCGGTGACAAACGGCATAAGCGGGTGCATCAGGCGAATGGAGGTATCGAGCACAAAGATCAGGTTGCGCTGCGCCTGCAGACGGCCCTCGC
The DNA here is from genome assembly GCA_900541145.1 of uncultured Collinsella sp. GTDB lineage: Bacteria > Actinomycetota > Coriobacteriia > Coriobacteriales > Coriobacteriaceae > Collinsella. Next base: position 115,033 of record UQIH01000002.1, on the reverse strand, counting down.
CCTTCAGGCGGGCCTTGGTGACCTCGACGTACCAGTCGCAGACCTCGTTCCAGAAGAACTGCTGCACGCCGCGGGCCATGTCACCAAAGGTGTAGTTCTCAATACCCTCAGTGACCATCTTCACGGCCTTGGCCAGGCGGCTGAACATCCAGGCGTCGGCCGGCGTCTCCACGACGGGCTCGCCGGGCGTGTAGCCCTCCATGTTCATAAGAAGGAAGCGGCTGGCGTTCCAGATCTTCGTCACAAACGACTTGGCCTGGTCGGTACGCGGGCTGTCGATAAGCTTCTTGGTCTTCTTGTCGATGTTCGCGTCGAACTTGACGTCCTGATTGTTGGTGCACAGCGTCAGAAGGTTGAAGCGCATGGCGTCGGCGCCGTACATACCGATGAGGTCCATGGGGTCAACGCCGTTGCCCTTGGACTTGGACATGCGGCTGCCGTCCTTGGCAAGGATCGTCGGGTAGATGACGACGTCCTTAAACGGAACCTCGTCCAGGAAGTACAGCGAGCTCATGACCATGCGGGCGACCCACAGCGCGATGATGTCGCGCGCGGTGACGAGCGCCGTCGTGGGGTGATGTCCCTCGAGCAGCTCCGGCTTTTGCGGCCAGCCCTGCGTGGCGAAGGTCCACAGCTGTGAGCTGAACCAGGTATCCAGCACGTTCTCGTCCTGATGCACGTGATGACCGCCGCACTTGGGGCACACATCGGTGTCCTCGGTAAGGGCGTCCTCCCAGCCGCAGTCCTCGCAGTAGAACACGGGGATGCGGTGGCCCCACCACAGCTGGCGGCTGATGCACCAATCCTTAAGGTTCTCCATCCAGGTGGTGTAGGTCTGCGTCCAGCGCGCGGGGTGGAAGGTGACCTTGCCGGAGTTGACGGCGTCGAGCGCCGGCCCCTTGAGCTTGTCGACGGCGACGAACCACTGCTCAGAAAGCCACGGCTCAAGCGCGGCGTCGCAACGGTAGCAGTGCATGACGGAGTGATCGAGGTCCTCGACGTGATCGAGCAGGTCATGCTCCTCGAACCACTTGATGACGGCTTCGCGGCACTCGTCGCGGTTCATGCCCGTGAACTCGCCGTAGCCCTCGACGACCACCGCGTGCTCGTCGAAGATATTGATCTGCGGCAGGTCGTGAGCCTGACCCATGGCGTAGTCGTTGGGGTCGTGGGCCGGGGTGACCTTAACGAAGCCGGAACCGAAGTTGGCATCGACATGCCAATCCTCAAAGATGGGGATCTCGCGATCGACGATGGGAAGCTTGACGGTCTTGCCCACGAAAGCGGCCTTCTCGGGATCCTTCGGAGAGACGGCAACGCCCGTGTCGCCGAGCATGGTCTCGGGGCGCGTGGTGGCGACGACGATGTAGTCCTGGCCGTTGACCGGCTCGGTCAGCGGGTAGCGCAGGTGCCACAGGTGGCCCTTCTCGTCCTTGTACTCGGCCTCGTCGTCCGAGATGGCGGTGGTGCAGTTGGGGCACCAGTTGACGATGCGCTTGCCGCGGTAGATCAGACCGTCGTGGTACCAGTCGCAGAAGACCTTGCGCACGGCCTGCGCGTAATCCTCGTCCATGGTGAAGCGCTCGTTGTCGAAGTCGACGGAGCAGCCCATGCGCTTGATCTGCTCGACAATGATGCCGCCGTACTCGTGGGTCCAATCCCAGCAGGCGTCGACAAACTTGTCACGACCAATCTCCAGGCGGCTAATGCCCTCGCTCTTGAGCTTCTTGTCGACCTTGGTCTGCGTGGCGATACCGGCGTGATCGGTGCCGAGCACCCAGCGCGTGGACTTGCCGCGCATGCGGGCCATACGGACGATAGCGTCCTGGATGGAGTCATCGGTAGCGTGGCCCATGTGGAGCTTGCCGGTCACATTGGGAGGCGGAATGGTGACGGTGCAGTCGCCCACGCCCTCACGGCGCTTATAGTAGCCGCCGTCGAGCCACTTCTGCAGGATCGCCGGCTCGTTGGTCGACGGATCGTAGTTCTTGGGCATTTCTTCCATATATCTCTCCCTTGCCCGTCGGCGTGTCCGCCTGCTTGGTTTTCGCTCGGTCAGGTCCTGACTCGCACGAAGAGCACATTAAGTGCTCTTCGGCTCGTGCGGAATCTACGAAAACCAAGCAGGCGGACACGCCTTAGGTATCGATTACTTCAGTCTGAAGGTACTAACTTGACAATCTCACAGAATAGCACAGGCATACCTGCCGAAAAGGGACAGGTTTATTTTGGTAGGTTTTATCAGGGGAAACGACATTTGCCCATATAAAAACCGACCAAGATAAACCTGTCCCTAAAAGGCAGGCCCCGCGGTGGTTGCCGCGGGGCCTAAATTCAAGCTATTTACCCGTAGATGCGCTGGGGCTGCTCTTCGCCCTTTACGGAGGCTTCGGTCACGATGACCTTGGAAACGCCCTCCTCGCTGGGAAGGTCGAACATCGTCTGCTGCAGCACGTCCTCGCAGATGGAACGCAGGCCGCGGGCGCCGGTCTTGCGGGCAAGCGCCATACGGGCGATCTCGTGCAGGGCGGCATCCTCAAACTCAAGTTCAACGTCCTCGAGCTGGAACATCTTGCGGTACTGACGCACCACGGCGTTCTTGGGCTCGGTCAGGATCGACACCAGGTCGTCCTCGTCGAGCGCCTGCGTCTGGGTGACGACGGGCGTGCGGCCCACGAACTCGGGGATCATGCCAAAAGCGTTGAGGTCCTGCGGGAGCACCTGACGCAGCAGGTCGTTCTCGTCGACCGAGGTGGGGCCGGCGATCTCGGAGTTAAAGCCCACGCCCTTGTTGCCCACGCGGTCGGCGATGATCTTGTCCAGACCCACAAAGGCACCGCCGCAGATGAACAGGATGTTGGTCGTGTCGATCTGCAGCAGCTCCTGCTGGGGATGCTTGCGGCCGCCGGTGGGCGGAACGCTGGCCACCGTGCCCTCAAGAATCTTAAGCAGCGCCTGTTGAACGCCCTCGCCCGAAACATCGCGGGTAATGGAGAGGTTCTCGGCCTTGCGGGCGATCTTGTCGATCTCGTCCACGTAGATGATGCCCACCTGCGCGCGTTCAATGTCACCATCGGCAGCATTGATGAGCTTGAGCAGGATGTTCTCCACGTCCTCGCCAACGTAACCAGCCTCGGTGAGCGCGGTGGCATCGGCGATGGCAAACGGCACCTCGAGGATGCGCGCGAGCGTCTGGGCCAGCAGCGTCTTGCCGGTACCGGTGGGACCGAGCAGCAGGATGTTGGACTTGGCGAGCTCCACCTCGTCCATGTCATCGTCAAGCTGCGAGTCCAAACCGTCGTCAAAGGCCGAAAGCGCAGCGCCGCCCTCGATGACGCGGCGGTAATGGTTGTACACGGCAACCGACATGGCGCGCTTGGCGTCCTCTTGGCCCATGACATAAGCCGAAAGCTCGTCATAGATCTCGTGCGGCGTCGGCACGTGCGTGATGACCTGGCGATCGTCCTCGAGCTCAAAACCCTCGGTCTCGGGGTCCGCGGCGGGCTGCCCAGCAGCCTGGCCGTGGTCGTTGAGGAAGCCCGGCAGCTTGCCGTTGCGGGCAGCGTCCATAAAGTCCGAAGCCAGCGACTCCTCCAGAATCTCGGAGCAGGCGGCGACGCACTCGTCGCAGATAAAGATGTTGGTCGGACCCTTTACAAGGCGGCGAACCTGACCCTGCTCTTTTCCACAGAAGGAGCAGCGGATGGGGTTGCCGTTCTCGTCAAAGTTGTCCTGCATGTTTCCTGCCATCCTAGGCGTCCTTCGCGGCGAGATCGCGCGAGGTAACGATACGGTCAATCAGGCCGTAGTCGAGGGCCTCGGCAGCGGTCAGGTAGTTGTCGCGCTCGGTGTCGGCCTGGACCTTATCAATGGGCTGGCCCGAGGCATCGGACAGGATCTGGTTGAGCTCGCGGCGGGTCTTCTTGATCTCCTCGGCCACGATCTCGATCTCGGTCTGCTGGCCCTGGGCACCGCCGCTGGGCTGGTGAATCATGACCTTGGAGTGCGGCAGGCAGAAGCGCTTGCCCTTGGCACCGGCCGAAAGCAGCACGGCGGCCATAGACGCGGCCATACCGACGCAAATGGTGGAGACCTGCGGCTTAATGAAGTTCATGGTGTCCAGAATCGCCAGGCCGGAGTAGACCTCGCCACCGGGCGAATTGATGTAGAGCGAGATATCCTTCTCGGCATCCTGGCTCTCAAGATGCAGCAGCTGGGCAACGACCAGGTTGGCGCTGACGGAGTTAATCTCCTCGCCCAAGAAGATGATGCGGTCGTTGAGCAGGCGTGAATAGATATCGTAGCTGCGCTCGCCGCGCGGCGTTTGCTCGATAACGTATGGCACGAGGGCGGAATCGAACTTAGCGATCATACGCATCTCCATTTCTCTCTTGCGGACCAAATTGGTTCTAGATAAACGTACGGTGCCCGCATGCTATGCATTGGCTGGCACCGTACGAAGCAACCGGATAACCGGTGTATAACTTTACCCCATCACGGGCGCACCCATGCGCTCGCGGGCAAGGTGGCGAGAATTACTCGGCGTCCTTGGCGGTCTCGTCGACCTCGGTCACCTTGGCGTTCTCGACCAGGTGGTCGACAGCCTTGGAGCGACGGATGGACTCGCGGACGGCAGGCATACGGCCATCGGCGATGAACTCGGCCTTGGAAGCCTCGACGTCCTTGACGCCGGCCTTCTCGAACTCGGCGTTGATGTCGTCCTCGGTGACCTCAATCTTGAGCTCACGGGCGAGGGCGTCGAGAGCCAGGGACTCACGGGCAACGTCGTTGGCCTGCTTGTGCAGGTCGCCGATGAACTGCTCCATGGTCAGACCGGAAGCGGGCAGCCAAGTGTCGAGCGTCATGCCGCGAGCAGCGAGGTTGGACAGGAAGTTCTGGCCAAGCTCCTCAAAGACGGACTGCTCGTAGTCGGCGTCCATCTCGTCGAGCTGCAGGCGCTCGGCGAGAGCGGAGACGCAACGGTTCTCCTTCTCGGCCGGCAGGCGGGAAGCCTTGTCCTGCTCGATCTCGATCTTGATGGCGTCGCGCATGGCATCGATGCTGTCGAAGCCAAAGTCGGACTTGACGAGCTCGTCGGTGAGCTCGGGGGTGTTGCGGACCTTGATGCCCTTGACGGTGACCTCGACGGTGTGGGTCTCGGCCTCCTCGCCCTCCTCGACCTCGTCGGTCCAGGTGACGGTCTTGACGTCATCGACGTTAGCGCCGATCAGAGCCTCGTTGAACTCCTTGGGGTTGCTGTCGCTACCGGCGATGAGCATGCGGCCCTCGGCGGCAAAGTTGTCGGCGTTCTCAACGGCCTTGAGGTCGACGGTGACGTAGTCCTCGGCCTCGACGGCACGACCCTCGACGTCCTCGAAGGTGGCACGGTAGTTGAGGAGCATCTCAACCTGGTTGTTGATCTCGGACTCGGTGACCTCCGCAGGGGGCATCTCGATCTCGACAGCGTCGAAGGAGGAGAGCTCGGCAGCGGGACGCAGGGAGAACTCGACGGTGTAGGTGTAGTCCTCGTGATCCTTGGCGAGGTCGAGCTCCTTGTAGTCACCGTTCTTGGTGGGGACGATGTCCAGCTCGTTGAGGACGGCGGGCTCGTTGGCGGCGATCAGGTCGTTGGTGGCCTGGGCGAGGGTAGCCTCGGCGCCAAGAGCAGAGTCGATGACCGGACGGGGGGCCTTGCCGGCGCGGAAGCCCGGGAAGCGGTACTTCTTGGCGGTGTCCTTGTAGGCCTTCTTGATCGCGGCGTCGACGTCGGCGGCCGGGATGGTGACCGTAGCGGTGAGCTTGGCGTCCTTGACGTCAGAAGCGGTGATGTTCAACACGTTCCTCCTCATACTGCCCAGCTTATCTGAGGTGCTGGTACCTTTATGCAACAAAGAGTCGCGACGGCCGAAGCCGACGCAGATGCGTTGGTGCGGGCGAAAGGACTCGAACCTTCACGGGAATCCCACCAGAACCTAAATCTGGCGCGTCTACCAATTCCGCCACGCCCGCATGAACGCACAGACTAGGAATGATAGCAGATACGAACGACAAGCGCACGCACACCTTTTACAAGCTCACGACCTCACCACGAGTGCAAAAGGCGGGACGAGTTACCCCGCCCCGCCAATTACGACTTGTTCGCTGACCCGCTACTCCCCCAGCAGGGCCTTCTCGGGCGTGATCGGCAGCGAGCGAACCTGGTGGCCGGTGGCGTGCGCCACGGCCGAGGCAACGGCGGCGAGCGGCGTGTTGATGACGACCTCGCCGATCGACTTGGCGCCAAACGGACCCGTCGGCTCGTAACTCGGCTCAAAGGCCACGCGAATGCTGCCGATATCCAGGCGCGTGGGCAGCCTGTAGCTCATAAAGTTGCCGGTACGCAGGCGGCCGCGGTCATCGTGCTCGACGATCTCGTAGAGCGCGTGACCGATGCCCTGGGCAATGCCGCCCTCGGCCTGGACGCGCGCGAGCGCCTCGTTGATCACGGTACCGCAATCGACGGCAGCGGCGTAATCCACCACGGTCACCTTGCCGGTGGCCTTGTCGACCTCGACCTCGGCAATGCCGGCCATAAACGGCGGAGGCGAAACGGCCAGGCAGGCAGAGGCATGCGAGGTGAGCGCGTCGCCGCCCGCGATGTTCTTGACGCACAGGTTGGCAAAGTCGCGCAGCGTGAGGTAGCGGTTCTGCTCGCGCGCGGCACGCTCGTCGGACAGACGCACGTACTGGCCATCGAAGACCACGTCGGTGGCGTCCACGTCCCACATCTGGGCGGCCTTGGCGCAGATCTTCTCACGCAGCTCGGTCGCGGCATTCTTGGCGGCAAGGCCCGTCACGTACGTACCCGAGCTCGCGTACGAGCCAGCGTCGAACGGCGACACATCGGTGTCCACGCCGCGCACCACGATCAGCGAACTCTCCACGCCCAGCTCCTCGGCGGCAATCTGCGCAAGAATCGTGTCGACGCCCATGCCATTATCGGTGGCGCCGGTGCCGATGGTAATGAAGCCGTCCTCTTCCAGGCGCATGTCGATGCCGGCGATGTCCACGTTGGAGATGCCCGAGCCCTGCATGGTGAGCGCACAGCCCAGAGCACGCACGCGGTCGCCCAGGTCCACGGCCAGCGGCTTGTCGCGCCAGCCGATCATGTCCATCGCGCGCAGCAGGCAGCGGTCGAGCGCGCAGGCGTTGAGCTTCTCGTTGTAGTACTGCGGCATAATCTCGCCCTCGTGAACCATGTTCTTAAGACGCAGGTCGGCGGGATCCATGTGTAGCATGTCGGCGAGCTCGTTGACGGCACTCTCCACGGCAAACTGGCCCTGGGTGGCACCGTAGCCGCGATACGCGCCGCCGCGGTTGGTATTGGTGTAGACGGCGTCCCAGCTAAAGCGGCTCGCCTTCACATGGTTGTAGATGGGCAGGCTCTTGTGGCCCGAAAGGCCGATCGTCGTGGTGGCATGCTCGCCATACGCGCCGGCGTTGGACAGCGTATGCAAGTCGATGGCCGTGATGGTGCCGTCGTTCATGGCACCCAGCTTGACGGTCATCTGCATCTGATGGCGCGAGTTGCCCGCGGTGATGGTCTCCTCGCGGGAGTAGCAGCAGTAGCTCGGACGGCCGGTCTGCTGGGTGACGAACGCAACGAAGATCTCGCAGCAGCCCGTCTGCTTGGAGCCAAAGCCACCGCCGATGCGCGGCTTAATGACCTGCACCTGCGACTGCGGGATATCGAGCGACTGAGCGACCATGCGGCGCACGTGGAAGGGCACCTGCGTGGAGGTGGTCACCGAAATGCGGCCGAACGCGTCGGTGGTCGCAAAGGCGCGGAAGGTTTCCATGGGCGCGGTCTGCGTGGCCTGGCTGGTGTAGGTGCGGGTGAAGACGATGTCGCTCTGGGCGAAGGCCTCGTCCAAGTCGCCAAAATCGCTGGTACCGCTGCACACCAGGTTGCGCGGAACATCGCCGCCCTGCGGGAACATAAAGGTCACGTCGCCCTCGGGGTGGACCACGATGTCGTTATCGAGCGCCTTGGTAAAGTCGAGCAGGGGCTCGAGTACCTCGTAGTCGACCTTGATGAGCTTGAGCGCCTTGTCGGCGGCCTCCTCGGTCTCGGCGGCGACGATCGCCACCTCCTCGTTTTGGTAACGGACGAGGTTCTCGAGAATCAAGCGGTCGTAAGGACTCGGCTGCGGATAGCTCTGACCGGCGATGGTAAAGCGGCGCTGGGGCACGTCCTCGTAGGTGTAGACGCCCACCACGCCGGGCACCTTCAGTGCGCGCGACGTATCGATGGAGCGAATCTTGGCGCGGGCATAGGGGCTGCGCTTGAGTTTGACGATGAGCGCACCGGCAGGTACCAGGTCGCCCGTGTAGACGGGACGACCCTCGAGCAGTGCCTTCGAGTCCTTCTTGGGCTGCTTGTGGGTAATCTGCTTGTACGCGACACCGTCGGAGCTCGTGTCGTTGACGGGCAGCTCGGGCATCTCGAAGCCCACCTTCACGCCGGACTCGTTGAGAAAGCGGACGATGGCGCGCAGCTGACTCTCGTAGCCGCTGCAACGGCAGAGGTTGCCGGCAAGCTGGCGCGACAGCTCCTCGCGCGTGGCGACGAGGCTCGGGTCCTCCTTGGCGGCGCGGGCAAGCGCCAGCACGTTCATGATGAGGCCGGGGGCGCAAAAACCGCACTGCTCGGCGCCTTCGGCAGCCATCGCACGGGCCAGTGCCTCAGACTCGGCCTTGAGGCCCTCGAGCGTGGTGATGGTACGACCCTCGACGCGCGCCGCGGGAACCGAGCAACTCAGCACCGGGTCGCCGTCGAGCCACACCGTGCACAGGCCGCAGTTAGTGGTTTCGCAGGCACAGCGCACCGACGCGCAACCCTGCTCGCGCAAAAGCGCAAAGAGCATGGTGTCGGGGGCAATCTGGACCTTGACCTTACGGCCGTTGAGCGTAAAGGAAAGATCGATGAGTTTGGCAGCCATTAGCGCACCTCGCTAGAATCGACGCCGGGCACGCGGCGGCAGGAATACTCGTCCGTGGCAAACTTAGGAATCTGCACGCCCTCGAGCTCGTGGGCAAGCGCGGCCGAAAGCTCGATGCCGGCGGCGCGACGCACGGCCTGAATCGCCAGCGGGGCCGAGATGCGGCGTCGGTAGTCGGCCGAGCCCCACATGTTGGTGCCGTAGCTCAACGCGCGTACGGACGCGGCCAGGGCGCGAAGCTCGTCCTCGGAAGGCTGCTCGGCAGTAAGGCCGTATGCCTCGCCCTGCAGCAGGGTCGCGCGCAGCGGGCGGGCGCCCACGGTGACATGCCAGCTGTTGTCCCACCAGGCGGCAGTGACGTTTAAGGAGGGGAAGTCGGTCGCGGCCTTGCGCACGGCCTCATAGCTTGCGCGGTAATCGTGCTTAACGACCACGACGTGCTCGATCACGTCGCGCACGTAGCCCATGTCGACGAACTCGGCGAGCGGCACGCGACCGGCGCCCGTCAGCTCAACATACGAGTCGAGCGCCAGGAACGCCGAGAGAACGTCCGAGAAGCCAAAGCGGCCGTAGATGCTGCCGCCCACCGTGGCGGTATTGCGCAGCTGCACGCCCACGATATCGTGGACGGCAAACTCAAAGACATTGTTGACAAGCGCATTGAGCGCGGCATGGCGCTCAAGCTGGCGCAGGGTACACATGGCACCGATGCGAAACTCGGTCTCGGTCTCCTCGATCTGATCGAGTCCGCAGGCCGAAAGGTCAATCGCCGTCGCCACGCGACGCGAACCCAGGCGCATCCAGATGCCACCGCCCACAATCTTGTTGTTGCGGTTCTTCTGCAAGAGCTCATAGGCTTCGGCCGCGTTTCCAACACGGACGTAGGTACCGAACTTGAGCATGTTCTCCCCCATCTCTTCACTTGTCCAGTACTTTTAAGTGTACCAAACGAGGGGCCGCACACCGTTTTAGGACAAAATCCACCCACCCATCCATAACTTGCGGTGAAATACGGACTGATTAGCCGTTCTGGGACGCTAAACAGTCCGTATTTCACCGCAAGTTATGAGGAGTCCTCCGGGATAGAAAAGGCTCCCAGCCAGATAGCTGGGAGCCCCATCACATGCTATGTCGAGCGAAGATTTAGCAGACGCCCTGGGCGAGCATGGCGTCGGCGACCTTCAGGAAGCCGGCGATGTTGGCGCCCATGACGAAGTTGCCCTCCTGGCCGTACTCCTTGGCGGTGTCGTCCACGTTGTGGAACATGCCGCGCATGAGCTGCTCGAGCTTGCCGTCGACCTCCTCGAAGGTCCAGGACAGGTGCTCGGCGTTCTGGCTCATCTCCAGGCCGGACACGAGCACGCCGCCGGCGTTGGCAGCCTTACCGGGCATAAAGGCGACGCCGTTCTCCTGGAAGTAAGTCGTGGCCTCGATGGTCGTGGGCATGTTCGCGCCCTCGCCGACCACCTTGCAGCCGTTGGCGACGAGTGCCTGGGCGTCCTCGAGCAGCAGCGTGTTCTCGCGAGCGCAGGGCAGCGCGATATCGCAGGGAAGCTGCCACACGCCGCGGCCGTCGCCCTCGTGCCACACGGCGTTGGGCTTCTCGTCAACGTACATAGCGAGCGTAACACCCTTGTCGTGGCCAGAGCGCTTCTTGTTGTAGATGTGCTCGAGCACGGTGTAGTCGATGCCGTCGGGATCCTCGACCCAGCCGTGGGTATCGGAGCAGGCGAGCACCTTGCCGCCGAGCTGAGTGACCTTCTGGACCGCGTAGATAGCGACGTTGCCGGAGCCGTGAACGACGACGTTCTTGCCCTCGAAGGAGTCGCCGCGGCTCTTAAGGTACTCGTCCACAAAGTAGGCCAGACCATAACCGGTGGCCTCGGTACGGGCGAGCGAGCCGCCAAAGGAGAGGCCCTTGCCGGTAAGAACGCCGGTCCACTCGTTGGTCAGGCGCTTGTACTGACCGAACAGGTAGGCAACCTCGCGGCCGCCAACGCCCAGGTCGCCGGCGGGAACGTCGGTGTTGGGGCCAATATGACGATAGAGCTCGGTCATGAAGGACTGGCAGAAGTGCATGATCTCGTTGTTGGACTTGCCCTTGGGGTCAAAGTCGGAGCCGCCCTTGCCGCCGCCCATGGGAAGGGTGGTCAGGCTGTTCTTGAGGATCTGCTCCAGACCCAGGAACTTGAGCATACCCAGGGTGACCGTCGGGTTAAAGCGCAGGCCGCCCTTGTAGGGTCCAATGGCAGAGTTGAACTCGACGCGGTAACCGCGGTTGACCTGAACCTTGCCCTGGTCGTCGACCCAGGGAACACGGAACATGACAATGCGCTCGGGCTCGACGAGGCGCTCAAGCAGGGCGGCCTCCTCGTACTCGGGATGGGCGTCGAGCGCCGGCTGGATGGTGCCGAGAATCTCGGTCGCGGCCTGGATGAACTCAGGCTGCTCGGGATAGCGGGCCTTGAGCTCGTCGAGAACTTTCTGCGTGTAGCTCATGCTTCCTCCAATTGATGGAAAAGAAAAGTGTCGTTCGAGGCGCCCCATGCGCCGCGAGCTTTATCGAGTATGGATAATATCGCACTGTTGCAGCAAAGTTTCGCATAAGCCGACGAGCAGATGTTTCGTTTTGATTACGATGCAGGTAGAAGCGTTTTTGAGTGCCTGACGTGCAAAACCCGTGTTTCAAACCTGTTTCGTCCACGTGTTCCAAACCACCACATTGGGGACAGGCGCCTTTGTGGTGCCGGCGGTTAGAGGACGAGCTGATGGTAGTCGGCGGGGGTTATGCGGCCTTCGGTGGCAGCGCGGAAGGCGGCGAGAGCATCGCCCGAGAACGGCATGGCCCAGCACAGCCCGCAGCCAGCGGTGATGGAGCCGGGCAGCGGCATGATGCGCCCGGGCACGCCGGCATCCAGGCAAAGCTGCTCGCACTCCATCACATCGAAGGTGCTGTCGAACGAAACGATAATCTTGCGCTCGTGGTCGAGGGCATCACCGGACGGGCCTTCGCGGTGTGCCTCACGATACGCCGCAGCGGCCGCTTCCTCTTCCGCAGTATGTCCGCAGCCACCGCAACCGCAGGTACAGGGCTCGGAACCATCGCAAGTGCAAGGCTCCCCCGTGTCGGGGCAAATATCGTGGGACATGGCAACTCCAATCGTCTAGGCGAGCAACTCGGCCGCCGCAAACTCCTCGGGCGTATTGACGTTCTCGAAGCAGAGCGTCGAGCCGGCGACCTTAACGATCTGCGGCTCATCCATATAACCGGCCTGAACGCGATTGATCAGACAGCGAATGCGCTGTCGGTCGCAGGAGAGCAGCTCTTGGGCAACCGGCGCACACGCGTCACGGCGCCAGACGGCGCAAAGCGGCTCAATCCCCCGCTCCTCGCGCGGCACGCACACATCGAGCGCCTCGGCCTCAACACGATCGGCAAGCGCGCCGATGAGTTCCGGTGAGACAAACGGCATATCGCAGGCGACGATCGCCACGAGAGGCAGCCGAGCCGCAGCCAGCGAGCTCGCGATGCCGCGCATGGCGCCTGCCGACCCTTCAAGGTCCGCTACCACGCGTGGTACAAGACCGCCAAACGCGCGCTCCTCAAGATAGGCAAGCTCGCTGGGACGCGAAGTCGTCACGACCAACTCGCCGGCAACTGGCGCCAGCCGACCCAGCACGCGTTCGATAAGCGGCTCGCCGCAAAACGCCATGCGAGCCTTATCACAGCCCATGCGCGAGGACAGCCCACCCGCTTGGACGACACAAGAAAGATCGGCACGTCTTACGGTAGTCATACGGCAAAACACCTCCATCGGCATGCTCGAAACCCGGTGCACAAAGCTAAATACAGCCACCGAAATAGCAGCGCTACGAAAAGCTCGTGCAAAAACAAAACAGCGCCTTTGCGGCACGCAGCAAGACCGCGAGCACAAAAGCGCTGGTAGCGTATGGCGGGAACGTATGTGAATCGAACACATCCAAGACGTTTTGCACGCCTCGCAACGGTTTTGAGGACCGCGGAGCCCACCGGAGCCCATCCGTTCCCAAGTGCGGCGGTATTTTACCAAACCAAGCAGCCAATCTAGCGCAGGGAGCGCAGGCCGCCGGCATCCTTGTCGAGCACCGTAAAGCGCACGGCATCCAGGTGCTCCAAGATGCTGATGGCGCGTTTGCGCGACACGCCCAGGGCCTCACGCAGCACGCTCGTGGTGGCTGCGCCGCCGGCTGCCTCGATGGCGGCGGCGACGAGCTCACGCGCATGGGCCTCGGCGGCAGCAGACAGGGCAACGTCGCGCTCGACCTTAACGATCGAGCGGTTGAGCGAAAGTTCGCGCAGGGCACGCGTCATGGTGTCGCGGCCGAGCTGCAGCTGTTCGCCCACCTCGGGAAGCGCCGGTGCATCCAGGCCAGCCTCGTCAAGCAGCGCGACGATCCGCTCACAAGCCTCTCGCACCACGCGTGCCGCCGCGGCGGCCGAATGCGGATCGAATACCTCGGCGCCCTCGGCGGCGCACACGCCACGCGAGCAGCCCTCGGCAATCAGAGCTGCGGCAACGCCTTCATCAGCGGCAGGCCACGCAGCATGGGCAACGGCGCCGGGCGTAAAGCCCGTCTCCTTGGGAGCCGCCGCGTGCATGGCCGACAGGGTCGCCGCCAGTGCATCCATCGCGGCGTCGAGCGAGGAAGAATCTGCATACAGCGAGCCATCCGAGCCAGCAAGCGCGCAAGCAGCGCCCTGCGCCACCAACCCGCGCAGTGCGGTATCGACCTCGCCGACGCCAAGATCCAAAGCCGCGGCAACATTAACCGCCGCAACCGGCAGCGCTTGCAGCGCCAGCCAAGCGCCCACACCGCCCGCAATATCTCCGGCCTCAAGCGCCGCGTACAGCACGCGCTCCCCCTCAGTAAGTTCGCGCGAGCGACGGCAGCGCGAAAGCAGCACGCGCCCGCCGCCAACAAGCATCACGGGCGAATAGGACAGCACCACGGCATGGTCGCCGGCGCGCAGCGGCAGCGGTTCCTCCAAGCGCACCTGCACCACTCGCGTCTCGCCCACCGCCATGGGGGCCTCGCCCTCCATGAGCATGATACGACCGACGACTTCGGCCGTACCCGCCATCACGTGAACACGCGCACCCGACTCGAGCACACGCGGCTTGGCTCCCTCGCGACCCAAATACGTAAACGCCATCATAAAGCGCAGCGTCTGGCAAAAGCGACCCCCCACGCCGAGCATCTCACCGCGATCGAGCGCAGCGACGCCATCGCCCACCAGGTTGAGCGCCACACGCTGACCGGGCAGCGCCTGCTGCGTGTCGCCATGCACTTGGATCCCGCGTACGCGGCAGGCCGTGCGCGACGGCAGCGCGACAAGCTCATCGCCCACCGCAACCGGCGCATCGTGCAGCGTTCCCGTCACGACGGTGCCGGCGCCCTTGATCGTAAAGCAGCGGTCGATGGGCAGACGCGGTGCGGCATCGGTGAGCTCGGCACGGGCACGGCAGGCATCCCAGCAAGCGGCAACCTGCTCGTCGAGCGCAGCCAGCAGGTCATCGATTCCCGCGCCGGTCTTGGACGACACAGGCACGATCGGCGCGTCCGCAAACACGGTACCCGACAAAAAGTCATCGACGTCGAGCTCGGCAAGCTCAATCATTTCGCTATCGGCCAGGTCGCACATCGTCAGCGCGACCACCATGTGTGTGACGCCCAGCAGCTCCAGCACATGCACGTGCTCGCGGGTCTGTGGCATCACGCCCTCGACGGCCGAAACCACCAACACGGCAACATCAATGCCCGTAGCGCCCTGCACCATGGCGCGCAGGTAATGCGCGTGGCCCGGCACGTCGACCAGGCCGACGATCTTGCCACTCGGCAGTGCCAGTTCGCCAAAGCCCAGCTCCACCGTCATGCCGCGACGGCGCTCGACCTCCAGACGGTCGGGATTCTTGCCGGTCAGCGCCTCGATCAGTGCCGACTTACCGTGGTCGACGTGGCCCGCCGTACCTACGATAACGGGGCATTCCACCAACGCTTCGGCCTCACTCATCGGCGCACCGCCTTCTCAACGCACGCGACGAGCGTCGATGCCGCCGTCTCGATATCGCGGTCGCCCACGAGTGTGCGCACATCAAACAAAATGCGGTCGTGCGAGGCGCGCGTGACGACGGGCGTATCGAAGTCTTGGACGAGAGAGCGCTTGAGCGCGTCGAGGGACAGGCGCCCGTCGACCGGGCAGACGGCCACGCACATCGTGGGCAGCTCGACGGTAGGCAGCGAGCCGCCGCCGGGAGTCGACGACTCCTCGACGATTTCCACCTGCACGGCGCACGGGCAACCCGCCTTATCGAGGCCCGCCACCATCAGCTCGCGTAGTTTGCGTGCGCGACGCTCCAGATGAGCCTGCGGAAGCGTGAGCATATTGAGCACCGGCACCTCGCGATGGGCCACATCCGCCCCATCCATGTAAATGCGCAGTGTAGCCTCGAGCGCCGCCAGCGCGAGCTTGCCCGGGCGCAGGGCACGCATAAGCGGATGCGACCCGCAGGCCTGGACCAGATCGCGACGGCCCATGATAATGCCCGCTTGTGCGGCACCGAGCAGCTTATCGCCCGAGCACGACACGATATCGAGCCCCGCCGCGACCGAAGCCGGCGTGGGCTCCTCACCGCCGCGCACCAGGATGTCATCGGGCAACAGCGCGCCCGAGCCCTGGTCCTCGTAGAACAGCAGGCCATGCTTGTGAGCAAGCGCCGCAAGCTCCCGAGAACCCACCTCCTCGTGGAAACCCTCGATGCGATAGTTGGAAGGATGAACCTTGAGGATCATCGCCGTATCGGGCGTGATGGCACGCTCGTAGTCGCTCAAATGCGTGCGGTTGGTGGCCCCGACCTCGACGAGTTTGGCGCCCGAGGCCACCATGACATCGGGGATGCGGAAGCTGCCGCCAATCTCGACAAGCTCGCCGCGGCTGACGATGACCTCCTTGCCCGCGGCATGGGTTGCCAACACCAACAGCACGGCGGCCGCGTTATTGTTGACGACCAACGCATCCTCGGCACCGGTAAGCGAGCGGATGAGTTGCGCGGCATGCTCTTTGCGCGACCCGCGCGAGCAGGTATCCACGCTGTACTCGAGCGTGCTGTAGCCGCGCGCGACCTCTGCCACGGCCTTGGCGGCCGACTCCGCGAGCGGGGCTCGACCCAGGTTGGTATGGATAACCACACCCGTGGCGTTAACGGCGGGACGCAGGCTCGGCAGCGCGGAGCGGTGCGCACGCCACTCGATGGCCGAGGCTAGGTCGCGCTTAGAGCGCGGGGCAGCACCGGCGCGAATGGCTGCGCGCTCCTCGTCGAGCTCGGCCGTCACGGCGGCATGCACCACCGCGTCGCAGGTCTCCCCCGCCGCCTTCACTACCGGCCACTCGGCAAGCAGCTCATTGACGGAAGGAATGGCGCGCAGGCGGGCGCGTACCTCATCGGACATGTTCTGGCTATCGCTCATGTGCGGCCTTTCAAATGAAACGTGGATCAGTCGAATACATCAGCTGAGTCAATTACTCGTTATTATCCTCGCGCGCCGCGATCTTTTCCACGCGAACGGCGTTTTCTTGGGTGAGCGCGGCGCCCGTCAACGGGTCCCAACGCAACGGCGTATGGTCGAGCGGGCCCACGCCCAAGGCTTGAGCGCCACCGGCATCGGCGCCAAACGAACGCCCACCGGGGGCGGCCGAGGTGAAGATGCACGCCGGATGCAGATAGGGCGTCGTCTCCACGCGCACGCGGTCGCGGCCCATATCGCTCACGAGCTCGACGATCTCGCCGTCGGCGATGCCCATGTGCGCAGCAGCATCGGCATTCATCTGCACGGCATCCAGGTCCGATCCAGCCTCGGCGGTACCTTGAGCCGCAAGCCTGCGCGAGGTGTGCGACTCAAAGGGACGGTTGCCACTAATGAGGCGAAACATCCCCGGGCCGGGCTCCACCATGGGCGCAATCCAGTTGGGCACACGACCCATGCCGACTCGTTCCCATACGTCGCTTGCCAGCGCAATTTTGCCGCCAGCAAGCGGAATCACCGGCTCACCCGTGCGCGACGGCAGCGCCACGCCCGTATCGGCCCAGCCGCGCTCCTTGAGCTCGTCCAGATCGATCCCAAAAGGCGCCACCTGGGCAGCCGTCAGATCGTCAGACGTAAACTGGAAATACTCGCACACGCCACACGCCTGCGCCAGACCGGCAAAAATCTCCCGACCGGGACGTGTGCCGTCATGCTGCACGGGCAGCACGGCGTTGCGGTAGAACACGCGCGAATCGTTGACGCCCACGACCGTGCCCACACCGCGGTCGGCCTCCAGATACGTCACGTCGGGCAGCACGAAGTCAGAAGCACGCGCCGTCTCGGACCAACGAATATCAATCGTCACAAGCAAGTCGAGCTGCTGCAAAATACCCAACCAAGCCTGTGCATTGCCATAGCCCGCACCGGGATTGCTGGCGTAAACGATCAGCCCACGCAAATCGCCGGCCAGAATAGACTGACCGATAGTCGTGCACAAGCCGCGCACCGGATCGACCAGTGGATAGCGCTCGGACCCCAGCTTGGGCTCACGTGGCATCGACGGCGTCGCGAAACGCGCAGGGTCCAAATCGCCCAAAGCAAGCGGCGTGGGCGGGTTGAGGGCACCGCCCGCGTGTCCGATGCAGCCCAGCAGCACATCGACCAGACAAATCGCGCGCGCGGTCTGGGTGCTATTGGCATACGCGATACCGATGCCGCCATGAAAGCCCGCATCCACCACGGCAGCAGGCGCGGCGGCAGCTAGATCACGCGCCGTGGCGGCGATCTCTGCGGCCGGCACGTCGCACATCGATTCGGCCCACTCGGGTGTCCAAGCACTGGCCGCCTGCGCCAGCTCGTCAAAGCCTGTGGCGTAGCGGTCCACGAACTCGTGATCGTACAGGTCTTCGGCTACCAGCACATGTGCGATACCCAGCAGCAACGCCAGATCGCATCCAGGACGTACGCGCAGCCAGCGGTCGGCAAGCGCAGCCGAGCCACTGCGCCGGGGGTCAACCACGATAATCTTAGCCCCACGTCGACGGGCATCGTTGAGCGCATCAACGGCCCCCATCGTCGACGAATCGACAATGGAGCGCCCCAGATACATGATGCAATCGGTATGCGCCAGGTCGGAGGCGGGACTATAGCCCAAGCTGTGCTCCCAACCGGTAAGTCGGCTTACCTCGCAGGCACCGTCGGCACCGTACACGTTGGGCGAACCAAGCGCATGCATAAAACGATACGCCCAGTAGCGGTCGAACGAGGGCACGCCGAGCGTCATACCCAGCGCTCGCGGACCATGCCCGTCAACAATCCCCAAAAGGCGCTCGGCAATCTGAGCAAACGCCTCGTCCCACGAAATCACATCGAACCCCGAGCCATCAGCTCGTCGGCGCATGGGGTGCACAATGCGGTCGCGCTCGTCAAACGGCATTGCCAGGCGATGCCGTCCGCGGGCGCAGAGGGCACGCGCCGCGCACGGATGCCCCACAACCGGTAACTCGGCAACCACGCGACCGCCCTCAACGCGTGCCGCAAAGGCGCAATCGGCATAGCATCCCCCGCATGTGGTCACCACGGCGCGACCGTCGCGCTTCACAGCAGATGCCATCTCGATTACCCCTTTCATCAGCCAAACACAACAGGCCAAAAGCACGGCAACGAGCCCCAGACCCAAAAAGCCTCCCGCACGGCAACGCCCCGCGGGAGGCCCAACATCAAACAGACGATACCTTACGCCTCGGACTTCTTGGCGTAGACAAACCAGTAGCCGAGCGCGATCAGAACCGCACCGCCCACGATGTTGCCCAGCGTGGCGGCGGATAGGTTAAACGCAATACCCGCGACGTTGAGCGCATCGGCCCCGGCAACCTTGGCACCATAGCCGCATGCATGCATCACGGCGCCCATAGGCAAAAAGTACATGTTGGCGACGCAGTGCTCAAAACCACAGGCCACAAAGGCAGCGATGGGCAGCAGAATGCCCACAACCTTATCGACTACGGTCTTGCCGGCGGTACCGATCCACACGGCAAGGCACACAAAGATGTTGCACAGGATGCCGCGGAAGAAGATCGTCACCCAGTCGATCGTCACCTTGCCGGCGGCGACGCTCACCATGGAGTTGGCGACCGCCTCGCCGTTGAGCTTATAGATGCCGGCCATGTACACCAAAAAGACGATGAACAGGGCACCGACAAAATTGCCGACCCACACGACGACCCAGGCCTTAAGCATCTGAACCAGGGTGATCTTTTTGCTCTTGAGTGCGCAGACCATAAGCGAATTGCCGGTAAACAGCTCGGCGCCGCACACCAGCACGAGCACCAGGCCCAGGCAAAAGCACAGACCGCCCACGACGCGCTGAGCGCCCCAGCCCAGCGTGCTGTCGCTCAAGAACACGGTAAAGAACAGGCCGCCGAAGGCGATAAACGCGCCGGCGAACATTGCCAACAGAAAGGCCTTAGCGACCGGCAGGTTAGCCTTGGTCACGCCGGCGGCCTCGGTCTTGGCCTCGATCGCGGCGGGCGCCAGGCAATCGGGAGAGGGGTACTCCACCTTGGAATCTGCCATGTCAATCACTTCTTTCCTAATCAGCAGGAACAAGCGCTCCTATTGCTCTTGCCCCAAGCGGACAAAGTGGGAAAAGTCGTTGGCGGCCACGGCGTCGTACACGGCGTCGACGGCCTCAAAGACTTCCGGGGACATGGGGTTGTAGAACTCCGTGTCGCCCGGCTGAATCCCGACGAAGACGATATCATCACACGATTGCTCAATCTCTTCGATCAGAATCGACAAAGGAAGCGAATGCGTGGTGAACATCGATTTGCGCGCGACGTCGGTCTTATCGAGCAAGCGGATGGCGCCGACGGGCAGCGCCATGTCGGCGGCATCGACCAAAACCAAACGCGGCGGACGCTCGCGCTTGACCTCGATGATGTCATCCTCGGGCGTCTGACCGCCGTCGATGGTGTACCAACCGGCGATAGGCGTGTCCTCCATCTTTTTGGAGAGCACGGGGCCGGCGGCATCGTCGGCGCGCAGCACGCTTCCCGCCGTGAGCACGATACCCGCAAATGGGGCGCCGTTCACACGACCATCCACAACGCGACCCATTACTGCAACCTTCCCGTCAGATACACGCCCGACACATCGCGCACGCGCTCAACCAGATCGCGGAACTTCATCAGAAACGCGACCTGCTGGGCATGCAGGCCAAAGTCGTCGTCGAACACCGAGATGCCGGCCTTGGCCGAGCCGCGAAAACCGCGCTCGTCGAGCAGCGTGTCGCAGGCCTCGAGCAGCGACGGCACCGCCGCCTTGTCAAGCTGGCACTCGCCAAAGGAGCGGATGGCCTCGAACTTGGTCTTGGCCTCCCCCTCCGGCAGCGCGTCGACGAGCGAATAGAAGACATCCACCGGCACCGACAGGCGCGGCTCAAAGCAATCGAGCACGCCGGTGTGGTGGCCCACGGCGAGCGTGTAGTACAGCACGTCGCAGGCCTCCTGGGGAACGTCTTCCTCGGTCTCCACAAACTTACGCGTGAGCTCATAGAAGACCACCTGGTCGGGCGCATGGCCCAGGCAGGGGTCGGCGACGCCCTCGGCGGCCTCGTCGCTTGCGCGCGAGGCATCGCCAAAGGAGCCGCCGAGCATACCGGGGCCCGCAAAGTAACCAGAGCGGTCCGTGAGCTCCATCTAGCGACCTCCGGCCAGCACCAGATCCTGCAGCGCCGAGTAGACCTCAACGCGGCGAGGATCGTCCTGCTTGTCGATGAGCAGCGCCATGGCACCTCGGATATCACCCTTGGGCGCGCCCTCGAGCGTATCCATAAACTCGTTGGCCAGGTCGCGGCCGTAACGGTAGCCGCTCATGGCGCGAGCCTCGCGCTCGATGGCAACGCGCAGCTTGTACGGCACGCCGGGGTGCAGGATATCGGCCTGCTCGCCGGCGGCCTCCACCGTGGTCTCGGCATGGAGTTTTTGGTCCAGCAGACCGAGCGCCATGGCAAAGCCGTAGACGGTCTGCGCGGGGCTGGGCGGGCAGCCGGGGATGTAGACATCGACCGGCAGAATCTTATCTGTGCCGCCCCAGACGCAGTAGTTGTCGTAGAAGATGCCGCCGGTGCAGCCGCACGCGCCATAGGACACCACGATCTTGGGATCGGGTGCGGCCTCAAAGGCGCGCAGGGCCGGCATGCGCATGGCACGCGTCACGGCACCGGTGTACAGCAGCACATCGGCGTGACGGGGCGAAGGCACGACCTTGATGCCAAAGCGCTCGACGTCGAAGACGGGCGTGATGGAACCGAAGATCTCGATCTCGCAGCCGTTGCAGCCGCCGCAGTCGACACGGTAGACGTACACCGAGCGCTTGATCTTCTTAAGAAGGGTCGCCTTGGCCTTCTCGATGCTCTCGTCGAGCTCGATCTTGGTCGGGCGGTACTGAAGCCGCTCGGGCAAAAGCGTGGGTTCGGCCATGGTTACTCCTCCTTCGTTTCAAAATCCATGATGATGCCCTCGACCGGTGCAGGACCGGCGGGAATCTCGGGCGCATCGGGGTTGAGCTCGCGGTCGATATACTCCGGGTTCACGCCGTGGCCGCCCAGATACTCCATGCCGGGGCCCTGGGGCTCGCCGGACGCAAGCGTCTCGTTGGCAGCTATGCCGTGCGCGTTGCCGGTCTTTACGGCCGAGGCGGCGCGCAGGGCGTCGAGCTCGCGCTTGCACTCCTGGCACATACCGACGGTACGGGCGGCCTGCTCGGCCTCCATGCCGCCGGCCTTTTGCAGCAGGCGCTTAGCGTAGTCGATCTCCTTGTGCGGGGCGAACGGCTTGCCGCAGCGCGAGCAGTGCTCGAGCGTGTAGACGCTCTTGCTGGTGAGGTCGTCCTTGCTCATGACGGCCAGCTCAAACTCCTCGGTGAGCTTGATGGCCTCCATGGGGCAGGCTTCCTCGCAGCGGCCGCAAAAGATGCAGCGGCCGTAGTCGATCGACCAGGTAATGGTATCGGCCGCAAGGTCGGTGTCCATGCGAATGGCATCGGCCGGGCATGCCACGCCACAGGCACCGCAGGCGATGCAGAGCTCGGCGTTGTGCTCGGGCTTGCCGCGCATGTCCTTGTTGGTGGGAAACGGCGCAAACGGGTACTTGACCGTCGCGTCGCCGGCCTTGGCGTTAACCTTCCAAAGCTTCAGCATAATTAGAGCGCCTCCTCATCGAGCGGAGCGGCCATGGTGCCCTCGCCCGCAAGCGGCGACTTGTCGCGCCAGACGTTCTCGAACTGCTCCTTGTCGAGCACGTGGTCGCGCTTGGCGGCGACATCGGTCACCGTCACGCGGTCGGTGCAGGAGTAGCACGGGTCGAGCGAGCCGACGATCAACGCAGCGTCACCCACGGTGTTGCCGCGGAACATGTAGCGCAGGACCGGCCAGTTGCTGTACGTGGCGGCCTTGGCGCGCCAGCGGTAGCACTTCTGGTTGTTGCCGAGCATGGCCCAGTGCACGTCCTCGCCGCGCGGCGCCTCGGTGGCGCCGATGGCGTACTTGTGCGGGGTGTACTCCCAATCCGTGGTGAGGATGGGGCCCGACGGGCAGTTCTCGAGCATGGTCTCGATCATGTCGATCGAATCATAGACCTCCTGGATGCGAACGGCGGTACGGCCGAAGGCATCGCAGGTGTCGGCCGTGGCGGCGTGCATCTTTTGGACGTCCGGATCGGCGTAGCCGTCAAAGGGATGGTCAAAGCGCACGTCGCGGGCATAGCCCGAGCCACGCATGAGCGGGCCGACCGGCGAGAAGTCGCGTGCGATCTTGCGATCCAAGATGCCGATGCCACTCGTACGCTCAATGAAGTTGGGCGTGGAGAGCAAGACGTCGACGAGCTCCTGAACCTCGGAGCGCAGCTGGTGGATGGTCGTGAGCGTGGAGAGCTTCTGCTCGGCCAAAATGTCGCGACGCACGCCGCCGATCACGTTGAGGCCGTAGGTCTTGCGGTGACCGGAGAGCTTCTCGGCCAGATCCATGGACTTCTCGCGGACGCGGAAGAACTGCTGGAAGCCGGAGTCGAAGCCCGTGTAGTGCGACGCCAGGCCAATGTTGAGCAGATGCGAGTGCAGACGCTCGACCTCAAGCATGATGGCGCGGATGTACTGGGCGCGCGGCGGGACATGGATGCCCTGGGCGCGCTCGACGGCCTCGGCATAGGCCACCGAGTGGGCGCAGCCGCAGATGCCGCAGATGCGGTCGGCGAGGAACGTCACGGCGTCATAGTTCAGGCGCGTCTCGGCGACCTTCTCCATGCCGCGGTGCACGTAGAACAGACGGTAGTCGGCGTCGACGATCGTCTCGCCCTCAACGAACAGGCGGAAGTGGCCGGGCTCGTCGGAGG
Organism: uncultured Collinsella sp.; assembly: GCA_900541145.1. Lineage (GTDB taxonomy): Bacteria > Actinomycetota > Coriobacteriia > Coriobacteriales > Coriobacteriaceae > Collinsella. Next base: position 91,599 of record UQIH01000002.1, on the reverse strand, counting down.
TAATGTGCAACGGGCCCATGGGGACAAGCGTCGTCTCCTTGCCCTTGGTATCGGCCAAGAACTCGTAGTTTTCCATGTCACTCGCGGGAGCGGGACGGAAGCGGTAGTCCATGGAGTCCTTGCGCAGCGGGTACAGGCCGCTGGGCCAGTCATCGGGCAGCACCAGGCGGCGACGGTCGGGCAGGCCCTCGGGGATCAGGCCGAACATATCGCGCAGCTCGCGCTCGCCCCACACGCAGGCGGGGACGAACGGCGTCACGGACGGGAACGTCATCTTGGCGGGATCGACCTCGGTGCGCACGGTCACCCAGCCGGGGTCCTCTCCCTCCATGGAGATGACGTAGTACACGGCGTAACGGCCGCACAGACTGCGCTCGTCGTTGCCGATGATCACAGGAATCCAGCCGTAGCGCTCGTAATACAGGTAGTGGACGGCCTCGGGCAGCTTGTCCTGCTTGACGGTAATCGTCAGCTGGTCCTCGCACTGCCACTCGACCTTCTCGATGCAGCCCGGAACGGCGCGGCGCAGGGCCTCGACATGGCTCTCGCAGCGACGGGCATACACCTTGTTCTCAGTTTCAATCATTCGTTACTCCACCTCGCTCTGAGCGGTCTCGGTACCGAACACAGCGCGGTACATCGGCGTCGCGTGAAGTTCCTCGGTGCTCTGCTCGAGCACGATGCCGGTCGCGGTCTCCACACCGTGTACGAGGGGCAGCGGGGTGGCGATGCCAAACCACAAGATCATGACAGCCAGGATGATTTCGGGGATAAGCATGAGCGCCGGGGCCTCATGCTTGCCCATGCCCTGGGGCGCATGGCCGAATACCGACTTGAGTGCGATGCGGGTGAGCGCGGAGATGGCCACGGTAAGACCGAGGGCGACCACGACGACCAGCCACATGGGACCGGCGGTAACACCGGCGACAAAAGTCAGGAACTCGGAGATGAACATTCCAAAGGGCGGGAAGGCGGCAAGGCCGAGGAGCGCCAGGATGGCGAGTGCGGCGGTTGCGGGTGCAACCTCGACGACGCCCTGGATCTTAGCCAGGCTACGCGTGCCAAAGGCGTGCTGGATATTGCCGGACACGCAGAAGGCAAGCGTCTTGGTAAAGCCGTGGAACACGCAGTGCAGCAGGGCCGCGGCGATACCCAGCGGGCCACCGATACCCAGGCACAGGGCGATAACGCCCACGTTCTCCACAGACGAGTACGCAAAGCGGCGCTTGAGGTCGTCCTGGCGAAACATCGAGAGCGCCGCCACCAAAATGGACAGCGTGCCGACGATCAGCAGCAAAAGTTGCGGATACTCGGCGCCCACGGCCTGGATAGTAAAGCCGTAGAAGCGCATGATCACAAGCATGGCGCACTTAAGCAGCACGCCCGAGAGCAGGGCCGAGACGGGGCTCGGGGCCTGGGAGTGGGCATCGGGCAGCCAAGTGTGCATGGGGAACAGACCGGCCTTGGTGCCAAAGCCGATCACGACAAACGCAAAGGCGAGGCGCATGAGCGTCGGGTCGAACTGGTCGGCATACGGCAGCACGCACGACAGGAACGCGGCCTCGTGGGCGTTGGGAATCACGTCTGCGGCGTTGGCGTAGATGAGCAGCGTACCGAACAGGCCGAAGGCCACGCCGGCGGTGCAGACCATCGCATACTTCCAAGAAGCCTCGAGGGCCGTCTTGTTCTTGTAGATACCCACGAGGAACACGGTGGAAAGCGTGGTTGCCTCCACGGCGGCCCACGTGAGGATCATGTTGTTGGACAGGCACGCGAGCAGCATGGTGAACACAAACAGACTAAACAGCGCAAAATACTGCTTGGCGCGCTCGGCGGGCATGGAGCCCTCCTCGATATCGGCCTTTACATAGGGAAGCGAGAACAGCCCGGTAAGAAAACCGATAAAGCCGATGAGCAGCACAAAGATGGCGCCCAGCGAATCGAGGTGGAACCACAGGCCAAGAGCGCTCGCGGTGTCGCCGCTCATAAGGACGTCACCGGCCGTCACAATCGACAGCACCAGGACGGCTGCGACGGAGACCAGGTTGAGACCGGCAAACACGTTATAGGACGTGTTCTTGGGCAAAAACGCCATAACCAGCGAGAACACCAAAGGAGTCGCGAGCAGGGCGAGAATCAACGTTTCCATGGACTACCCCCTCAGCTCGGACAGGTCGCGCGCATCGAGCGAGTGGGAGTCGTCCCAAATGCGACGCACGACGATGGACATGATGATGACGGCAAAGATGGCGTCGGTGGCGATACCGATCTCGATGATCTCGGGAGCGGTGGGGGCCAAAAGCGCGAGCGTCACGTGGCTGCCGTTTTCCATAAGGCAGTAACCAAAGATCTGCTTCATGATGTTGCGCTGCGAGATGATGCAGGTGAGGCCCACAAAGAAGTGAGCGAAGCTAATAGCGAGCGCAGGCGTTGCGACCTCGGCCGTGGGAAGGCTGATCTGCGTCACGACGGCAAAGCAAATCGCGACCTCCACGGCGATGATGCAGATGGCCCACGCGGGCTTAAGGCCGGCCTTGAGTGATGCGTCGCTCGGCTCGCCCATCTTCTTGTATGCGCGGTTGAGGATATAAGGGACCAGGACGACCTTGGTGATAAAGGCAGATCCGGCCCACATAAGCAGCTCCTGCGCACCGGTGGTGGCACCGAGCGTAGCGAGCAGCCCCACGAGCACCAGCGACTGCACCGCATACCAGTTGATGGCATGTTTGATGTTCTTGGAGACGACCACCATGGTGGACGTGACGATCAGAAGGCCGCCAAGGATGTTGACGATCGAATAACCCATGTCGTTCTACCTCCTAACCGATCCAGCTGGCCGAAAGCGGGCCGCTGACGATGACCATGATGATGAGCACGATGAACACGAACGCCATCGCACGGGGAAGCGGGGCTCCCGCAGCGACCTCTTCGCTCGGCTCGCCGGGCAGGCAATAGCCCATCCACTTGAGGAACCAGGCGAAGGTGGCGACGGTCTCGGCGACCATGATGCACACGAGCACCAGGATCGCGACGTTGCCGGCACCCACAGAAAAGCCGCCGGCGATGATCTGGAACTTCGAGAAGAACGTGTTCATGGGCGGCACGCCGGCAATAGCGAGTGCCGCGACACCGAAGCCCACGCCCGAGATCGGGTACTTCTTCACGATGCCGCGAAGCTTGGGCAGCATACGCGTGCCGAGCGTAAAGGAGAACGAACCGGCGATCAGGAAGAACAGCGTCTTGGCGAAAGCGTGGTTAAAGATGTGGCAGACGGCGCCATCGAAGGCCAGCTGGCTGCCAAAGACCGAAAGGCCCAGACCAAAGAACACATAGGAGAGCTGGGCGATCGTGGAGAAGGCCAGCAGACGCTTCATGTCCTTTTGCGGCAGGTACATAAGGAAGCCAAAGAGCATGGTGACCATGGCGTCGATAATGGCGACCCAACCCACAATCTCGGGGATCTCGCCGGCAGAGACGAGTGCACGCGCAAACACGCACACGCCGACCTTAACCATCGAGGCGCCATGCAGGTAAGCCGAAACAGGCGTCGGCGCCTCCATGGCCGAAGGCAGCCACATGTACATGGGAACCTGTGCGGACTTGGCCCAGGCCGCAAACAGCACGAGCAAAAGGACGATAGCCTTGAGCTTGGCGTCGAGGCCGGCAATCGCGGTAACGGCGAAGGTACCGGTATGGGCAAACACGATGGCGGCGCCCAGATACAGGCCGAGCGCACCGATATGCGTAATGATCAGAGCCTTCATGCCGGCCTTCTTGGCCGTAGGCGTCATGTAGTAGCTAATGAGGCCCCAAGAGCACGCACCCGTGATCTCAAAGAACACGAGCTGGCCCAAAAGGGTCGAGCTGTACACGAGACCGGCCATGGCGCCGATGAAGGTCGCGAGATACGCGTAGAAGCGACGACGCGGTGCGTCGGGATGCTCACGGTTATTCTCGCTCATATAGGGAATCGAATAGATCACGACAAGCAGGCCGATACCCACAAAGGCGGGCGCGAGCAGCGTGCTCATGCGATCGAAGGTGAATCCCATGACGAGGGTCTGCCCAAACGAGATCAGGGGGACCTGCGTGTCGGGCATGCCGGCGCCAGCGAAATTCGCGGCGAGGGCGATGGTGCAGACCGTCGAGACGGCGGCACCCAAAACGCTGAACCACTTGGCGTACGGACGGGGGAACAGGGCGACGAGCACCGAGGCCACCATCGGGGCCGCGATAGCGACCAAGCCGAGAAGGGACAGACTGACTGCAAATGACATTGCTTCTCCCTTCTCCTACACGCCGACGACCACGAAGACAAACGCCAGAACGGCGATGCCCACGACGGCCCAGGTCTGATTGCCGAGCACCTTAAAACGCGAGCGCGAGCAGGAGTTCTCGATCACGCCGCATACGACAAAATCGATCAGGCACTTCACCAGGAAGATGACTGCACCCAGAGCAGCGGCGGCGCCCACGGTCGCGGGCTCGCCCCAGGGGACGAAGATCGCGCAGAACCAGGCGACGACCAGGACCTGCTTCATGGACATGGCGAGCTTGGCCATCGCAAGCGACGGGCCGGAAAGCTCGGCGAGCGGGCCCTCCTGAAGCTCCTGCTCGGCCTCGGCCTGATCAAACGGCAGCTTGCCGAGTTCCATGTAGCAGGCAATCGCAAAGGCGATGCCGGCGAGGATTACGGCGACCGGCGCGTCGATGGCGCCCGTCATGATGTGCTGACCCATGGTGGCGATGTCGGTGGAGCCGCACACCAGAGCGGCGGCAAACAGCGCCAGCAGCATGGACGGCTCGATGAGCACGCTCATGAGCAGTTCGCGGACGCCACCGATACCGGCGTAAGCGTTGGACGAATCCACACCGCAGAGGGCGAAGAAGAAGCGGGCGAGCGCCAGGCTGTACATGATGGTGATGGCGTCACCAAAGACCGGGATGGGGCTTTGTGCCGTAAAGAGCGGCAGACCCATCGCGAGCATAAAGGCGACGGCGAAGAACAGCGGCGGCATGATGCGCAGCGCAAAGCTCGCATCCTCGCTCTGGGACTCGGGACGCGCAAAGAGCTTGGCCAGGTCGCGGTAGTCCTGCATGATGCTGGGGCCGCGACGGTTGTGCATCTTGGCGCGGATCACGCGGCCGAGACCGGAGAAGAACGGTGCGACGGCCATGACGACCACGCCCTGCAGAACGGCAAGTACGATGTTGTTCATGCTCTCCCCTCCTTAACCCATTTGCACGGCGAGCACGAGGAACACCACGAGTGCCGCGACGATGTAGCAGATATAGATGCTGTAGTTGCCGCCCTCGAGCTTAGTCGCGAGGTCGGCGAGCTTCTCGACACCCTTATGCGGGGCATCGACGAGAACCTTGTCGGGTACGGGCTCCACAGCCTCGGCCACACCGGTGAGCTTCTGGAAGAAGTGCGCGATGGACCAGCAGACGGCCGTGCAGCGGTCGCGCAGCGTGTAGAGCGGCTGCATAAACCAGGACACCTCGGAGGCAAAAGTCGTGGCCACGACGGGCATATGCTCGTTGGGAGCATAACCGCATGCCCACGGCTGGGACTTCTGCACCTTGCCGACGGTCTTGAGCTTGCGATAACCGCAGGCAAGACCGACGAGCACCACGAGCGCAATAGCGATCGCGGGCGTGGAGGTGGCAGCGCCGGAGTACTGGTTCATGAGTTCCATGCCCTCGGCGGCAAACACGCCGCCGTACGGATGCAGCACGGACGCGGCGACATCGACCAGCACGGGCGCGATCACGGGAGCGCCAATGCCCAGCACGACGCAGATGGCCGCGAGCAGGCCCTGCGCGAACACCATGGGGGCGGGAACCTCCTTGGCATTGGCCGCAGCCTCGGAACGGGGCGCAGAGGCAAAGGAGACGCCATAGGCCTTGACGAAGCACGTGACAGCAAGCGCGCCGGTAATGGCAAGCGCGACGGCAGCGAACACGGCCACGATCATGACGGCCTTGTCGCCCTGCATGGCGGCATTAAACAGCGACTGGTAGGTAAACCACTCGGAAACAAAGCCGTTAAAGGGCGGGATGGCCGAGATGGCAAGCGCGCCAACGAGGAAGCAGATGGCCGTTGCCGGCATACGACGGAACAGGCCGCCCATCTTCTCCATATTGCGCGTACCCGTAGAGTACAGCAGCGCACCGGCGCCCAAGAACAGCTCGCCCTTAAACATCGCGTGGTTAAACGTGTGGTAGAGGGCGGCCATCAGAGCCAGGACGGCGATACCGACCGAGTTGAGCGCCATGGCGGCCATGGAGGCACCGACGCCGAGCAGAATGATGCCGATGTTCTCGACGGAGTGATAGGCCAGCAGGCGCTTGATGTCATGCTCCTGCAGGGCGAAAGCCACGCCGAGAACCGACGAGATCGCACCGAAGACCATGACCATAAGGCCCCACCAAACCTGAACGCCCGAGGCGGAGAGCAGGTCGAGACCAACCTTGAGGATGCCGAAGATACCGATCTTGATCATGCCGCCGGACATGAGGGCCGACACGTTGGACGGCGCCTCGGGATGTGCCTTGGGCAGCCAGCCGTGCAGCGGGATGATACCGGCCTTGGCGCCAAAGCCAAAGAAGGCGAGCACGAAGCACACGGATGCGACCGCGGGGCTAAACTGCGTAGCGCGGAAATCCGCAAAGGCAAACGAGCCACCGGCGAAGTTGGTCATGGTGAGGAAGCTCGCCATGATGAGCACAAAGCCCACGTGTGCGATCACAAAGTAGAGCCAACCGCCGTGGATGGAATTCTCGTTCTCCTCGATCACGACCAGGAAGTACGAGGTCAGCGACATGAGCTCAAAGGCGACCAGGAACCAAAACACGTTGTCGGCGGTGATGACGAGCATCATGGACGCCACGAAGGTGTTAAAGAAGAAGCCAGCGCGGCCCTTTTTGCCCGGGTACTCATCAAAGTAGTTGAGACCGTAGATCGAACCGGCAAACGCGAGCACCGAGATGAGCGCCACGAACAGGCCGGACAGCTGATTGAGCAGCAGCTGGAAATGGGCAAACGGGAAGAACACGATGGTGTCGACCGACGTGACATCGCCCAGCACGGCCTGGATACCGGCCACAAACGAAAGCACCGCGGCGACGGCGCCGATAAGGCAGCCGGCAGTTTTGGCGGCGTTATCGGCCTTGATCAGCAGAACCGAGGCGAGCGCACCGATGCACGAGACGGCAAGCGATGCGATAAACAGCGTCATGCTATCCATTGTTTACGCTCCCTTCTGCTTTCTCGGACAGACCCTGGGCCACAGCGGTAACGTCGACGACCGGACCGTTTTCGATCGAGCGCAGGCGCTTGGCCTCGTCGAGCTCGCGATCGGCCGCGCCGCCCATGACGGTCAGCGCCTTGGTGGGGCACGCCGCCACACAATGCGGACCGTCCGGATCGAAGGCGCACAGGTCGCACTTAACAGCGCAGGTGTACTGGCCGGGAGCCCACGTAAGCAGGCTGCTCAGGGACTTAGGATACGAAGGCGTCGGGTCGCACATGCCTGCGACACCGGCGATAGACGTGCCATCGGGATGGATGGCTCCGAAGGGGCACGCGATGGCGCACAGCCTGCACCCGATGCACTCCTGCTCCTTGACGTGGATGCGATCGCCATCGTGCTCGATGGCATTCACCGGGCAAACCTCGGCGCAGGGGGCACCCTCGCAATGGTGGCAGGCAAGGGCGGCCGAAATACCGCCGGTCTTCACGAGCGCCAGGCGCGGCGTATCCTGAAGACCCTGCATCCGGTGGGCGTCGGCACAGGCGGACTGGCATGTTCCGCAGCCGATGCACCTCTCCGGGTTGATGTCGATGAAGCGGTTCATCCCCACTTCCTTTCAAAATAACGGGCCGGGCTCCCGAACGTACGGGACGCCCGGCCCAAATAGCCAACGAGAACGGGACTACACGATTTGATTCACGTGCGTCTCGTCGTCGAACTTGGCGGCGCCAGGCTCAACGTCCTGGGGAGCGGCGGCGTCCACCAGAGCCTGCTTGAGCTCGGTGTACTGACGCTCGACCTCGCCCTCGGCCCAGACCTGGTCGGCGATAGCGTCGACCTGGCAGGCGGAGAACTTGTCCTCGGGCGTATGCGAGACCGGGTCGACCTTGTGCATGGTCAGCTCGTTGCACTTGCCGATCCACCACTGGTAGGTCATATAGACCGTGCCCTTGTTGATGCGGTCGCTCACGTCGGCGCGGCTGTATACCTGGCCGCGGCGGCTGTAGATCGAGACGATGTCGCCATTCTTGATGCCGCGTGCCTGGGCGTCCGCGGGATTCATGCGGACAAAACCGGGCTCGTCGGCAAGCAGCGCCAGCGTCTTGCAGTTGCCGGTCATCGAGCGGCAGCTGTAGTGGCCGACCTCGCGGACGGTGCACAGGATGAGCGGGTACTCATCGTCGGGAAGCTCGGAGGGCGCCTCCCAATCGTGCGCCATCAGGTTGGCGCGGCCGTCCTTGGTGGTGAACTTGCCACCAGCGAACATGTCAGGCGTGCCGTGGTCGTTCACATCGGTGCTCTTGACGGGCCACTGGGCGTAACCGCCCTCGGGAGCCATCTTCTCGTAGGTTGCGCCCACAAAGTTGGGGCACAGGCTAATGCACTCGTTCCAGATCTGCTCGGTGTTGTCGTAGTGCATGGGATAGCCCATGCGCGTGGACAGGTCCGCGAAGATCTCCCAGTCGTGACGGCACTCGCCCTTGGGCGGAACGGCCGCGTCAAAGTGCTGGAAGCTACGGTCGGATGCGGTAAAGACACCCTCGTGCTCGCCCCAAGAGGTGGCAGGCAGGATGACGTCGGCGAGCATGGTCGTCTGCGTCATGAAGATGTCCTGGCAAATGAACAGATCCAACTCGGAGAGCGTCTTGCGCATACCGGCCGAATCGGGCTCGGTCTGGACCGGGTCCTCGCCGTAGTTGTAGAAGCAGTGCACCTTGCCCTCGTCGACCAGGTGGCCCAGGTCGGTGAGCTTGTAGCCCTCCTTGAGCGGGAGCTTTTCCTCGGGCACGCCCCAAGCCTTGGCAAACTTGGCACGCACAGCCGGGTCGGTGACTTTCTGGTAGCCAGGGTACAGGTTGGGCAGCATGCCCATATCGCAGGAGCCCTGAACGTTGTTCTGACCGCGCACGGGCGCGAGGCCGGAATTGGGTTTGCCGATCTGGCCGGCAACGCAGGCGATGGAGGCGATGGTGTGCACCGTCTTCAGGTTCTGCTTCTGCTGGCATACGCCCATGCCCCAGCCAATGATGGCAGAGGGCTTCGCCGTGGCGTACATCTCGGCAGCTTGGTGGATCAACGCGGGCTCGACACCCGTGATGTCCTGTACGGATTCGGGAGTGTAGTTCTTGATGGTCTCCCACCACTCGTCAAAGCCGTTCGTGTGCTCGGCGACGAATTCCTTGTCGTAGAGGCCATCGTTGACCAGACAGTTGGCAAAGGCGTTGAGGAACGCAACGTTGCAACCGTTCTTGATCGGAAGGTAGAGATCGGCGATACGCGCGGTTTCGATATGGCGCGGATCGGCGACGATGATCTTGCAACCCTTTTCTTTGGCTCGCACGATACGCCTTGCGACGATGGGGTGCGAATCGGCAGGGTTATAGCCGAAGAGGAAAATGCAGCCCGCATCCTCCATACCGGGGATGGAGCATGACATGCAACCTGAACCAACCGTGTCCATCAGACCGAGGACAGTAGGGCCGTGTCAAGTACGGGCGCAGTTGTCCACGCTGTGGGTGCCGATGCACGCGCGCGTAAACTTCTGCATGACGTAATTCGCCTCATTGCCGCCGCCTCGCGAAGAGCCAGTGGTCATGACAGCGTTAGGACCATATTCGTCAATTATGGCCTGCATCTTAGATGCGGTGAAATCCAGTGCCTCGTCCCAGCTTACGCGCTCAAGATCCGCGCCCTTAGTGCGGCGGATCATCGGGTGCAGTACGCGAGGAGTCAAGATCTTGGTGTCGTTGATGAAGTCGTAGCCGCTCATGCCCTTAAGGCACAGCTCGCTCTGGTTGGTGATGCCGTTGAGCGGTTCGGTGCCCACGACCTGGCCGTTTTGGACCAGGAGGTTAAACTGGCAACCGGCGCCGCAATACGGGCAGATCACTTTATGCTTCTCCATGACACCCTCCTTCCTTTTTCTGCTACCGAATGCTCGGTACTTATTTGACAATCATTGGGCTTGTCGCCCCAACGCTTACGCCTCGTTTTCGATGGTGGCGCGGGCACGCTCGGCAGTCAGTTCTGCCAGGCGCTCCTCGTCTACCAGGGTGAGGCCCTTGGTCGGGCACGCCTCGGCACACGCCGGACCGCCGGGACGGTCCACGCACAGGTCGCACTTGAGCACGAAGCTCTTGGTCTGCGAACCCACGCGAACGTCGCCCATCAAGACCGGAACCTGCGTGGTCGCCACGCTCACGGCGCCAAAGGGGCATGCCATGACGCAGCTCTTGCAGCCGATGCAGTTGTCCTCGTTGACGCCGATACGATGGTTCTTTGGATCAAAGAACAAGGCGCCCGTAGGACAGGCCTTCGCGCACGGGGCATCCTCGCAGTGATGGCAAGCCACCGGTGCGGAGATCTCGTACGTACGCGTCACGCGCAGGCGCGGCGCGGCGATGTTGCCGGGGATGTCGTGCGCCTCGATGCACGCCGCCATACAGGTTTGGCACCCAATGCAGCGTGAGGAATCGGCTACGACTCGTTTATTGCCCATGTTGTTCACTCCCTCCTGAATCCCATGCCGGAGAGACCCTGTCGACGTTGCCCCGGACCGCCCGTGGTCCGGCATCGGCGTATCGAGTGCATGCGGCGAAACAGGCACTTCGATAGAATTCCTCCAACGATATACAGGTTAAATATACGCAGTTGCAGGTGGCAAACTTGAGCATAGGCCCTGCAATACGGGTGTATTGCAGGTGTTTTGGCAGGTTGGAATTATTCTCTAGAAGCTATAAAGGTGAGTGTATTACATGCGTACATCCAAGGGAGATTTCACGCTCGTTTCTGAAGGATGTAGTACGTTTGTAATATCGTTTACACTCAATTACTCTAGTGCAATAAAGTAGTGGTTGTAAGACTGGCTATTATTAGCCGATGTTGTATTTGACTATTCAAATTGCACGCTCATTAAGGGAGGCCAGTGATGTCATCGACTCAAAAACGAGCCATCCTGCAGGTGCGCATTCGCGAGGAAGACAAGCAGCATGCCGAACGTCTCTACGACGCCATGGGCACATCGCTCGCCGAGGCTGTCCGTCTATTTGTCGCGCAGAGTATTTTGATGCGCAAGCTCCCCTTTCAGCCGGTCGCCGTGCGCTCCAAGGACGGCACGGCCGCCTATGGACTGCTCAAAGCATATGGGGACCCCAATCGCCGCTCCGAGGAGCGCAATGCCTGGATTGAATACCTAGCCACAGAAAGCGACGAGTCGGTTTTGGGTCCCGAGGAAGTAGATATCCATGAGTAGCACCATCATCGACGAGACCGTCATCCTTCGCTACCTGCTTGACGACGACGAGGTCCTGTCACCGCGCGCCGCCAAGGTCATCGCCACGCGCACCGCACGTGTCTACCCCGAAATCATCACGCGCGTCGTGGTCACGCTGCGCGACGTCTATAAGGTTCCCCGCGTTGAAATTGCTGCGGCCATGAAAAGACTGCTCGATGACGTCATGGTCGACGAGCCCACCGTTGTCGCCCTTGCCGTCAAACTCTTCGGCAAGACCCATATGGACTTTACCGACTGCCTCCTCGCAGCCCGAACCGCCATCTACAACGATGATGTCGTGAGCTTTGGCAAGCCCATCATCCAAGGCATGATCGATTACCGCCGCCAGCGCCAAACCGCCGCCGACGCCCGCGACCGCGCCGCCGAAGCCCACAGCCGAAGCACCGACTCCACCATCGACAAGCTCCGTCACCGCCCCCGCAGCTAAACCTATCCCCACCTAAGTTGCGGTGAAATACGGACTGATTTATGCCTTTAAAGGCCTCAACAGTCCGTATTTCACCGCAACTTATTGAAGGTGGACCGCGAACGATTTCGCTATCGGGATTCGGCGTAGGGTTTTGTTGTCGGAATGCCGTAACCGCGCATCATGGCACCGAACGATTCTACGTCGTAGGTGTCCGAGAGTTTGAAATGAATGACGTTGTGGCCCATGGCGCGAAGGTTCGCGTCGCGCATGAGGGCCGCTCGATACGTTTTTGCCGCCGCCCGCTCTGGATCATTTTGAGCCTCGTCTTCAAACTTGCCTAGCCCATGCAGCTCTGCCAGCGTCCATGAGCCGTCTGGCATCTGCCAGCCATAATCTGCTAGATAATAGCCAGCGTTTCCCGGTCGCGTTATCTCAACTTGAAGCTCGGGCGCGGCAACCCCAGCGAGAATCATCGTTGCTCTCGCCTCAGACTCGCCGCCATTGTCTGACCTGCCGTCCATATACTCAAAAACGTCAAAAGCACGCGCGATGCCATGCAACCCTCGGCAATTTGCCTGGGCATATGCTCGCAGTTCTTCGCGTTCGACATCGTACTCACGGGCCAAGCCATCGACATAGCCCAGCGCATAGCGAAAGGCGCTCGTTCGAGCGATATCAACAACCGTTCGACACGGATCCGTCAGTGTAAACAGACCTAGCCGCCACACTTCGCCCGCCCGCCAGCGCTTGTATTCAACGAACTCATACGTATCACGCCTTGTAGACCGTGGCAGCAGTACTTGCACTTTATCCAGAAGCGTATACGCCGAGCCGATGCCGTAGAGCAACGCTGCTGTCGATCCGCAAAACACAGCATCCGGTTCAACGACCGCAATAGCGGATGCCAGCTGAAAGATGCGATCTTCAACCCCAAGATTATTCCAATAGACCGGATCCGCATACACGTGGTTGTAAAGACGAAGCATGAGCTCTTCCTGCATAAGCTCACGCGCACGGCGTTCATCCCAAGGATCAATTGTTATAAGCAGCTGTCCATCTTGATGAATTCCAACGGCCGAGAATAGCATCCTTGCATATGACTGCGGAAAATGTTTGCCTTTATCGAGCATGGCCAACCCCATAACCATCACGGCGGAGAGAATACCATTACGCTATCGCATGCTTCCGTCCGCAGGCCTTGCCAAAAGCTAACCAAAAGCTTGACGCCGCAGGTCAGAGCTTCAAAAAATATTTCCACTCTCGGTAGACGGTCGCTACGACCCTCCCAACGGCATCAAAATCCAACCTTACAAATAGTTGAGGTGAAATACGGACTACATGGGCCATAAAAGCCGAAAAACAGTCCGTATTTCACCGCAACTTAGGAGGGGATGTGGGGTCCCCGGCATGTATATGAAAACGGCTCTGGCCCCAAATAGAGCCAAAGCCGTTAAAACTATCTTATGGAGCGGGCGACGGGAATCGAACCCGCGTCATCAGCTTGGAAGGCTGGGGTTCTACCATTGAACTACGCCCGCAAGATATGGTCGGGACGACAGGATTTGAACCTGCGACATCCTGCTCCCAAAGCAGGCGCGCTACCAAACTGCGCCACGTCCCGAAGGTGTTGAGCAGCTAAGGTCTAAACCTTGCGTGTCCCAAAGCGAAGGAAATTATAGGGGAGACTCCCCGCCTGTGCAAGCGCAGAAACCCTAGCTCCTCGAATGTGCGACAAACTGGCTATGAACCAGACCAATCACTAACGCGACCACAGCAACCGGCGCCCACGCAGCGCCGATATCTGCCAGCGGCAACGCATCGAACGGCAGCCACGCGCCAGCAAAGAACGCATCGCGGACCGAAGTGATTACGCTCTGTACCGCGACAACGCCGCCGACCCAGACCCACACCTGCGGATGCGCGTCGCAAAAGCCGTGCACCAGGCCCATAAGTACCAGCACAATGGCAACGGGATACAGGGCATTGAGCATAGGCACCGAGAACATAAGGATCACGTCGAGACCCACGTTGGAGAGCACGCACGAAAACGCCGCGAACACAAAGGCGAACATCGCAAAGGGACGGCGCATGGCCTCCTCGGAGGCCTCTGTTCCCCCTTCGACCACATACGTCTCGCAGAAGTAGCGCGAGCAGCAGCTGATGAGGCCGATGCACACGTTCATGCAGGCAAGGAAGAAGATGGCGAAGACCACGACCGTGCCGGCAAGGCCAAAGTGCATGGAGGCAGAGCGGGCGAGGATGGCGGCGCCGTTGGTGGCGTCGGGCATCACGGTGCCGAGCTGCATACCGGCAAGGCCCAAGCCGCAGTAGATGATGGCCATGAGCACGCCGGCGATCACACCGGAACGCGAAATCTCGAAGGCCACGCGCTTGTCATCGGTAACGCCGAGCTCATGGATGGTCTCGGCGATGATGATGCCAAAGGCGAGCGACGCAAGCAGGTCCATGGTCTGGTAGCCAGTCAAAAAACCCTGCACGGCGGCACCGGCATTGTAGGGAGCCTGCGGCGCGGAAGCGGGACCCAGCGGCGAGATCACGGCAGCACCTACGACTAGCACGATGAGTGCAATGAGCGCGGGGCCCGTAATGCGACCAAGTACGCGCGTGATGACACCCGGGCGCAGCGTGAGCGCAAACGCGACCACGAAGAACCCGATGGCAAAGACCAGGCGAGCCGTGCCGAGCGAAACGCCCTCGGGCAGCAGCGGCACCAGCATCTCGAAGGCCGTGGAGCTCGTGCGCGGAATGGCCAGGCACGGGCCGATGGCCAGATACACCGCCGCGACAAAGAACTCACCAAACTTGGGGTGCACGCGGCCGGCAAGCTCGCGCGCCGTGCCGGCGAGCGCGACGGCGATAAATCCCATAACAGGCAGACCGATAGCGGCAATCAAAAAGCCGATCATGGCAAGCGGCGTGGCTGTACCGGCCTGAAGTGCCAGCAACGGCGGAATGATGAGGTTGCCGGCGCCAAAGAGCATCGAGAACAGGGCGATGCCGACGGTGACGACATGGTCGGAGCGCAGACCGCGCGGGGCGGATGAGGCCATAGGCACACCTTTCGGGTCGAAACAAAAACGGGACGGGCAAAAGACCCGTCCCGCAAGTATATACGCTCTAGCAGGCTAAATCGCGCAAAGCGTCAATCGCGGTGTCGGCTTCCTCGTCCGTGTTGAAATACCCAAACGAGAAGCGAACGACACCTTGGCGCTCGGTCCCGAGCGCGCGGTGCATGAGCGGAGCGCAATGGGCGCCGGGGCGCGTCGCAATCCCCCACCCTTGCATGAGCGCGTCCGAGATCTCGGCAGAGTCGATATCGCCCACGTTGAGTGAGACAATCGCCGAGCGCACGGGCTGGTCAAACGCACCGTAGAGCGCAATGCCGGGGATTTCCCGCACGCCAGCGAGGAAGCGCTCAGCAAGCGAGCGCTCATGCGCTGCAATCGCCTCGACCCCGCCTTGCGCCTCGATAAAGTCGAGGCCGGCAGAAAGGCCCGCGATGCCGTGACCGTTGAGCGTGCCCGCCTCAAGGCGCGTAGGCCACTCGAGCGGCTGCAGCGCATCGAAGCTGTGCACGCCGGTGCCGCCCATGGCCCACGGAGCCACGTCAATGCCCTCCGCCACGGCCAGACCACCGGTGCCCTGTGGACCCATGAGTCCCTTGTGGCCGGTAAAGCACACAATGTCGAGCCCCATGGCCTGCATATCGATATGCATCGCGCCGGCAGACTGCGAGGCATCGACGATCACCAGCGCACCGGCCGCATGGGCCATGGCCGCTACGCGCGCAATGTCGACCGCGTTGCCGGTCACGTTGGAGGCATGCGTCACCACCACGGCACGCGTACCCGGCGTGACAAGCCGCTCGAGTTCGTCGTAGTCGAGCACACCATTTACGTCACAGCCCGCATGCTCAACTGTCACGCCCCGCTCCACTGCCAAGCGGTTGAGCGGACGTAGCACCGAGTTGTGCTCAAGCACCGTCGTGACCACGCGGTCGCCGGGGCGCACCACGCCATTGATGACGGTGTTGAGCGCCGCGGTGGAGTTGGGCGTAAAGCACACATGGTCCGCCCTCGGGCAACCCAAAAGGCGCGCGAGCTTGGCACGGCAAGCGTGAATCGTACGAGCGGCATCGAGGGCACCCGACGTGGCGCCGCGCCCGGCATTGCCGAGCGAGCACATCGCCTGCGTCACGGCATCGATGACCGTCTGCGGCTTATGCATGGTCGTCGCCGCGTTATCCAGGTAGATCATCGCGCGACCTCCCACATATCGATCACGGTATAGCCCTCGGTGGGAACGCCCGCCGCGGCGAGTTCGCCGCGCAGCAGTTCCTCATCGGCAGGCAACGCCTTCCACGCCAGACCGCAGCCGGCAGCGACCTCCCCGGGCACGGGAATCGTTCGCCCGGGAAGGCCGCGCTCGATACACAGGGACTCGCAACCCATGGCGGCCGCCGTGGTGGGAAACGTGATGACAAGCGCCGGGCGCTTCTCCCTCATGGCAACTCCAACCAATACGCTACGGGCGCACGACGCGCACGGCCTGCTCCATCTTCTCCACGATCACGTACATGTTGGTGACCTCGCCCACCGCAAGCTGGTCTTTAATGCCATAGTGCTCCAGGCAGGTACCGCAGGTGAGAATCTCGACGCCCTGCTCGGCCAGGCCCTTCAGGTCGTCGAGCACCGGAGAGCCCTCGACGGTGAGCTTGGCGCCACCGTTGTAGAACAGCATGGTCGCGGGCAACTCCTCCTGCTGCGTCACGGCAAAGATAAACGCCTTCATGAGCTTGTGGCCCAGCTCGTCGTCGCCACGGCCCATGCAATCGGTGTAGACGGAAATGACGAGTTTGCCCTTGCCGGCGCTGGCATCACAGAAGGCAGCGCCATCCTGCACGGGATCGGCCACGGCAACGGCGCCAGAGGTCGCCACGGTCACGTGCCACTCGGCGTCAGAAACCTTCTCGACCGAGGCCGTGCAGCCCTTCTCCTGCGCCATCTTGGAAATGTTCTTGACGGCGGTCTCGTTGTCGACCGAGGTCACCACGGCACCCTCGCCATCGAGCTGTTTGAGTGCCTTAAGCGTCTTGACGACGGGCAGCGGGCAGGCATCGCCCATGGCATTGACTTCAATTTTGGTAGACATAGTTTTTCCTTTCGAAAGAACCGTTCTAGAGAACGGTAAACAGTTACATAAACGTGCGGGCTAGCGAACAACGCGGACGGCGGGACCGCCTGGCACCGGCTCGCACACGCGACCGACGACGGCGGCAACGCGCCCCTCGGCATGCAGACGACGCGCAAGCTCATCCACATCCGCCGCGGGCGCCGCAATAAGCAAACCGCCCGAGGTCTGCGGATCGTACAGCGCATCCAGCATGCCCGGCTCCAGGTCCTCGTCGGCCGCCACGCGCGGGCCAAAGAAGTCCTGGTTGCGGTAGGAGCCCGCGGGGATAATGCCCAGACGCGCCATGTCGAGCACCTGATCAAAGAGCGGCACCGCTCCCGACGCAAGCTCAACTTGCACGCTCGAGCCCTCGGCCATCTCGCACGCGTGCCCAATCAGGCCAAAGCCCGTGACATCGGTGCAGCCGTGAAGCTCAAGTCCCTCGGCCAGGCGAATCGGCGCCTCGTTGAGGGTGCGCATCGAGTCAAACATGGCTGCGGCCTCGTCCTGCTCGATGAGCTCGCCCTTAATGGCCGTGGTGATGATGCCCGAGCCAACCGCCTTGGTCAGCAGCAACGCATCGCCCACGCGCGCGCCGCTGTTGGCGAGCATACGGTCAAGCGCGACAAAACCGCTCACGGACAGGCCGTACTTGGGCTCGTCGTCGTTGATGGTGTGACCGCCCGCGATGGAGCAGCCGGCCTCGACGCACTTGTCGGCGCCGCCCGCCAGAATCTGACCGGCAACCTCAACGCCCAGGCAGCTCGGGATGCACAGCAAGTTCATGGCATGGCTCGGCCGCCCGCCCATGGCGTAGATGTCCGACAGCGAGTTTGCCGCGGCGATCTGGCCAAACAGAAACGGGTCGTCGACCATCGGTGGGAAGAAGTCGATGGACTGCACGAGCCCCAGGTTCTCCCCTACGCGGAAGACGCTCGCATCGTCGGAGGTATCGAACCCCACGAGCAAGTTGTCGTTATGCACATTGGGTAAATCGCCCAGGACCTGGGCGAGGGCTCCGGGGGCCAACTTAGCGGCTCAACCGCTCGCGGCCGTCATGGACGTGAGCCTCATGGTGTCCTTAGCCATACGAACCCCCTTCCAACAAATCAACGACTTTAAGTATACGCCCCAGGCACGCTTCCCAAGAGACCGCTGACGGCTCGAACGTCGAAGGCGGCGCCGCAAGCGCCAGCGCGATAGCATCTGCCAGTACGCGCTCAAACAACGGAAGGTCGGCCGCCACGGGCGTGTCGACATCCGTCATACGCGGCGGCGCCACCCACGTCACGGGAGCACCGGGAAGCATCGCCTCCATCCAGGGACGAACGCCGGGCAAATCGGTCGCCACAACTTTGCAGCCGCACGCGAGGGCCTCGATCGTCACGAGCGGCAGACCCTCGTAAAACGAAGGCAGCACAAAGACGTCGGAACTGCGGTAGGCACGCACGAGCCCATCGCTATCCAGGCGCCCCGCCAGCGTCACCGGCACATCCGAGGCCGCGGCCAAGCGCTCGATACGCGCGTACTCGGCATCGTCCCCGCGGCCGCCCACAAGTACCAAGCCAGATGGGCGGACGCCATCGTCAATCGACAATGACACAGCTCGAACCAGCGACTCGACGCCCTTTTTAAAGCAAATCTTGCCCACGTACACAAGCGATCCCGGCTGCCTCGCCACACTTGCGTCGCGACAGAAGACGCGATGGTCGTAGCCCGTCCCAATCACGTGGATGCGATCGGCATCGACGCCGCACACCAGGCCAATCTGCTCAGCCTGCTCAGCATGGAGCGCAAAGACGGCATCGAGCCGACGAACCGCACGTACGATGCGATCGCGCTCGAGCGCATGCGAACGCAGCTGGCGCAGGTCGGTCGAATGGCACACGGCAACAACCGGCACGCCCCGGACACACTCGCGCGCCAATGCGGTCACCAGATACAGGTGATGGCAGAGCACCAGATCGGGCCGAAACTCAGCCACCGCCCGATCGATTGCTGCAGCAAATGCCCGCTCAAATGCCTTGAGCATCGAAGGTGTCAGGTCACGATAGCGCGTGGAGGGATAGGGCATGACATCGGACATACCGCAGATGGGAAACGGCAGCTCGGGCGACTCGAACGGTACGGCAAACACGGCAGCACGCCGGTCCAGCTCGCCTTGGGTATCACCCGGTGCCGCGCCGCAAAGCACGGCGGCGCGATGCCCCGTCTCGATCTGTTCGCGCACGAGCGCGGCAAGGTAGGTGCCGCTGCCGGTGCTATCTGGTTTTTGTGCCGAGATATTGAGGATGCGCATGTCGCGGTGCACCCCTAGGCCAAGGCGGCGGCGCGGACAGCCGCGCCGATGGCGCCGGCAAAGCGAGCCTGGGGCGAGGTGGTCACCGGCGACCCCAGTAGCTCGCCCAACCGCTCCACCACGAAGGCGTTCTCGCACAGGCCACCGGTCAGGTAGTACGGGGCGCCCGCGGCCTGCCCGGCCATGGTCGCCACGCGCGAGACCACGCTGTCGATCACGCCACGCGCAATGTTCTCGCGCGGCTCGCCACGGCCGATCAGGCTGATGACCTCGCTTTCGGCAAACACCGTGCACATGCTGGAAATCTTGGTAGGCTCGCCGGAACGTGCCAGATCGGCCATCTGCTGCTGGGAAATACCTAGGCGGTCGGCCATGATCTCCAAAAAGCGCCCCGTGCCGGCGGCGCACTTGTCGTTCATGGCAAACTTGGCCACTCGGCCACTTTTAAGCTGAATGACCTTGGTGTCCTGACCGCCCACGTCGATCACGGTGCCGTGATCGCCAAACAGGCGCACGGCACCGGTACCGTGGCAGGTAATCTCGGTCACGACCTTGTGCGCATAGGGCACGGCGACACGACCGTAGCCGGTCGCGATCACGCGAACCTCGTCGCTCGTCACGCCATAACCGGCAGCGGCAAGCTCACCACGCAGGCGCTCGGCCGCATCAACCGACGAATACCCCGTCGGCATCACGCAAGTCCACGCAATGGTGCCCTCGGCGTCCACCACCGCAGCCTTCGCCGCCGTCGAGCCGATGTCGATACCAATGCCAACCACGGCATCCTCCTTCTATGCGGCAAAGCAGCTATCCCTTTGCCGCATTTGTCCTACAGGGTTTCGATGAAGGCGGCGATGCGCGTCTCGATCTGGCCCATGTCGCCGTTGCTGTAGTCGGTCTCGATCTTCATATACGGAATACCCGCACCCTCGACGGCCTCCTGCATGCGCGCACTCTCCACGTTAAAGGTGTGGCACGCCTGGAGCACGCTCTCTACCACGCCATCGACATGGTACTTCTCGCACATGGCCAGCGTGTTTTCCATACGACCGTCGTTGGGCGTCATAACCGAGCAGTTGATATCCAGGTAGCGGTCGGCGATGGCGCGAAGGATGTCGGGAGCCTCCGGGTCGATCATCATGGCGGCCGTACGCTCGCCCGAGCAGTCGTCCATGCACACGACCACACCGCCGTTGGACTCGATGGTACGACCGATCTTGTTGATTACGCCGCCCACCGGGCAGCCGGTGATCAGAATGCGCTTGGCATCCGCCGCAACCGGACGCTCGCCCGCGTCGTAGGCCTCGCGCAGCTTGGCAACCTTTTGCTCCAGCTGCTGCGTATAGGCCTCGATATCAAAGCTAAACGTACCGGCAAACATGGTGCTCATCAGGTCGACGCCGCTCATGGCCGCAGGCTGGTTGGCCTGAAGCGCAAACATCTCGAGCTGCGCCGCACGCAGACGGTTGCGACGTCGGACGGCAGCGCGCAGATCATCGTCGGTAATCGTGATGCCGTAGAAGCCCTCGAGCTCCTCCTTGAGCAGGCGGCACTCCTCGTACCAGCCCTCGCGCTCGTAGGCGCGGTCGCGACCCTGCGGAAGATGCAGAATGTGCGTGCGCTTGAGCTCGTTGAGTAGCTCGTACATCTTCTTCTTGCCGTCGCAGGTGGTCTCACCGATGATCATGTCGCTAAAGTACGTAAACGGGCACTTTTGCGAGTAGGCAAAGCCGTACGTCGACTTGATAAGCGGGCAGAGGTTAGCCGGCAGCACCTTCTCGGCCTCGGGAATCACTTCATCGGACGTACCGCACAGAGCGACACTTGCGGCGCCCGCGGCATCGATGATCTCGAGCGGCGTATAGCTGCACAAAAAGCCGACCAGGCGATTACCCGCCTGCTTATAATCCTTGACGCGAATAAACGCCGCCTTGCGTTGCTCGTTGAACTCCTCAAACGTGCGCGGCAACGGCTGCTCCTCGATATCGGCCATAGTAGTTCCCCTCTCTTGCACCGATATACCGACAATTAAACAACAAACCCACGCCATACCCAAAAGGAAGCATCCTCTAGGGAATGGCGTCGATAAGCTCCTGCGTATACGGATCGCTCGGGTGCGCGATCACGTCCTCGGCCGCGCCTTCCTCGACAAGACGACCGTGGTAGAGCACGCCAATCCGGTCGGACATATGCCGAACCACACGCATATCATGCGTGATAAACAGCAGCGCCACGCCCGTCGTGCGCTGCAGGTCGCGAAGCAAGTTGAGCACTTGGGCCTGAACGGACACGTCAAGCGCCGAGACCGGCTCGTCGCATACCACAAGGCGCGGCTCGCAAATAAGCGCCCGTGCCAGATTGAGTCGCTGACGCTGTCCCCCCGAAAGGTCATGCGGATAGCGGTCATAATGATCCGCCAGAAGGCCGACCGAGGCCAGGGCCGAGAGCGCGCGCTCATGGCGCTCATCCGCATCGCGCACGCCGGCGATAATCAGCGGCTCCTCCAAAATGCGGCCGACACGGTTGCGCGGGTCAAAAGCCGTAGAGCTATCCTGGAATACCAGCTGGATCTCGCGGCGAAACGGCTTGCGTTCGCGCTCCGACATCGTGGCGAGGTCGTGCCCGCGATAGACAATCGAGCCGGAATCCGCACGCTCGAGACCACAGATCAGGCGTCCAGTCGTCGACTTGCCCGATCCGGATTCGCCAACCAGGCCATAGACCTCGCCCGGCGCTATCTCAAACGACAGGTCGTCCACGGCGGTAAAGGCCTGACGCTTAAAACCTGAGCCCGGCATGGGATACGTTTTAGTCAGATGTGAGACCCTAAGCAGGGCTTCGCTATCAACAGCCATGGCACTCCCCTTTCTCGACAAGCCAGCATTTGGACCGGTCGCACGCATTCACGGCAACCAGCGGAGGCTCCTGCGCGCGGCAACGCTCGTCCGCCCGGGCACAACGGGGCGCAAAGCGACATCCACAGGGTATTGCCGTAAGCGGCGGCACTGTGCCCGGAATATCCACCAGCGTGTCAACTCGCTCGCCTTCGAGCGGCGGAATGCTCGCGATGAGCCCCTGGGCATACGGGTGGCTCGGGCGCTCCATAAGGCCGCAGGCATCGATCTCTTCTACGATTTGGCCCAGATACATGACGTGCACGCGCGAGCAGATGCTCGTGACGACACCCAAATCATGGCTGATAAAAAGCACCGCCATGCCCTCAGAACTGTTGAGGTCACGTAGGAGATCCAAAATCTGTTTTTGAGTCGTCGTGTCGAGTGCCGTGGTGGGCTCGTCGGCGATAAGCAGTCGCGGATGACCGGCAAGCGCCATGGCAATCATCACGCGCTGGCGCATACCGCCGCTAAAATCGCCCGGATACATGTCGAAGCGAGCCGCGGCATCTCGAATTCCCACACGCTCCAACAGCGATAGAGCCTCGTTGCGGGCTTCGCGTCGGCTCACCTTACGGTGGGCCCGCACTGCCTCAATAACCTGCGCACCCACCGTCATGACGGGGTTGAGTGAGGACAGCGGGTCCTGGAAAATCATGGCAATGTCGCAGCCGAGCACCTCGCGCATGCGCTTGAGCGGGCGCGCGAGCAGGTCCTCCCCGTCAAAGAGAATCTGACCGGTATAGGCCATCTTCTGTTCATGCTCCAATAGGCGCATGACACTCTGGGCAAACACCGACTTACCGCAGCCGGACTCGCCGACAACACCAACGATCTCGCCGGTATCGATATGTAGGTTGAGTTTGTTGACGGCTTCCAGCGCGTTGCCATCGCGGCCCACAAACGAGATGCACAGGTCGCGCACGTCCAAAAGATGTTCGCTCATGGGCTAGTCCTCCTTGGTCTTGGGGTCGAGGGCGTCGCGCAGGCCGTCGCCGGCAAGGTTCAGCGAAAGCACGCTCGCGATGATGGCGATAGCCGGGAAGAAGATCATCCACCAGGCTTTGCGCATCACGTTCTTGCCTGCCTGCAGGATGTTTCCCCAGCTGGCGTCGGGTGCCTTGATACCCAGGCCCAGAAACGAGAGGGCGGCCTCCGAAAGCACGGCCTCGGCAAAGACAAAGGTCGTCTGCACCAGGAAGGGTGCCATAACGTTGGGCACGATATGCAGCCACACGATGCGCGCGGTCGAGGCGCCCTGCACGCGCAGGGCCTCCACAAAGGGCTCCTCCTTGACCACCATCGCACGCGAGAGCACGATGCGCGCCATGCTGGGCGTATAGACGATGGAGAGCGCAATGATAACGTTCCACACGCTCGCCCCCATCATCGCCATGAGCGCGATGGCCAAAAGCACACCCGGAATGGACATAAGGCCGTCGCAGATGCGCATGAGAATATGGTCGAGCCTCTCGTTGTAGCACGCATAGGCACCGATCACCAGGCCGAGCGCACTCGTCGCGAGCGTGACGGCAATGCCGACGCCAAGCGACACACGCGCGCCCGCGATGACGCGGGCAAGCAGGTCGCGGCCAAAGTCATCGCAGCCAAAGGGATGCGCGGGCGAAGGTGCCGAAAGTCGCAACGTCATCTCCTGCGCATTGGGATTAACCGTCCACACCAGCGGACCGACGAGCGCGATCAGCGCAATCGCCAGGAAAATACAGCCGCCGACCACAAGCTCCTTGTTGGCAAGAGCCTTCTTAAAGTTTGCCATCATGCATCGCCCCATTTGCGAGCACGCGGGTCAAAAGCGCCGTAGGCAAGGTCGACAGCCAGATTGATCACCGAATTCAACAAGGCGATGACCACTAGCACACCCTGAATCACCGGATAGTCGCGACGCTCGATAGAGCTCGTGACCAGCTGGCCCAAACCGGGGATGTTAAAAATGGCCTCAGTCACCACGGCACCCGTAATCAGAGCGCCAAAAGAATAGCCGACCGAGGTGAGAATCGGCAGCGCGGCGTTGCGCAGGGCATGGGCCAGCACCACGCGAACCTCGGAGACGCCCTTGGCGCGCGCCGTCTTAACGCAGTCGAGCTGCATGGCCTCGATCACGCTCGCACGCGTCATGCGCATGAGCAGCGCGGCCTGAACGCATCCAAGCGATATGGCCGGCAACGCAAGATAGCGTAAATGGCTGAACCAGCCCTTCGATAGCGGCGCATAGCCGGCCACCGGGAACACACGCAACGTGACGGCAAACAGCCACATAAGCATGAGCGCCATCAAAAAGCCGGGTATCGCCACGCCCAAAAGAGCAACGACACGCAAGACCGCGTCGGTGCGCGACCCATGTTTGAGGGCAGCGACGACGCCGCAGGGCAGTGCAACCAACAGCGCGATGAGCTGTGCCAGAAGCGCGAGCGATAGCGTGGGGCCAAAGTGCTCGGCGATCGCCTGCGTGACGGGCTGGCGCATAAAATACGAATCGCCCAGGTCGCCGGTAAGCACGCCGCCCATCCACTCAACGTAGCGCTGCGGCAGCGGCTCGTTGAGTCCCAGGCTATCGTTGACGCGCTCGATCTGGTCGGCCGAAGCCTCCATGCCGAGCATCGAAGAGGCCGGGTCACCCGGTGTGAGATAGATAATCAAAAACACGACGACCGAGATGATGAGCATCACCGGAACCATCGCGCCTATACGTTTGAGCGTGTACTTCAACATGCGAGGCGTCTATTTCCCCTCTGAACGTGGACAGGGCGTGGCGGCCACAGGGGACCAAACCCCTCAAGCCGCCACGCCATCTATTGCATTACTCCGGACGCTTGGCGTTCCAAACGATGGCGCCGTCGAGCACTTCGACGTCCTCGACGTCTGCCTGGGTGCCCGTGATGGAAGCGTAGTGGCAAAGCGGCTCGATGACGGCAATCTCATAGAGGCGCTCCTGAGCCTCGGCCCACTTCTTGGCCGCGGCGTCGGTGTCCTTGGCGGTGCGGGTCTCGGCCACGAGCTTGAGCGCCTTCTCGTCGGACAGGCCATAGAAGGCCTTGGAGACCGAGAGGGACTGGGCCGGGATGGGCTTGTAGTTGGTGGAGGCCACAAAGAGGTCCCACTGCTCGGGCTTGCCGGAGCGGATGTCCATAAAGGTCGCGAACTCGTAGCTGTCGACCTCGGCGGTGAAGCCGGCCTTCTCGAGCTGCTCCTGCAGCGCGACGGTGGCGTTGTACATATCCTTGTAATCGGGGGTGGTCAGCAGCTTGACCGTCTCACCGGCATAGGAGGTCTTGGCCAGAGCCTTCTTGGCGGCCTTGGCGTCGGCCTGGTTGAAGTACTTCTTGCCCGCGTCGGTCGCCCACTGAGTGTTCTCGGGGTTGCCAAGGTTGGGATCGATGTTGAAGAGCTCCTTCTCGCCATAGGCGGCAAGAGCGGCCGCCTCGCAGTCGATAGCCATGAGTGCGCACTTGCGGATCTCCTCGTCGGCGAAGATGCCCTCGTTCATGTTGAGGAAGGCGGTCAGAACGCCGGCGTTATGGGTGTAGAGCTTGACGTCGTCGTTGCCATCGAAGTCATGGTAGTTCTCGGTGGGAATCTCGCCAGCGATATCGTACTCGCCGGTCTCAAACCCGCTCACGCGCGTGGAGGCCTCGGTCACGAACTGATAGTAGATGTCCTTGGTGGGCGCGGAGACCTTGCCGGTGTAGCCCGAAGCCTTGCCGTGGGCGGCGACATAGTCCTCGTAGCGGGTGAGATGGACGTACTGGTCCTGCTTCCACTCCACAAACTTGTAGGCACCGGTACCCACGTACTCGGTCACGCCGGTATCGCCCGCGGCCTCGATGACCTCGGAGGGGAAGATACCCGGATACTGGGAGTGGTTGCCCAGGATGATCAGAAAGTCGATGGCGGGCTCGGTCAGCGTGCAGGTGACCTCGTGGTCGCCCGAGGCGGCGAAGGTGGCACCGGGCAGCAGGCTCGCGGCGCGGTCGTTGACGGTGAGCCAGCGGTTCATCGAGGCCACGACGTCCTCGGAGCCAAGCTCCTTGCCGTTGTGGAAGGTGACGCCCTCGCGCAGCTTGATGGTGTAGGTCAGGCCGTCGTCGGAGACCTCATAGCCCTTGGCCAGCACGGGCTGGGGCTCGTAGTCGCTATCGAGGCCAAAGAGCGGCTCGACGACATTGCAGATGATGTCCACAGTCACAAGCGACGACGTGGTGTGCGGATCGAGACCGTCTGGGCTCGCCGGTAACGCGATCTGCAGCTCGTCGCGATACTCCACATCCTGGCCGGAGGCAGCGGCGCTACCGCTCTCGGCGCCCGAACCGCCGCAGCCGGTGAGGCCGAGGCCCGCCATGGCGCACAGGGCAGCGGAGCCGGTCAGAAAACCGCGACGGGAAACGCCCGCCTTGAAAAGGTCGTTGTTCATTGAGTTCCTTTCGTGTCTGAACAAACAGATAGAATCTGCCGGGACGGCGGAAATCCCCGCCCCGGCAGCTATGCGAAGCCGGTCGGCGCCCTGCGGTGCATCCGGACACCGGCCGGCATGGCAACAGAGAAATCCCTATCGCGCGGATAGGAACACCCAGCGGCACGGCCTAGCGCAGGTGCGGCTAAATCGTCTCGAGGAAGGCCTCGATGCGGGTCTGGAGCTGGCCGGCATCCTCGCCGGCATAATCCGTGGTGATATGCATAAACGGAATGCCTGCCTCCTCGGCGGCCTTCTCCACGGCAAACGACTCCATCTCGTAGAGCGTGCAGAACTGCAGAGCCACGTCGACGATGCCGTCGGCATGAAGGTCCTTGGCCATCTGGACAATGTCCTTCATACGCTGATCGTTGGGCGTAAAGACGGCGCAGTTGATCTTGAAGTAGCGCTCGGCGATGGCGTCGAGCATCTCGTCGACCGTCTCGCCGGACTCGTCGACCAGGTCCTTGTAGTAGCGCGAGCCCGTGCAGGACTCCTCGCCGACCACAACGCCGCCGGCCTTCTCGATGAGGTTGAACAGCTTCCAGTTGGGCACGGCCATGGGCGTGCCGGTGTACAGGATGCGCTTGGTCCCCTTGGGCGCCACGCCCTCGCCGGCCTCGACACGCTGCTCGCACTCAGCCGCCATATCGTTGATGGCGCCGGTCAGACGCGGCGTGTCGTCCATAAAGGCGGCCTGAACGGTCAGCAGGCTGTCGAGACCGCTGATGGGTGCCGGGTCGGCAGCGCGCGTGGCAGCGAGGCGCTGCAGGGCGCGGCGCTTCTCATTGACGGCGTGGATGGCGGCCTTCAGACGCTCGGGCGTAATCTTGACGCCACACTCTTCCTCAATCTTGGCGGCGAGCTTCTTGACCTCGGCCTTCCAGGTCACGAGCGTCGACTCGTCGTGTACGTTGGGAATATCCATGACGTACATGTTCTTTTGCGTGGCAAAGAACTCGTAGGCCTTCTTCTTGCCATCGCAGGTGTTCTCGCCCACCACCAGGTCGCTCGACTCAATGTAGGGGCAGACCTCGCCCAGCTTAAAGCCGGCAAAGCTCTTGATAAGCGGACAGGTGTTGCGCGGCAGGTGCTCCTCGACCTTATCGGTTGCCCAATCGGCACCCGAGCACAGGCCCACGGGAATGCCGTCACAGGCAAGCACGATCTCCTCGGGCACGTACACGCAGAATGAGCCGACGATCTTGGTGGCCTCGCCGGCCTCCTTCTTGTCGAGCATCTCCTTAATACGGCCGCTGTGGATGTTGGTGGCCACAAAGTCCAGGTAGGACGTGGACTTGGGGCGATTGTTCTGCGTCAGGAACATGTCGCCGTACATCTGGCCCACGGCGCCCAGCAGCATGTCGTGATCGGCAAGATTCATGCCGAGGCTCTCCCACATCGGATGGAAATCAAATTCTTCAGCCATAACGGTTCCCCTCTCGAACCAAAAATGAATAGCTACGGTATTGCTGCACGGTGGGTGGCGAAAACCCAGCCGCGCCTAAACCCGGAATTTTGGGGAACCTGCTTTGCGGTCGATTATTTAGCTGTGCGTCGTCTCTCCCGGAGCCGTGAACATACCTGCTCATATGCGGCTCCGAGCCATATACAGGGCGCGCGCGGCAACGCGGCGAATGTATGTCGTCTGCGGCATGTGCGCACCCTCCTTAACCAGTCAAGATCAACTATATCAGCGGTCATCGTCCAGACGAACACCGTTGACATTCGTACGACAGCGTCGTGTGCCGTCGTTTAATAAATAATTATCTTGATTGATAAAGGTTTGTCATTCCTCATTCGGCGAACGGCAAGACGAAGCCGCCGAGGCTTATATCCCCGACGGCATTAACCGGCGCTATCGACAAACCAAATGGATCCTGCTGGCATCAAAATGCATGCGCAGCGTCTCGCCTGCTTGCGGCAGCTCGTCGACAGGCATGCCCACTTTGTTGACCTTCCACTGCAGACGCGTGGGTGCATCAACGCGCGGCACGTCCAGCAACACCAGCCGCTCAAAGCGCGAATCGCTCACGCGCGCCACGTGCAGGTCGTAACTGTTGCGACCCCGCTCGGCACGGTTGTCCACATGGAAGTAGCTCGCACGAATACCCAGGTAGGCAACATCGTCGGGAACCTCGCGACCCACGTTAAAGGTCATGCCCCAATCGAGCGCCTCAACTTCCTCGGGCCCGATCTTTCGTGCGCGGCTTGTGTTCTTGCAGCCCGTCAGGCGCAGTGCCGCCAGCGTCTGCGGACGGCGGACCACGTCCTCGACGGAGCCGATCTCCTCAACATGCCCGTCGTGCATCACACAGATGCGCTGGCACAGGCGGCACGCTTCGTCGATGTCGTGGCTCACGTAGAGCACGGTACGGTTGCACACATCAAACAGGTCGAGCATGTTCTGTTCGAGCGCGCTCTTAAGATAGGAATCGAGTGCGCTCATGGGCTCGTCGAACATAAAGATGCCCGGGTGCGCCGCCACCATGCGCGCGAGCGCCACGCGCTGCTGCTGGCCGCCCGAGAGGCGCGCGGGATAGCGGTCGGAGAAATCGGCCAGACCGAAAATGCCCAGATAGCGCTCCGCCAACCTTTTGCGCGCCGCGGCGTCGCCGGCGCCCTTTACACCGGCGCATACGTTATCGGCCACCGTCATGTTGGGAAACAGCTGATAGTTTTGGAACAACAGGGCGCATTTTCGCTCCTGGGGCGACAGGTCGATGCCCGCCGCCGAGTCAAAGAAGGTCACGCCGTTGACGACGATCTTGCCCTCGTCGGGCGTCTCCACACCGGCAATGCAGCGCAGCGTGCAGCTCTTGCCGCAACCCGAGGCGCCCAGCAGCGCCACACACTCCTCGCCGGCTTCAAGCTGTATGTCGAGCATAAACCCGGGATAGCGCTTTTTGATATCCAGAACGAGCGACATGGCCTATCGACCTCCCTTCGTGACCGCGTCATCGCGCATAAGCTCGGCCAGCGCCTCGCGATCGATTCGCAGGGCATCGCCGCCCGCCGGGTCAAGCGAATCGCCCTGTCCGGCGAGATCTTTGGCCTGTTTGCGCTCAGCACGGGAGAGACCACGCTCGCGATACTTTTGCGAATGCGCCGTGTACATGTTGATGAATAGGATGACCAGGAAGCTGAACGCTATTACGACCACGACCCAAAAGAGGGCCACCGACGTATTGCCGCCCATCCACTCAAAGTAGATGGCAATGGGGATGGTCTGCGTAATACCGGCGTAGTTGCCCGCAAAGAACAGCGTGCAGCCAAACTCGCCCATCGCGCGGGCAAAGGCGAGCACCGTGCCGGCGGCGATGGAGGGCCAGCCGAGCGGCATCATAAGCTTGGCAAAGATGCGACGTTCGGACCATCCCAAGGTTCGCGCGGCGTCGAGCATCTGCGTGTCGAGGCTCTCAAAGGCGCCGAGCGCCGTACGGTAGACCAGGGGGAACGACACCACCACGGCAGAGATCACCGCCGCAGGCCACGTAAAGACAATCGAGACGCCGTGCGCGATCAGCCACCGACCGACCCCGGTCGATCGACCAAACAGCATGAGGAGCAGAAAGCCGCACACCGTAGGCGGCAACACCATAGGAATCGTAAAGACCGAATCGATCAGGCCCTTGATGCGACTCGAGGTACCCATAGTCTTCCACGCGGCGAACAGGCCCAGCGCAAACGCGATTACCAGAGCAAGGCCGCTCGTTTTAATGGACACCCAAAACGGGCGATAGTCGATGTCGCCCAAAAAGGAGGCCAGAGAGGTCAAGGGCCCCTGCTCGTCCCGCAACACGACAGACGACGCTTCTACCATTTGAGCGCTATCAAGCCAACGCGCGCCGCCCATGGCATCACCCGAGGCTGATGCAATCACCACATAGCGGTCCCCATCCGCACTGCGCTCGTCAAAGCCATAGGTATACCCACCGGCATCAAACGTTGTTTCCGCCGTGACATACCAAGGAAGATCAACGTCCCCTAGCTGCGTACCTCCCATGCAGTTTGCGCTGTCGAGCTCACAGACGAGGGC
This sequence comes from uncultured Collinsella sp., assembly GCA_900541145.1. Lineage (GTDB taxonomy): Bacteria > Actinomycetota > Coriobacteriia > Coriobacteriales > Coriobacteriaceae > Collinsella. The sequence continues at coordinate 60,747 of UQIH01000002.1, read as the reverse complement.
CTTGAGACCCGATACGCACTCGTTATCCTGCGGATCCAACCCATACTTCTCGACCGCCTTGGGCGACATCCACACCACAACGCGATCGGCAGCAGGCGCCACTACAAGGTCCACGTCCTCGTCAACGGGAAACCGATAGCCCTCAGGCTGGCCCTCCATGGCACGAGCGGTCCCCTTGGCCAACCGCTCAAAACCCTCGATCCCATAGGAAAGCCCATGGGCGGTCGCAGCGTTCTGGGCCCCGTCCGCAGCGTCCCCAGCAAATGCAAATCCCGGCACCCAGCAAAGTGCGAAGGTCAAAGCACAAGCGACAAGCATGCGGAATCTATTAAGCACGAAAAGCTCCAAGAGAATACAAGGACGGAGTAAAACACAAAACGATGGAATTATCGCGCCAAGCCGCACTACGCGGAAAGCTCAAAGCCGTACTTCGCCCAAATCTTCTGCGCCTTCTTGTTGGTCAGGCAAAAGTCGATAAACGCCTTGGCCTCGTCGGCATGCTCGGAGCTCTCGGCAACGGCACCCGGGTACACGATGGGTTTGTGCGAATCCTCGGGGCACACGAAGGCCTCCTCGATGCCGTCATAGCGGAAGATGTCGGAGCTGTAGACAAAGCCAGCCACGCAGTCGCCCGTAGAGACGTAAGACGCAGCGGTACCGACCTTGTCGGCCAGTGCGACCTTGTCAGCAATCTCGGGCGCATACTCACCGTCATCGCCCTCGGTACCGGTGTAGAGGCCCACGGAAGCCAGCGCCTGGTTGGCGTACTTGCCGGCGGGGACGGTCTTGGCATCGCCGATGGCGATCTTGCCGTCCAGGTTCGCGACGTCGGCGATGGCCTCGACCTTAGTATCGGAGCCCTCGGCGCGAACGATCACAAGGTCGTTGACAAACATGTCCTCACGCGTGTCGGTGTCGACGAGCTCGGCGGCTTCGGCGTCGTCCATGGTGCCCTTGGAGGCCGTGATGAGCACGTCGACGGCGGCACCGGCGCGCATCTGCTCGACAAGGTCGCCAGACGCCTTAAACTGCGTGTCGGTAAACGTGGTGCCGGTCTGCTCGGTGTAGAGCTCCTGAACCTCGGGCAGGGCCTTCTCGAGCGAGTTGGCGGCAAAGACCTGCAGCTCGACAGCTTTCTTGGAAGATGCCTTAGCAGAGCCGGCATCGGATCCGGCCGGCTCGGACGTCTTGCTGCCCGAGCAGCCGGCAAGACCAAGGCCGGCAGCGGCGACAGCAGAAAGCGAGACGAATCCGCGGCGAGAAACCATATCGAACATGTTCAGCCCTTTCGAACGCTATGCCCGGGCACCCCACCGCGGGCTTTATTCTGTTACTAGATTATACTTCAGCGCGAATAATGTTTGTGATAACTACTTCTCGTCTAATAAGTTTCTTTTACCGATAACCCCGAGATGACCGCACTGCCGCTGCATAAAAAAGGCGGAGCAGCCCGTAAGGTCGCTCCGCCGCAGGTAGTGCGCTTATTTGGCGTGCCCGCCGCCCGCCGTCATTTGGGCCGCATGCTCCAGCTGATCGCTCACGGCCTCCCAGCTTTCGCGGGCCGCTTTCGTAGATCCCGGAAAGTTGATGACAAGCGTATGCCCACGCTGCATGCACACGGCGCGCGAGAGCATGGCGCGGCGTGTCTTGGTCATGGAGTATGCACGGATCGCCTCTGCAATACCCGGCACATCGCGCTCGCAGACGGCACGCGTCGCCTCGGGCGTTACATCGCGCATCGAAAGCCCCGTGCCGCCGCAGGTAAGCACGACATTGGCGTGGCACTCATCGGCGGCTTCCACAATGGCATCACCGATCTCGCTGACGTCGTCGCGCACGACCACATGTGAGGCGACCGTCCAGCCCTGTGCCTCGATAAGTTCCTCGAGTGCGGCTCCGGCCTCATCCTGCAAAAGATCGCGTGTGTCCGAGCACGTCACGATCGAAATCTTCAACTCCATAGCGTTCCTCCTATAGCGCCGTTCCCTCGGGCAGGTCGACGCGAACAACGTCCACGGCATCTCCCGCCTTGAGCTCGCACGGTCCTTCGTCAATACGCAACAGGCAGTTCGCACGCTGCATAGTTCCAAGCAGCGCCGAATTCTGTGTCTTAGCCTCGGTCACCAACAACTCACCGGTCTCGGGGTCGCGCAAAACCGTGGCGCGATCGAAGAAGCGGCGATGCTGTCGCTTTTTCACGCCGTGTGTGAGCGTCGCCTGCTGCACGGGACGCGCAACCTCGGCAAAACCGCGCATCTTGCGAATCGCCGGACGGGCAAGCATCTCAAAGCCCACATACGCCGCAGCCGGATTGCCTGAAAGCCCTAGGTAGGGCTTACCCCCGAGCAAGCCAAACGTGATGGCCTTGCCCGGACGCATCGAGATGCGGTCGAACAGCACCTCGCCCTCGCGCTGGACCAGCGCCGTCACATAGTCGTAATCGCCCGCCGAGGCGCCACCGCTCGTAATGACAAAGTCGCACTCCTGCACGGCACGATGCACCAGCTCGGCGATCGCTTGCTCATCATCGGGCGCAATGCCGTAGAACACGGGCTCGGCGCCGGCATCGAGCGCCTCGGCCATCAGCGCCGAGGAGTTGGAATCGCGAATCTGACCGCGCGCCGGCAGCTCACCCGGCGCGACCAGCTCCGTGCCCAGCGAGATAATGCCCACGCGCGGAGCGGCATGCACCTTCACGTTCGCATACCCGGCGCTCGCCAGCAGGCCGGCGCCCGCCGGAGCCACAACCTCGCCGGCGTGCATCACAACATCGCCGGCGTGGGCTTCCTCAGCAGCCGAGCGAACGTTCTCCCCCACCTTGGCCGGCGCCGAGAAGCGAACGTGCGAGCCCTCGTTGCCATCGCCGTCGAGCACATCGACGATCTCGTATTTCACCACGGCGTCGGCACCTTCGGGCACCGGCGCGCCCGTCATGATGCGGACCGCCTCGCCCGCGCCGATTGTGCCCTCAAACACATGGCCCGCGGCCTCGTGACCGATAACGTCGAGCGTCACCGGCGCCTCGCCAGATGCCTGCGCCAAGTCCGCCGAGCGCACGGCATATCCGTCCATAGCACTGTTGGCAAACGGCGAGATATCGATATCGGCCACCGCGTCCTCGGCCAAGGGAAGGCCGGCGGCCTGCCACACGGGTATCTCGACGAGATCGGTCGGAGCAACGTGCGACAGGATAATCGACTGTGCGTCATTCAACGGAATGAGTTTCTCTGCCATATGCACCTCTTAATGTCACGGCGCACAACAGGGGCGCCGATTCTTTATGCTTTTCTCAGTATAATCCCCCGACGCACGACCGCGACTCAGCCTGTACCAGTAAATACACCTGTCGGCCGCAAGCCGCGAAACAGAATGGAAACCAACCCACCGGCTCGTCGCGTTTGCCGCGTTTTATAATGCTTGCGTTGCAACCTAAAAGAGGAACGTATGGCTCATAACGACAAACCCGAAAGCGCAAACGAAACGCAGGATCATTCCCAGCCGCTCGACGATGGCGGCTTTTTCTCCCTGAACGACGTCATCACGGCAGGCAGGCATCAACTTACCCGCTCCGAGCATCTCTTGGCTGCCGACACGCGCCGCAACGCCCGCAACCTACTCGCGAGCGCCAAGTTGCTCGCGCTCGTCGTCATTGTCTCGCTCGCCATGGGCGTTGCCGCTTGGGCGTTTTTGGCCTCGCTGAATATCGCCACCGACTATCGCGAGCACCATGCGTGGATTTACGCACTGCTTCCCGTTGTGGGCGTTGCCACCGCATGGGTGTACAAAAACCACGGTCTTGCCGCCAAACGCGGTAACAACCTGGTCATCGACTCCGCTCTGGGCACACGCCTCATCCATATGCGCATGGCCGTCCTCACCTTCGTCTGCTCCACGCTCACGCACCTAACGGGCGGATCGGCCGGTCGCGAGGGAGCTGCGGTGCAGATTGGCGGCACCATCGCCAGCAACATCTCGAGCCTCGCCCACCTCAAAAAGCATGACCACCACGACCTCATGCTCGCCGGCATCTCGTCGGCCTTTGGCGCCGTATTCGGTTCGCCCCTTGCCGGAGCTTTCTTTGGCATGGAGATGTGCTTTATCGGCAAGATTGACTACACCGCGGGCATCTACTGCCTGGTCGCCTCGTTTACCGGCTACTTTACATCACTCGCCCTGGGTACCGAGTACGAGGCGAATGTTATCGCCAGCGTTCCCAACATGACACCACGGACGGTTGTCATCGTTGTTATCAGCGCCATTATCTTCGGTCTGACGGCACGCCTCTTTGCCTGGTCAGTTCGAACCGTCAAGAGCCTGTACGGTCGCTTTATCACCAATTACCTCGTTCGCGCACTCATAGGCGCACTCGTGGTTTTGGCCGCCTATGCCCTTCTCGACGCCTGGGACTACGCCGGCCTTTCCACGTGGCTTTCCGGCGCCGGATTTGCCGGCAACACCACCCTGGCAGACGCAGCCATCAAGTTGGTCGTCACAGCGCTTACCCTGGGTGCGGGCTTCCAAGGCGGCGAGGTCACGCCCCTGTTTGGCATCGGTGCGGCGCTCGGCGGCTGGATCGGTTGCCTCGTCGGAATCGACCCCAGTTTTCTGGCGGCTCTCGGCATGCTCGGCGTGTTCTGTGCCGGCCTCAACGTGCCCATCACCACCTGCATGATGGCCATCGACCTGTTCCACGGCACGGCAGCCGGGTTCTTTGTCATCGTGGCCTTTATCAGCTACCTAACTGCCGGACACCGCGGCGTGTACCCCGCCCAGCGCATCATCTCGCCCAAGCGCCGTTCGCTTATTGTGGATGAGGGCGGTACGGTAGCGGATGCTATCGAGCGCCACAACGACCTGATAGAGTAGACGTAAGTATTCGACGTGCAGCCACAATCGGGGGCAATTCGACCTGAGCGCGACCGCACCGTCACGTCATACGCCGGGAGTCGCCCCATGCACGCAACTGATTTTGGCCGCACGCTCATCATCGCCAACCCAGCCGCCCAGTCGGGTGCGGCGCACGAAGTTGCCGAGCGCCTGCAACGCTTTTTGGACATGACTGCACGCGCATCCCAGTTTGACTTGGTGCTAACCGAGCGCATGGGACACGCCAAGGAGCTGGCCGCACAGGCCCAGGGCTATCGCACCGTTATCGCCCTTGGCGGCGACGGCGTGATTCACGAGGTCGTCAACGGGCTTATGACGCAAGAGGAGGACACCCGCCCCGCTCTTGCCATCCTACCCGTGGGCTCTGGCAACGATTTTGCCCAAACGCTCGGCATCGACGATTTCTCCGGCAAGGATTTTGGCGCGCTGCTCACCTGTGAGCTGCAGCGTCAGGACATCGGGCGAATTCGCTCGTGGAGCCCTGCGAGCGGCAGCGGCGAGGCTACCGTTGAGTACTACGACCAGACGCTTTCGGTCGGCATCGATGCCGCCATCGGCCTTGGCACCACCGAGCTGCGCAAAAAGACCGGCTTGACGGGCGCGCCGCTCTACACCCTCTCGGGACTTGAGCAGTTTGGCCTACGTTATCGCAACTACCCCATGACAGTCAGCTTTGACGGGGCGCCTGCCGAGCGCGTGAGGGCGATCATCATGGCGATTCAGCTGGGTCCTACCTATGGCTCGGGCTATCGCATCTGTCCCGACGCCGACCCCTGTGACGGTATATTCGACGTCTGCTACGCCTGCGGCCCCGTTCCGCGCGCGGTCGCGCTTCCCATGTTCCTTTCGGCCAAAGATGGCCACCATACCAAGTTGCCGCCGGTTCGCATGCGCCGCTGCCGCCATGCCGAGCTTACCTTTGAGGAGCCCGACTACCCCATCCAGGCCGACGGCGAGCCCGTTGTCGCCTCACGCATCGAGGTCGACATCCTCGCCGGCGCCCTCGAGGTCTGGCACCCCACCCGCTAACCCCACCTAAGTTGCGGTGAAATAGGGACTGTTTATGCAGCAAAAGCCGCAAAACAGTCCCTATTTCACCGCAACTTATGAGGAGGCTATTCGTCGCTGCCCGGTTTGCGACGGTTGGCCTTTTTAATGGCGTTGAAGTGCTTGTCGTTGAGCCTGCGCTGGCGCGATCGCTGTGGCACTTTGGTCTTTACGCGTCGGCGCGGTGGACGCCCGCGACGCTCAAGCTCAGCGCGCAGCTTACGCAAACAGCTCGCGCGATTCTGAAACTGGCTGCGGCTCTCACGCGCCGTCACGGTAATCCCCGAAGGGATATGTTTCATGCGTACCGCCGAGTCCGTCGTGTTCACGCCCTGTCCGCCCGGACCCGTCGCGCGAAACACCTGCACCTCGCAATCGCGTGCCAACTCCTCGACAGACATCTCGGCATAGCGCGCATACTCGCGCCATCCCATCTTGTTCTCATCCATAACAACACCTCCCCTCATACAAAAAATGTGACAAAGGGACAGTCCCTTTGTCACATCGCATACCAATCGCTTGTGTTGCGCGCTTAGGCGAAGGTGATCTCGCCGTTCTCGCAGTCCATATCGGCAATACGGGCCAGGCTCTCAACGCGGAAGCCGCGCTTACGGAGCTTATCGCCGCCGCCCTGGAAGCCCTTCTCAACGGCAATGCCAATGCCGGATACCTCGGCACCTGCAGCCTCGCAGATCTTGATAAGACCCTCGAGCGCGCAGCCGTTGGCCAAAAAGTCGTCGATGATCAGGACCTTGTCGCCCTCGGACAGGAAGCGCTTGCCGACGATGACCGGGTACTCCTTCTGCTTGGTAAAGGAGTAGATGGTCGTGGCATACTGCTCGCCATCGAGGTTGATGGACTGTGCCTTCTTGGCAAAGACCACCGGCACGCCGCCAAAATGCTGAGCCGCGATGCAAGCCATGCCAATGCCCGAAGCCTCAATCGTCAGGATCTTGTTGATCTCGACGCCATCGAACAGACGGGCCCACTCGGCACCCATGTGGTCAAACAGCTCAACGTCGCACTGGTGGTTGAGGAAGGCATCAACCTTAAGGACGTTACCGGCCTTTACGATGCCGTCATGGCGAATACGATCCTCAAGCTCCTGCATGGCGCAACCCCTTCTCGCGGCAACGATACCGCGCGATTAATAAACGTTGTTCGATAGTCTACCACGGACCGACCCCCGCCCGCCCCACAAGCCGCATCGCACCACAAACCAGTCTTTTTGGGACGGCGCGAATCGTGGCAGACAGCCTTCCAACACGCTAATGGCGGGCGCGCATCCTCACCAAACGCACCATGGCAAGCGCAAAGCCCACGGCGGCCACAACCATAAGCACGTAGAACACCGAGCGAAAGCCGAATAGGAATACATCCGGACGGCCTGCAACAAAACTGGTCACGGCCTCGCCCATCGCCACGCTCATCTGCCCATAGAGGATATGCGAACCTGCCGTAATACCCAGCGCCATGCCCGCATAGCGCGCCAGGCTACCCAGGCTGCCCGCGAAGCCGAGTGCTTCGCGCGGAGCCGAGCCCATATACAACGAATTGTTAGGGCTCTGGAAAATCGACGTACCGCACGACATAAATGCGACGCAGCACACGATCACAGGGATAGAAGAGTGCTCGTCGAGCGTGCTTACCGAAAAGAGACCGCACACGTACACGCCCAGGCCGACCGCCGTGGGGCCCTCGCAGCCAACACGGTCCGAAACCGTACCCGAAAGCGGGCCGATAAAGGCATTCACCATCGGCAGCGCCAAAAAGAGTAGTCCAGAGATATCAGAACCAAAGCCGTGGGCGTCCTGAAAATAGAACGGCAGGATAAACTCGGATGCGCCAATGCCAACGAACACGATGAGCATGCAGGCAAGGTTGATGGTGAAGGCCGAATTTGCAAAGCAGCGACGCGCGGCCTCGATCAGGGACATGGGGCGCTCGCCGGCCTCCGGCTTAACATGCGGCAGCGTGTAGAGCCCCACGATAAACGAGATGACGCCAATGGGCAGGTTGATGAGGAAGATGCTCTCCCAAGGAAAGCTTGCCACCAGCATGCCGCCGAGCACGGGGCCACACATCATGCCGAGGGCCACAAAGGTCGCGAGAATACCCATGGCACGGCCTCGTTCGCGCGCCGGAAACGACTCGGTGATGATACCCATGTTGTTAGCCATGGCCGCCGCGCAACCGACGCCCTGAACAACGCGTGCCAGGATAAGAACCTCGAGCGAGGCCGAAAGGCCGCACAGCAGCGAACCGACCGAAAAGACGATGACGCCCAGCTGAAACACATTCACCTTGCCGCGCACGTCGCCCAGACGGCCAAACGGCAACATAGCCACGCAAGTCGCAAGCAGATACACCGAGCTTACCAGCTGAATGCGATCGAGGCCCACGCCCAGCTCCTTTTGCATCACGGGCAGCGCCACGGTCACGACGGTCGAATCCAGACACACCATAAACGTCATGATGAGCACGGTGAACAGAATCGCCCACTTGTTCTTGCCATGGGTGTCGCCCTCAAGGGCAATGTGCTCGCGGCGCAGCTGCTCTGCAGTTTTCTCCATATCCATCCTTTCGAGTGGCGCAACGCAAAAACGGGGCCCCAATCGCCTGCGAACAGTCGCGATTGGGGTCCCGCCTACGGAATCGGAACGAAAGGTCGCCGAAGCTTTCTGCCAGCATCGGCACCTTGTACGGAGCTAGCCTAGCACTGCTCGAGCGCCTGCTCAAGGTCGGCAATCAGATCGGCCGTGTCCTCGAGGCCGCACGACAGGCGCACCATGTCGGCGGAGATGCCACAGGCGATGAGCTCCTCATCGTTCATCTGGCGATGCGTGGCATTAGCAGGATGCAGGCAGCAAGTGCGGGCGTCGGCCACATGCGTGGCGATCTGGGCGAGCTTGAGGCTCTTCATAAAGGTCTCGGCCGCCGCGCGACCACCGTTAAAGCCGAAGCTCACCACGCCGCAGGTACCGTTGGGCATGTACTTCTGAGCCAGGTCATAGTACTTGTCGCCCTCCAGGCCCGGATAGCTCACGAAGCGCACCTTGGTATGGCTCTGCAGGAACTTGGCAACGGCCAGGCCGTTCTCACAATGGCGCGGCATGCGTACATGCAGGCTCTCGAGCGAGCTGTTCAGGAAGAAGGCCGCCTGCGGGTTCTGCATGGGGCCGAGGTCGCGCATGAGCTGCGCGGTGGCCTTGGTAATGAAGGCACCCTCGCGACCGAACTTCTCGGCATACGTCACGCCGTGGTAGCTCTCGTCGGGCGTGGTGAGACCCGGGAACTTATCCGCATGAGCCATCCAGTCAAACTGGCCGTGGTCGACGATCACGCCGCCCAGGTAGGAAGCATGTCCATCCATATACTTGGTGGTGGAGTGCGTAACGATGTCGGCGCCCCACTCAAAGGGACGGCACATCACGGGCGTCGGGAAGGTGTTGTCGACCATCAGCGGCACGCCATGGTCATGTGCGGCCTTGGCAAAGCGCTCAATATCGAGCACGGCAAGGGCGGGGTTTGCGATCGTCTCGCCAAAGACGAGCTTTGTGTTGGGCTGAAAGGCAGCCTCCAGCTCCTCATCGGTGCAGTCGGGGGCGACGAACGTGCAGGTCACGCCCATGCGGCCCATGGTGTGGGCCAGCAGGTTATACGTACCGCCGTAAATGGCAGAGCTCGCGACCACATGATCGCCGGCACCAGCCACGTTAAAAATCGCGAGGAAATTCGCTGCCATGCCCGAGCTCGTGAGCATCGCAGCGGTGCCACCCTCCATCTCGCAGATCTTGGCGGCAACCAAATCGCACGTGGGGTTCTGCAGACGGCTGTAGAAGTAACCAGACTCCTCCAGGTCAAACAGCTTGCCCATGTGCTCGGACGTGTCATACTTCCACGTGGTGGACTGGTAGATGGGCACCTGGCGCGGCTCGGCATCTCCCGGGTGATAGCCGCCCTGAACACATGTAGTACCGATAGTCTGCTCGCTCATATCTAACTCCCTTGCCTGGGTTACGTTTCATTCGGTTCACGATACCGCTACCCTGCACCCCTCTCAACCCATCCCCAAGGTAGGTTATAGGACAAATTGATCAGGGGTATTTATCTCAAGCCTTGGGCATTTGCTCGATAGATAAAAATGAGGCATACATGAAGCTCTCGATGATTACATGCCCCGTCACGGGTACCATAGGCGGGTACACCGTAACCAAGGAGACAACGATGAAGCAAATCGATACGGCCCAGCTCGACATCACCGCCTGTCAGGCTCAAGCTGCCGAATACCACGCCCGTGGCTTTAACTGCGCCCAGGCCGTTGCCTGCACGCTCGCACCTGCCGTCGGGCTCGACCCCCAGACCGCCTTTACCCTCACCGAGGGCTTTGGCGCCGGCATGGGTGGCATGACCGAGACCTGCGGCGCCATCTCGGGCGCTGTTGCCATCATGGGCTTTGTAATGAGCGGCGGCATGGAGAACCCCAAGACCAAAGGCCAGACCTACAAGCTGTCGCGCGAGATTGCCAAGCGATTTGGCGAGAAGAACACGACGACCGTCTGCGGCACGCTCAAGGGCATCGGATCGGATAAGGGTCCGCTCCGCAGCTGCCCCGGCTGCATCGACGATGCCATCGAAATCGCCTGCGATGTGCTAAAGCAGCTCGCCGAGTAAACGGCAGTAACAGAAAAGCGACGGCCGGCGCACTTGGAATCCATCCAAAAGCACGCCGGCCGTCGCCGTTAGAACTCGGCAAACTCGGGAGCGCCGACCTCAATCTCCTCACGCCCCGCCATAAGCTCGCGCATCTTAGCGCAAAACGGCTCCTGCTCCCCCGCTTTAAACACCAAGTGAAGTGTCACGGCATCCGCGTAATCGGTATCCAAAACCTTGGCACCCGAATCCTGCGCCAAGCGAAGCACCTGCTCATACTGCGGATAGGCCACATGCACGTCAACAGGCACGACGCTCGTCATCTCGACGATCCGCCCAGCCTCCCGAGCAGCTGCCACCGCCGCCTGCGTCGCCGCAGTATAGGCGCGCACCAAGCCACCAGGTCCCAACAGCGTGCCACCAAAATAGCGCGTCACCACGCAGCAAACATTTTTGAGCCCCGCGCCGCGCAACACCTCAAGCGTCGGCATACCGCTCGTGCGGCTCGGCTCACCATCATCGCTCTGGCGCTCGCGTCCATCGACCAAAATCCACGCGGGAACATTGTGTCGAGCGTCGTAATGACGCTTGCGGACCATCTCGATAAAGGCATTCGCCTCATCCTCGGACTCAATATGGACCAGCTGGGCAATAAACCGGCTCTTACGGTCCACAAACTCGCCCGAAACCTCAATATTCGATTGCAGAGTAAAATAGCTGTCCAACAAAGCCCCTCAACAAAATAAAGCGCAGCAACAAACAGCCTCAATAATACGGCAAAGGCCGTACCGATAACCCCGGTAAATAGAACGGCAACGCCGATGACCAGGCAAAAACAGCGAGACGGCGTCAGCTGAGTCGATTTGGCCCGAAAGAGGAGGGAGCACGCCTTATGGCGGCGACCGACGAATGAGCGCCAAATCGGCCAGCTGACGCCGTCGCAGCGTCAACAAAGTACTGAGTGGGCTTGTAAGCCGGGTTCTGTCGTGAACGGTCATTTATCTTGTCTGCACGTTACCGTGCAGCTCCACGCACGCTACCCGAACGCGGACCGGGCCGGCCCATAGCGTTCCTATTCGCGCTTGCTCCGGATGGGGCTTGCCAAGCCGCCGTGTTGCCACGACGCTGGTGGTCTCTTACACCACCGTTTCAGCTTTTCCCTTTACGCCTTGCGGCGCAGGTGGGAGTCTTCTTTTCTGCGGCGCTTTCCGTCGGATCACTCCGCCCGGCCGTTAGCCGGCATCCCGCCCTCTGGAGCCCGGACTTTCCTCACGCGTGCTGCAAGCAGCACATCGCGCGACCGTCTGGCCCACTCAGCAGTGCAAGAGTGTAGCACACCGTTGTCGCAGGCAATGGCACAACACAAGCGTTCGACACGATAAACCAAGAACCACGCCATGCAGTACAATAGAGTTGTCGATGGGCAACGTCGTCAGTCGAGACGCGACCACGCTCCGCACCCCTCCGTCTACTCGGTGCGTTCCCGCCTCCTCCCAGAGGCGGGATGTCGGCATTTTTCATACACCGACAACCCAATAGCGTGCAGACAGCCCGGACAGCATTGCGCCCGGGTTGTATCGCGCACATCAGCAGTAAATACAAAAAGGGACCCGTCCATTGCGGACGGATCCCTTAAAACAAGTGATCGTCAAACCGATTTACTCGGCGTCGGTCTCCTCGTCCTTCTTCTCAGAAGGCAGCGGGGTAACCTCGATCTCGACGCCCAGAGTCTCAGCAGCGGACTTCATGGACAGGGAGATACGACGACGGTCGAGGTCGATCTCCATGACCTTGACCTGAACCTTGTCGCCCACGTGGGTGACCTGAGAAGGCTGATCGACGTGCTTGTTGGCCATCTCGGAGATGTGCACCAGGCCCTCGATGCCCTCGCCCAGGTCGACGAAAGCGCCGAACGGGACAAGCTTGGTCACAGTGCCCTCGACGATAGCGCCGACGGGGTACTTCTTGACCAGTGCGCGCCACGGATCCTCGGTGGTCTGCTTGAGACCCAGGGAGATGCGCTCGCGGTTGAGATCGACGTCGAGAACCTCGACCTCGACCTCCTGGCCGACCTTGACAACCTCGGAAGGATGGTTGACGTGGTTCCAGGAGAGCTCGGAGATGTGGATGAGGCCGTCGATACCGCCGAGGTCGACGAAGGCGCCGAAGTCGACGATGGAGGAAACGGTGCCCTGGAGACGCATGCCAGACTTGAGCTTGGACAGGATCTCGGAGCGCTCGGCCTTACGGGACTCCTCGAGCACGACGCGACGGGAGAGGACGACGTTGTTGCGGTTGCGGTCCATCTCGATGACGCGAGCCTCGATGCGGGTGCCCATGTAGGAGGTGAGGTCCTTGACGCGACGGAGGTCGACGAGGGAAGCGGGCAGGAAGCCACGCAGGCCGATGTCGAGGATCAGGCCGCCCTTGACAACCTCGATAACCTCGCCCTCGACGTTCTCGCCGGAGTTGAACTTCTCCTCGATACGGTTCCAAGCACGCTCGTACTCGGCACGCTTCTTGGACAGGACCAGACGACCGTCCTTGTCCTCCTTCTGGAGAACCAGAGCCTCGATGGGATCACCGAGTGCAACGATGTCTGCAGGGTTAGCGTCCTTGCGGATGGACAGCTCGCGGACCGGGATAACGCCCTCGGACTTGAATCCGATGTCAACGAGCACCTCGTCATGCTCGATCTTAACGACAGTGCCGTTAACGAGATCGCCCTCATCAAAGTCGGTAATCGTACCGTCGATGAGGTTGTTCATCTCCTCCTCATTGACATCGTCAAGAGAGAAAATGGACGAGTTCTGAATCTCACTCAAAGGTGGACCCCTTTCGAACTACGGGGCCCCGATTGCTAGGACCTACAGAAGGGTGCGACAAGCACACAACGTTTAGGAACACTCGGGAGCCGACAGATACTAATGTGACGCTTATGCAATCACGTTCGTATAGGTTACGGGGAAATGAGTTCGATTTCAAGCGTGAACTGCGATTTTTTACTCGTGTGGAGACTTTTTCGTAATCTTATGAACACACGTCTCCGCAACTTGACGATAACCAGCCAGGCATTCGGCTTTGGGGTAAAGTATCCGGAGCCAACGATTCTAGATCGATTTTTCGAGAAAGGTGCCCGCGTGCTCAAAGCAGTCGTTTTCGATATGGACGAAACGCTTCTCAGCATCAACCTCAACGCGTTCATCCTTCGCTATTTTAAGGATGTCTCTTCGATGCTCGCGGATATCGGGCGCCGCAGTCGCGGTGGCACGATGGCACGCCTCGGCACCATCCTGGTCGACCTCAACGCCAATCGCCGCAGCGGCACGGACAACCGCACCAATCTTGAGTTTTACCAAGAAGAGGTCGAGCGCCGATGCGGCATCTGCCTCTCCGATCCCCTCATCTACGAGGCGTTTACCTACTACGATCGCGAAGTTCTTCCGTACAAGAACGACGATGTCATTAACGCCCACGCCATGCCGGGCGCACACGCCGCGCTCCAGGCTGTACAGGACGCAGGGCTGCGCTGCGCGCTCTTTACCAACCCCAGCTTTCCGCAGGGGGCCATCGAGTGCCGCATGGGTTGGGGCGACCTGGCCGACGCCCCCTTTGAGCTCGTCACGCACATGGGAAACACCACCCGCTGCAAGCCCGATGCCACCTACTATCTAGAGCAGCTTCAGGTGATGGGACTCGAGCCACACGAGGTCCTTATGGTGGGCAACGATCCCAAACGCGACTTCCCGTCCCCCGATTGCGGCATCCAAACCGCCTTTGTGGGCCAAGGCAAGCCCAGCCGAGCCACCTGGCGCGGAACCATGGAAGACTTCGCCCGCGACTTTAACGCCGTAATCGAGGCCTTCTACGAGCACCAAATAGCCGACGAACTATCGTAGGCGCCAGAACATCTAGCGCAGTTGCGGTGAGATAGTTCCTGTTTGCCCCTCACCCGGGTAATTTTAGGAACTATCTCACCGCAACTTAATATCTAGCAGACCTGGGTTTTGCCGATCATGATGTTGAGGATCTCGACGTCGGTATCTTTCATACCCACACGGCCCACGTAGCCCATGCTGGCGATTGTCTGCTCAACGGTATCCTGGATCAGGCCCTCGCCGGCGCGGAAGCCGCGACCCTGCATAGCCATATCGTGGCCCAGAATCGCTGCATCAACGGCAGCCGAGATCTTGGCGGCACAGCTCGCCTTGGCGCCGTCGCACACGATGCCGCCCACGTTGCCAAGCGTATTCGATACCGTCGCGCCAATCTGCTCGCGCGTGCCACCGCACAGCCAGGTAATGGCTGCACCGGCACCGCACGCGGCGCAAATCGCACCGCAAAACGCCGAGAGCGCACCAATATAGCTCTTGATATGCACGGCGATAAGATCGGACAGCATCACGGCGCGCACCAGGCGCTCGTGGTCGCAGCGCAGGTACTCGGCATACTCCATGACGGGCAATGCGCAGGTAATGCCTTGATTACCCGAGCCGCACACAATGGCGACCGGCAGCGCGCAACCGTTCATGCGGGCGTCGGATCCGGCGGCCGCACGGGCACGGGCACGGCAGGCGACGTCATCGGCACGAGCACCCAGCAGCGTGCGGCCCACCTCGGCGCCCCAAGCGTGCGCAAGGCCCTCGGCACTGATCGCGCCATTCAGCTCAATCTGACGCTCAACGGCAGCGCGGGCGTCCTCAATGTCGCCGTCCTCAATAAAGTCGATGATGGACTCAATCGACATGGGCGTGTCGGCCTTATCCGCCGCCCGCTCGGCCACCACACGCTCGGCGCAGGCGGCACACTCCCCCGCCGACTTGCCGCATACCGGAATACCGTCGAGCGTATGGCACGTGACATTGGTGTGATGATCGGTAATCTCGACGACCGCGGTATGGCCCCCGGCCGTGGCAGTCACCTTGATGTAGAGGTTGGGCACACCCTCGACAAGCGACACATCGCAGTAGCCGGCGTCGGCGAGGAGCTCGGCCACGCGTGCACGGTCTTCATCGTTAACGCTCTCGAGCACCTCGAGAGCGCTCTTAGCGTCGCCGCCCACGGCACCCAACACGGCCGCAGCCTCAATACCATGCATTCCGCCCGAATTGGGCACGGTCACGCTCTTAACGTTCTTGATGATGTTGCCCGAGCAGGCAACGTCCATGTGATCGGGTTCGCAACCGAGCGTCTGGCTCGCCAGCGCCGCTGCATAGGCAACGGCAATGGGCTCGGTGCAGCCGAGTGCACAGACAAGTTCGCGGTTCAAAACATCGCAAAACGCGGCATCACGGATGGAATCGGTAGGCATAGGTATCTCCTGCTTGCATAACGGGCTGGGCTCTCAAAAAAGTTAGCTCCTTTATTTGATAACAATGCATCAAAAACCGCAACCATGGTTCCGGCAGACGGCGCTCAAGCGCAAACTGACGACATTCATTCACGAGAAGCCAGTCTTGTTGCCTGCTAAAGCGTTTGACCAAAAAACGCTCGAGCGTTTACGCAAAAGTCGCGCTATCATGCAGTCGAACGCGGTAAACACCTTTAGCATTTGCGCCGCACAGACCAGAGAGGAACCATCCATGAAGATCGGTATCGGTAACGACCACGCCGCCGTCGAGCTCAAGAACATCATTTCCGAGCACCTGAAGGAGCGCGGCTGCGAGGTCGTGAACTTTGGCACCGACACCTCCGAGAGCTTTGACTACCCCATCGCCGGCTACAAGGTGGGTAAGGCCGTTGCCAACGGCGACGTCGACCTGGGCATCCTCATCTGTGGCACCGGTGTCGGGATTAGCTTGGCTGCCAACAAGGTCGAGGGCGTACGCGCCGTTGTGTGCTCCGAGCCCTTCAGCGCCAAGCTCTCCCGCATGCACAACAATACCAACGTGCTCGCCTTTGGCGCCCGCGTCGTGGGCTCCGAGCTCGCCAAGATGATCGTCGACGAGTGGCTCGACGCCGAGTTTGAGGGTGGTCGCCACGAGCGTCGCGTTAACCTCCTCAACGAGATCGACCACACGCGCGG
Source organism: uncultured Collinsella sp. (assembly GCA_900541145.1). Lineage (GTDB taxonomy): Bacteria > Actinomycetota > Coriobacteriia > Coriobacteriales > Coriobacteriaceae > Collinsella. Next base: position 44,135 of record UQIH01000002.1, on the reverse strand, counting down.
CCTTAAGATCGTCGACGAAGCCTAAACTATTCAGTGCCACAAGCTAACAGCAGGGGCCCGCTCGGAACACATGTCCGAGCGGGCCCCTGCATAGATTTTGGAATAAAAGGGCGCCGCAGATGGAGTTCCGCGGCGCCCAAGCCACACGCTAACAGCTTTAAGGAGTCAAAGCTGGTTTAGCCAAAGAAGCGCTTGATCTCAATCTCGGCGTTCTCCAAACAGTCGGAGCCGTGGATCACGTTGGCGTTGACATCGACGGCAAAGTCGCCGCGGATGGTACCAGGAGCAGCGTCAAGCGGGTTGGTAGCGCCCATGAGGGTGCGCATCTTAGCAACAGCGGAGAGACCGGAAACGACCATCTTGACGACCGGACCGCTCGTCATAAAGTCGCAGAGACCGCCAAAGAAGGGCTTGTCGGCCAGATGGGCGTAGTGCTCCTCGACGGTAGCGCGCTCGAGCGTGGTCATCTCCATGCGCTCGATGACAAGGCCGCTGCGCTCGATGCGAGCAACAATCTCGCCGATCTTGCGGTCACGCACGGCGTCGGGCTTAATCATGATGAAGGTCTTCTCGATAGCCATAAAAGTAGCCTTTCAAGTAGGTTCGCGCGTGCCCAAGTCCCATTCCGGCACCCGCCTGGACTGCATCGTAACAGAGTTTTAGCTGCAGTTAAACAAAAAGCTGTTTATTGAAACGTTGCAATTTATTGAAGCGTTCCATATGTGTCACTTCTGTTTCGAAGCTCGATTAGAGTACCATCCGACTGCCCATCAACCGCATCGAGCAGAGCAGACGGTCGGTTGCCGCCCGCGAACGTACCCCCTTCACAACCTGCCCAAAGGTCCTACAGAAGTTCTCGACAAGCCCCTCCCCCATAGCAACAAAATACGGGCGTCCGCATCAGCAGATACCCGTAAAAGCAAAAACGATTTATCGATAAATGGCCAAAGCCGCTTCAGTCAAATCCCTACTTTGCCCCGTGGCCCATCTCGACGACCTTGGTCAGCGATCCAAACACGCCCTCGTCGGCCACGAGCTGTGCCTCGGCGCGCTGCAGCTGCACGGCAACGGCGGCAGGGGCGGTACCGCCCTCGGTCGTACGCGCGGCGACAATTGAGGGGATGTCGAGCGCCTCGGTAATATCGCGTTCAAAGAGCGGGCTTGCCTCCTGGAACACCTCAAACGGCAGGTCCTCAAGATTGCAGCCACGCTTCTCACACATCAGGACCAGATGGCCCACCACGGCATGTGCCTCGCGGAACGGCAGACCACGCTTAGCCAGGTAATCGGCAACATCGGTGGCGGCAAGGTGCCCCACGCCGCACTCGCGCGCCATGGCATCCTCGTTGACGGTCCAAGTCGAAATCATACCGGCCATAACCGACAGACACTGCATGAGCGTATGGGCGGTATCGAGCGCGCTCTCCTTGTCCTCCTGCAAGTCCTTGTTATAAGCAAGCGGCAAGCCCTTCATGGTTACCAGCAGCTGCACCAGGTTGCCGTACACGCGACCGCTCTTGCCGCGGATAAGCTCGGCAAAGTCGGGGTTCTTCTTCTGCGGCATGATAGACGAGCCGGTGGAGTAGGAGTCTGAAAGCGTGATAAAGCCAAATTCGGAGCTCGACCACAGCACGATCTCCTCGGAAAGACGCGACAGGTGCATCGCCATGACGGATCCGGCGTAATGCAGATCGAGCAGGAAATCACGATCGGAAACGGCATCGAGCGAGTTGGGGATCACGCCCGCAAAGCCAAGTTCGGCAGCCGTCATCTGGCGATCGAGCGGATAGCTCGTACCGGCAAGCGCAGCGGCACCCAGCGGGCAGTTGTCGGCAGCATCAAAGGCGGCCTTCAAACGCGTAAAGTCGCGCGCGAACATCCAGGAATACGCCAGCAGGTGATGCGACAGCAGCACGGGCTGAGCATGTTGCATGTGCGTGTAGCCCGGCAGAATCACCTTGTCGTACTTCTTGGCCGCATCCACCAGCACATGGCGCAGCTCAAGATTGGCCTCCATGAGCTCCTTGGCCAGCGCCTTGACGCCCAGACGCGTATCGGTCGCCACCTGGTCGTTGCGCGAACGCCCGGTATGCAAGCGCTTACCGGCCTCGCCGATGCGGCGCGTCAGCTCGCTCTCGATGGACATATGAATGTCCTCGTCGTTGATATCGAAGGTGAAGTTGCCGGCATCGATATCCTGTTCGATTCCGGTCAGGCCCTTGGCAATCGCCTGCTCGTCCTCGGCACTGATGATGCCCTGGGCGGCCAACATCTTGGCATGCGCCTTAGAGCCGGCGATATCCTGCTTATAGAGATGTTTGTCGACCGGCAGCGACGCGCCAAACTCCTGCGTGACCTCGGCCACGCCCGCCTCAAAACGACCGCCCCAAAGAGCCATGGAACCGTCTCCTTTCTCCAAATACCAAAACAAGCGTCCAAAGCAATGTGCCCTGTCGCTAAAGCGATTTATCAACCGCTAGTTTTACACACTCCCTGCCGCGCGCGGGGCCATGTGGCTAATTTGCAAAGAAGTGACGCACCATGCACTTGGCGCCCAACGTCTCCCTCCGGATGTTGCCCTGCGAACCATCGATCCAGGCCTTCAGGCTCATAGGGACGTCCCTGACCTTTGTAGCATCGAACTCGGGCGCAAGGGCAAGTAAAGCATGCGCGACAGCATTGAACATAATGGATACTCCTCATATATATAGGCGCAGAGCCGCCAAATTGATAGAAGGAGCCCCGCCGGACAACCCCGGCGGGGCTCGGACTCAGCCGCAGACGCGACATCATATATGCGGGCGGAACGTAGGGGCCACCGATGTTAAGAAGTGTCAGCAAGCATAACGAAAGGTAGGGACCCCATGCGCCCGTTATGTATCACGCGGATGGGCCGCGCGGATACCAAGGAAAGGAAGACTTAAGCCTGGGCGGCAGCAGAGCTGGGACCCTGGACCTTAGCCCATGTCTTGAGCGACAGCGTATCGATCTCGATAAAGCCGGCGCTGGCCTTCTCGTCAAACGTGGTGTCGCGGTCGTAGGTAGCCAGACCGTAGTCGTAGAGGCTGAAGGGGCTCTTGCGGCCAACGACATGGCAGTTGCCCTTAAAGAACTTCAGACGGACAGTGCCGGTCACGAACTTCTGGGTGTCGGCCATAAAGGCGTCGAGCGCGTTTTTGAGCGGGCTGTACCACTGGCCGTTGTACACGGCGGTGGCCCAATCCTGCTCAAGCTTAATCTTGGTCTTGAGCAGGTCGCCCTCGACGCAGATGTCCTCGAGCGCCTTGTGGGCGGTGATGAGCGTCAGGGCGCCGGGAACCTCATAGCACTCGCGGCTCTTGAGACCCACCAGACGATCCTCGACCAGGTCGAGACGGCCAAAGCCGTTGTCGCCCGAAATCTTGTTGAGGGCGATGACGATCTCGGAGAGTTTCATCTTCTTGCCGTCGACGGCGACGGGCTTGCCGGCCTCAAACTCAATCTCGGTATACGTCGGGGTATCGGGCGTGTCCTCGGGATTCTTGGTCATAACCCAGGCGTCGTCGAGCGGCTCGTTCCAGGGATCCTCCAGGTGGCCGCACTCAATGGCACGACCCCACAGGTTGTCGTCGATGGAATAGGGGTTGTCGTTGGCACCCTCGGGAACCGGCACGTTATGGGCGTGAGCGTAGGCGACCTCGTCGGGACGGCACTTCAGATCCCACTCGCGAACCGGAGCGATAACCTTAAGCTCGGGGTCGAGGGCCTTGACGGCAGCCTCAAAACGGACCTGGTCGTTACCCTTGCCGGTGCAGCCGTGGGCGACGTAGGTCGCGCCAAACTCGTGAGCGACCTCGACAAGCTTCTTGGCGAGCAGCGGGCGAGACAGGGCGGAGAGCAGCGGATACTTGTTCTCGTACATGGAATTTGCGGCGATGGCCTTAGTCAGGAACTCATCGGAGAACTCGTCGCGCAGGTCGAGCACCTGGCAATCAAGAACGCCCAGGTCGAGCGCCTTCTGCTTCTTGGCATCCAGGCCGGTCTCCTCCTGGCCCACGTTGCCGCAGACGCAAACGACATCGAGATTCTTCTCGTCTTGGAGCCACTTGACACATACGGATGTATCAAGACCACCGGAATATGCGAGAACGACTTTTTCCTTGCTCATGGCTGTTTCCTTTCGCCCTTGGTAGCTAGTTAGAACATCGGTCAGTTGCAAGTCATTTCGAGGTCAAAAACCGTGCGATATCAGGTTAAATAGCAATAATCAGCACATACATGCCCTAGAAACATGCAGCAATGTCGTGCTAAAACCCAACGACCTCAAAATGACTCTGTTGAGGCAATTCGCCCCATGCGGACAGAGACGATTGTTATCGTCGTCGGGAAATTGCGCGCTGGCGTCGGATGGCATTGTCTGCAGTAGTGATGATCTTTACGAACTGCATCTGCCTCTCCTTTCACCTATCGCCGGGCGCAATTCTAATATCGTAAACGGCACCTTTTCCTCGGTAAGCGGTTGTTTTTCCGTCTCCGTTTTCGATGGTCGCTATATTACGCTAAAGTGCCCGCGGCACAAGCGACAACTTCAAATTTCTGAAAAGTTTTTTCATTACTTTGTGAATGGTGATGCAAACGCGCGCCAATCCTGCGAAAATACGCCCGACTACGAGTTAATGGTTATAACGTCTGAAACAATCTCGAAACGAAAGGCTCGCTTTTATGCAAACTTACGAATCGGACGCCAATATCGGAAACATTAAGCTCATTGCCGTCGACATGGACAAGACGCTACTGACCGACGAGCGCGTTCTGCCTCAGGGCCTCGACGAGCGCCTAGACAAGCTCGCCGAGGCTGGCATCGTGTTCTGCCCCGCCAGCGGACGACCCGCCCCAAAACTCGAGGAGATGTTTGAGGACATCAAGAGCCGCATCGCTTTTTGCCCCGATAACGGCGCATGCGTGATATATCGCGGCAACTACATCTATAAGAGCACTATCGATGTGGCGCTGTATCAGCAGGTCTTGAGCCGCGCCTCGGAGGATCCGCGCGCCGTCCCCGTCCTGTGCTGCTTCGACGAGTTCTACGTACTTGCCCGCGACCATCAATACCACGACGAGATCAGCGTCTACTACAACACAATCAACTACGTCGACAGCTTTGATGGCATTGATTTCGAGTCCAACAAGATTTCGGTCTTCTTCCCCGGCTACGACGCCGAGCCCGCTTTCCGCGAGACCTATAGCCCCGAGTTCTCGGACAAGCTCTACGTCACCAACGCTGGGCGCGAGTGGATCGACTTTATGAACCTGGGCGTCGACAAGGGCGCCGGCGTCGCGCACCTGTGCGAACACCTGGGCATCGATATCGCCGACGCCGCCGCCGTGGGCGATACGTACAACGACATCCCCATGCTGGAGCGCGTCGGTCACAGCTTTATCGTGGACAATGCCGAAGAGCACATGAACGCGCACGCCAAGTGGCGCATTCCGAGCAACAACGACGGGGGCGTACTGACGCTCATCGACGCCATCTTGGCGGCTCGTTAACGTGGCTCGTCGGACCTGGCCGGGCGAGGCGGGTAAGTTTTTCGTTCGGTCAGGTCCTGGGCTCGCTCGGAAAGCACATTAAGTGCTTTCCGGCTCGTGCGGAATCTACGAAAAACTTACCCGCCTCGCCCGGCCAGGTCCTGCGGTGACTTGTTTGCCGCCTGGATGGCGTCTTGGCGTCTAGATACTTGGCTGATTTTTGGAATGAAGGGGGCTCCTTGTTGGCAAGGAGCCCCCTTCTGCTTTTGGTTACTGTGGGGTTGTTGGTACGTCTCTATTTGGCATCGGCCCAGGTTATGCCGGTGCTGGCTTCGGCGATTAGGGGGACGCGGAGGTCTACTACGTGTTCCATGACGTCGCGGACCATGGTGGTTAGGCGCTCGACTTCATCGACGGGGCACTCAAAGTCCAGTTCGTCGTGTACCTGCAAGATCATGTGGGCGGCAAAGCCTTCTTCTTCCAGGCGACGACTTACGCGGGCCATGGCGATCTTGATGATGTCGGCGGCGGTTCCCTGCATGGGGTGGTTCATGGCCGTGCGCTCGCCAAAGCCGCGGAGTTGCGGGTTTTTGGCCTTGAGCTCCGGAATGTGGCGACGGCGGCCGTACATGGTCTCGGCGTAACCTGTCTGTTTGGCACGCGCCACCACGTTGTCGAGGAACGTGCGCACGCCCGGATAGGCCTCGTAGTAGCGGTCGATCATGTCGCGCGCCTCGGCCATCGAGATATGCAGCGACTGCGACAGACCATAAGCCTGCTGACCATACACGATGCCAAAGTTCACGGCCTTGGCGCGACTGCGCAAGTCGGGCGTTACCTCGGACACCGGCACGCCAAACACGCGCGCGGCCGTCTCGGCATGGAAGTCCTCGCCTTCGTTAAAGGCGCGCACCAGGTGCTCGTCACCCGAGAGATGTGCCAGCAGACGCAGCTCGATCTGCGAGTAGTCCACCGCCAAAAAGACGCTGCCCACGCCTGCCGAAAACGCCGTCTTGACGGTACGGCCCAGCTCCGAGCGCGTCGGGATGTTCTGCAGGTTCGGGTCGCTCGAGGACAGGCGTCCCGTTGCCGTGATGGTCTGGTTGTACGTGGTGTGCACGCGACCGTCACCGCGGCGCAGCGGGCCCAGCGTGTCCAGATAGGTGGACTTGATCTTGGACTTCTCACGCCAGTCCAAGATCAGACGCACGATTTCGTGGTCACGGGCAAGGTCGCTCAACACCTTGGCGTTGGTCGAATAGTAGCCGCGCTTGGTCTTTTTGAGACCCTTGGTCGGAAGCCCCATGACGTCAAACAGCACATGCGAGAGCTGCATGGGGCTGCCGATGTTAAAGGTCTCGTCACCCGCCAGGTCGCGAATACTGCGCTCAACCTCGGTAATCTGGGTCGCCAGACCCTCGGACAGACTGTGCAGACGGTCGGGGTCCACGAGCATGCCCGCGCGCTCCATCTTGGCAAGCACCGGCACGAGCGGCATCTCAATGCCATCGAACACGTTGGCGGCGTTCTCGCGGACCATGCGGTCGCGCAACGGTGCGACCAGCGCCAGCGTCAGAGCCGCAGTACGGGCGGCGGGCGCAGGAGCGTCCTCGCCGGCACCCTCTGCACCGCGCGCCGCGGGCAGCGCCATCTGCAGATAGGTATCGGCCAGATACGCCTCGTCAAACTCGGAGCGGTCGGAATCCAACAGGTAGGCGGCGACCACGGTGTCGAAGATGCGCGTGGAATCGACTGCCAGCGGATCCATGAGCTCGGACTCGGAAGAATCGATGGGCGAAAGCTCGTGCAGCAGCGCCTTCATGTCCGGGCTCGCCACGCGGCCCTCCATAAACAGGCGCGCAAGCACGCCGGCGATCACGCCGTGGACGAAGTTGAAGCCCTCAACCTCAGCCGCCGCGCAGCTGTCGCCCTCCTCGAGCGCGAAGAGGCCCTTGGACGTCGCCAACCACAGCGTGCGCGTCAGTCCAAAGAGCGCGCCCTCTTCCTTATCATCGTCCACCACGGCGGCGACCCACTCGCCCGCCTCGATCGCACGCGAAACCTCGGACGCCACGTCAGCAAGCGCCTCGGCATCGCCGGCAGCGGTGCGCTCAATCGTGGGCATCTCAAACGTTCTAGCAGCGGCAGCAGCGCCACCCTCGCCGCCGATCAGCGCCAAGAAACGGTTCTGCATGGCGGTGATACCAAGCGTGCCCAGCGCCGCGGACACTTCGTCGGCAGAAAACGCCGGGAAGGACGTCGCCTCAAAATCGAGCTCGACGGGCGCATCGGTGCGAATGGTTGCGACCTTGCGGCTCAGCAGCGCATCGTCGATGTGTGCACGCAGGTTCTCGCCCATCTTGCCCTTGACCTCGTCGGCATGCGCGATGACCTCGTCCAAGCTGCCGTACTGTGCGATGAGCGCGCTCGCCTTTTTGGGCCCGATGCCCGGTACGCCGGGAATGTTGTCCGACGTATCGCCCTTTAGACCGTAAAAATCGGGCACGAGCGCCGGCGTGATGCCGTGATACAGGTCGTCCACGCTCTCGGGCGTCATGATCGCCACGTCGGACAGGCCCTTGCGGGTCGAGACCACGTTGACGTGCTCGGTCACGAGTTGATACATATCGCGATCACCGGTCACCAGTAGCATGTCGCAGCCGGCCTCCTCACCCAGACGCGCCATGGTTCCCAGGATGTCATCGCCTTCCCAGCCCTCGGACTGCAGAATCGGCACGTTGAGCGCGGCGAGCAGCTCCTTAATCATAGGGAACTGCGCATGCAGATCGGGGTCCATGGGCGGGCGTTGCGCCTTATACTGCGGCAGCATCTCCATGCGCACGCGCGGCTTGCCCCTATCAAACGCCACAACAACGCCGTCGGGATTAAAGGCGTCGATCATCTTAAGAAACATGTTCAGAAAGCCAAAGATCGCGTTGGTGGGGCGACCGTCCGGCGCGTTCATGGTCGGCGGCACGGCGTGGAAGGCGCGATGCATGAGCGAGTTGCCGTCGATAACGGCAAAGGTGCGGCGCTTGTCAGACATATTGAATACCTCGCTTTGGGCTGGGCACGGTTTGCTCACTCCAGTTTACACGCTCCCCGCCCCGCGGCCACCTCACATCAAGCTCCCCCGCCACCGTGAGCCCGCGCGTGATACGATGGCTCACGGTACATCAACCAGCACGATCGATCCGAAAGGAGCCTGCGTCATGGAGCGTCCCTGCGCATGGAAAAAGTACACGCCACAGCAAGTCGAGGAGCTCGAGGAGCTTTGCCGCGGCTATAAGCAGTTTTTGAGCGAGAACAAGACCGAGCGCCTGTGCGTCAAGACCGGCATCAAGATGGCCGAGGAGGCGGGATACGTCGACCTGGAGACCGTGATCGCCGAAGGCCGCGAGCTCAAGGCAGGCGACAAGGTGTACGCCGCCAATCACGGCAAGGACCTCATGCTCGTCAACCTGGGCAACGCCCCGCTCGAGCAGGGCTTTAACATCCTGGGCGCCCACGTGGACTCGCCGCGCCTAGACCTTAAGCAGAACCCCGCCTTCGAGGCCGGCGACATGGCCTACCTCGACACGCACTACTACGGTGGCGTCAAGAGCTACCACTGGGTGGCCTCCCCGCTCGCACTCGTGGGCGTCATCTGCAAAAAGGACGGTACCACCGTCGACATCAATATCGGCGACAAGGCGGACGACCCGGTCTTTACCATCTCCGACCTGCTGATCCACCTCTCGAGCGAGCAGATGTCCAAGCCTGCCAAGGACGCCGTCGATGCCGAGATTCTCGACGTGATCGTGGGCGGCCGCCCCGTCAAGTTTGACGAGGACGACAAGGACGCCCCCAAGGAGCCCGTCAAGCAGATGTTCCTGGATATCCTCAAGGAGCAGTACGACGTCGAGGAGGAGGACTTCCTCTCCGCCGAGATCGAGGTCGTGCCCGCCGGCCCCGCCCGCGACATGGGCCTCGACCGCTCCATGATTCTGGGCTATGGCCATGACGACCGCGTCTGTGCCTACCCCTCCATGCTTGCCCAAATCGACGTCGCCAACGTGGAGCGCACGAGCATCACGCTCATCGTCGACAAGGAGGAGATCGGCTCCGTGGGTGCCACCGGCATGACGAGCCGCTTCTTCGAGAACACCGTCGCCGAGATCATGACGCTCGCCGGCGAGAATAGCCCGCTGGCCCTGCGCCGCGCGCTCGCCCGCAGCCGCATGCTCTCCTCCGACGTGTCCGCCGGCTTTGACCCGGGCTATGCCGGCAAGTTCGAGACCAAGAACGCCGCCTTTATGGGTCGCGGTCTGTGCTTTAACAAGTACACGGGCAGCCGCGGCAAGGGCGGCTCCAACGACGCCGATGCCGAGTACGTGGCCCTCGTCCGCGACATCATGGACGAGGCCGGCGTGGACTTCCAGACCTGTGAGCTCGGTCGCGTCAACGCGGGCGGCGGCGGCACCATTGCCTACATCATGGCCAAGTACGGCATGAACGTCATCGACTCCGGCGTTGCCGTCCTATCCATGCACGCCCTGTGGGAAGTCGCCAACAAGGCCGACATCTACGAGGCATATCGCGGTTACAAGGCCTTCATCGAGCGAGCCTAACCAACCCTTCATCAGTTGCGGTGAAATACGGACTAAACTGGCCCATAAACGGCCACAACAGACCGTATTCCACCGCAACTTTTTTGGCAGAGGAGAGTCCATGCTGCAGGTCATCATTTCGCCCGCCAAGCAGATGCGCGCGGCCCAAGATGCTTTTGAAGTCCTGGGCATCCCACCCTTTGTGCGCGAGACGGCTCGCCTCCACCGCGCACTGCTAGATATCGAGCGGAATGAAGGCAGCGGCGGCCTGCAGGCGCTGTGGAACGTGAGTGACAAACTGCTGGGACCTTGCCTCAACACACTGCATGAGTTCGGGCCCATCCTGAAAAGCGGCGATCTCGACAATCCCGCACTCGCCCGTCACCTCTCCCCTGCCGTCATGTCCTATCACGGCATTCAATACCAGAGCATGGCACCCGAGGTGATGGATTCCGCACAGCTCGCATGGCTGCAAGACCATCTGTGGATCCTCTCCGGCCTCTACGGGTGCGTTCGTCCCTTTCATGCCGTCGAACCGTATCGGCTGGAGATGGGCGCGAAGCTTGTCGTCGACGATGCCCGAGACCTCTACGCGTTTTGGAGCGACAAACTCGCGCGGGCTATCGCCCCGGCAGGCTCAAACACCACGATCGTCAACCTCGCCAGCGTAGAGTATGCCAAAGCCGTTCTGCCCCACCTCGCGGGCGACGCCACAGCCGTCACGTGCCTCTTTGGCGAGGGTATCCGCAACGGGAAGCCCATCCAACGGTCGACCGCCAGCAAAAAGGCGCGCGGCTCCATGGTGCGGTGGATGGCGGAAAACAAGGTCGAGGACGCCGGCCGTCTCACCGAGTTCAACATCGGCTATCGCCACGCCCCCGAGCTCTCATGCCCAGGCACCCTCGTGTTCATCAACGAACAGATGCTCTAGAGCCGGCACCCAACACTGACCCACTCAGCCTTCTCTATATAACTTGCGGTGGAATAGTTCCTATTTGAGCCTTTTATCGCACAATCAGGAACTATTCCACCGCAACTTTTATGAATTGGCTGGCTAGGCTCGACACCTATTCTGCTAGACCGTCGGCCTTTGCAATCCCGTTTGTCGAACCGTCCTGATAGACAATCTTGACGTGCTCAACCTCGGACACCGCAACACCCGTCGGAGGCTCCAGACGCCATTCCGTCAGGGCGATATCCATGGTCGTGGGCACATCTCCTTGATCTTTGAGCTTCACCGTCAGCGTTTTGAGCGCCGCGTCAAACGTCACGCGTTCGATTTCTTCGCCTGGAATGGACCCACCACTCAGCTGCAACTGCACAAACTCATCGCGCGGGTACCAATAATCGCCCGGAATGGCGAGCGTATTGGCATTACCGCCAGTACTCCTCACCGTCATAATCGGTAGGCTATCATCGGCCTCAAACTCCCAGGCAGTGCCGCCGCGACCACCAAACGTCCAGATACAAACGGCAATCACAAGCACGGCAAGCACCGCAAAACCAATCGCGACAAGGCCATGGTGCGCACGGCTTTCCTCGGCCGATACATCCCATTGCGTCTCTCGATATAGATGCTTGTCTTCCATGTTCGCCTCCTCACAGGCACGCTCGTTAGGCCAATCGTACCCATTCAGGCTATACTTGAGCCCACCACATAAACGGGGAGCTTGCAGGACAAGACGGCAGGCTGAGACTGGGCGCGCCCGCCCTGACCCGCAAACCTGATATGGGTAATGCCAACGAAGGGAGCCGTGCCAATGAGCACACAGACCGAGCCCGAGCTCGTCACGCAAATCGACTTCGCCCGCGCCGGGCAGATCACACCGCAGATGAAGGAGGTCGCCGAGCGCGAGCATCGCGACCCCGAGTACATCCGCGAACGCGTGGCCGACGGCCGCATCGCCATCCCCGCCAACATCGTGCACATCAAAAAGGGCATGCGCGCCTTTGGCGTCGGCGAGGGCCTGTCCACCAAGGTCAACGTGAACCTGGGCATCTCGGGCGACAAGGCCGACGCCGCCGAGGAATGGAAGAAGGTCAAGATCGCCGAGGACTTTGGCGCCGACGCCATCATGGACCTCTCCAACTCGGGCAAGACACGCCAGTTCCGCCAGCAGCTCATCGACGAGACGCCGCTCATGGTGGGCACCGTCCCCATGTACGACGCCATCGGCTACATGGAAAAGCCGCTGGTCAAGCTTACCAAGGACGACCTGCTCGAGGTCGTGCGCGCACACGCCGAGGACGGCGTGGACTTTATGACCATCCACTGCGGCATCAATAAATCGGTCATCAAAACTTTCAAGGAGACCGGCCGCCTTATGAACATCGTCAGCCGCGGCGGCTCGCTGCTGTTTGGATGGATGGAGGTCACCGGCAACGAGAATCCGTTCTACGAGTTCTACGACGAGGTGCTCGAAATCTGCCACGAGTACGACGTGACCATCTCGCTCGGCGACTCCTGCCGCCCGGGCTGTCTCTACGATTCCAACGACGCCACCGAGACCGCCGAGATGATTGAGCTCGGGAAGTTGTGCAAGCGCGCCTGGGCCGCCGGCGTCCAGGTTATGGTCGAGGGACCGGGCCACATGGCGCTCGACGAGATCGCCGCCAATATGAAGCTGCAGAAGCGCCTGTGCCACAACGCCCCGTTCTATGTGCTCGGGCCGCTGGTGACCGATATCGGCGTGGGTTACGACCACATCACCGCAGCCATCGGCGGCGCTATCTCCGCGAGCTCGGGCGCCGACTTCCTGTGCTACGTGACGCCCGCCGAACACCTGTGCCTGCCCAACGCCCAGGACGTGCTCGACGGCCTCATGGCCACCAAGATCGCCGCACACGCCGCCGACATCGCCAAGAAGGTGCCCCACGCCCGCGACATGGACGACAAGATGGGCCAGGCACGCCGCAAGCTCGACTGGGACGCCATGTGGAAGTGCGCGCTCGACCCGGTCACCGGCAAGAAGCGCTACGAGGAATCCCCCGCCGCCACCGAGGGCACCTGCACCATGTGCGGCAAGATGTGCGCCGTCCGCACCGTCAACAAGGTGTTCGAAGGCACGACGATTGACCTCGGCATGGAGGACTAGTCTCTTCGCCGCAATCGCCTTTTAACATCGAGTCGGCGCCCGCCAATTGTTGACGTGTGAACATTTGCTTACATTTGCGTAAAAATTACATCTCGCGCCCGGGTTCGGCATATCGCCGGCCTGGGCATCTTTATAATGCTGGCTTAAAGACCCATTTGAATCCGACCAGACAAGGGAGCGAACATGGATCGCAGCAAGGTACCTGCCGTTCTATCCATCGCAGGATCCGATTCCAGCGGTGGCGCCGGCATTCAGGCCGACATTAAGACCATCACGGCGCACCGTCTGTATGCCGAGACAGCCATCACGGCCATCACCGCACAAAACACGCTCGGTGTCACCGCCGTGCAAAATATCTCCCCCGATATCGTCGCTGCGCAAATTGACGCCGTCTTTGACGATATTCGCCCCAACGCAGTCAAAATCGGCATGGTTTCCTCTGCCGAGATTATCGAGGTTATCGCCGACCGCCTGAGTGCCTGGAACGCACAAAATATCGTCGTCGATCCCGTCATGGTCGCCACTTCGGGCGCCCGCCTCATTGCCGAAGATGCCGCTGAGGCGCTCACGCGTCGCCTGTTCCCGCTGGCGACCGTCATCACGCCCAACATCCCCGAGGCCATGGCGCTGCTCGACTACGAGGTCGATTCCGAGCGCACCCAGCAAAACGCCGCCATGCTCCTCACCCGCCGCTTTGGCTGCGCGTCCCTCGTTAAGGGCGGGCATTTTGTCAACGAGGCCAACGACGTACTGGCCGAACCCGCGCCGCTCGATGATGAGGGCAACCACCTAGGCGATCCGCTCACCACGTGGTTCCGCCACAAGCGTATTGAGACCGACAACACGCACGGCACCGGCTGCACGCTCTCGTCCGCCATCGCCTGCGCGCTGGCCCAGGGCATGGATCTTGCCGATGCCGTCAACGCCGGCAAGGCATACCTGACAGGCGCTCTGGCCGCCGGCCTGAACATGGGCAAAGGCTCCGGCCCTGTCAACCACATGTGGCAGTATTAAGATTCGCAGCCCAAGCCACCGCAAAGGCGCCCGCCCCCTTTGCGGTGGTTTGGGGTCGCGCTACTCTCCGAGCATCTCTTGGAGCTTGGCTGCCACGGCGTGACCCAGGCTCTCATGGCTTTCGGGCATCATATGCAGATAGTCGATATCGCCCGGCTCGGCAAAGTCGGCGGCATTCAAAAAGTCGCAGCCAAACTGCTCAGCCACATGCGCGTAGTACTCACCAAAATGTTCCGAGGCTTCTACGGAATGCTCGTCAAAATCGGTCATATATACGTCGGTGATCTGCGGCTTAATCTTGATAGGCGCCATCAGCAGAATGCGCGGACAAGGCGCAGCGTCGGTCCACGGAAACGCGCGGACGGCGCGAATCAGCGCCATGGCGCCACGGGCGATATCGGAAGCTGTCACGTTAAAGACCGTCTTACAGTCGTTGGTGCCCAGCATGATCACAATGGCGTCCAGCGGCTTATGGGCCTCGAGCAGCATCGGAAGTGCGCGGATGCCGTTAAGATTGGTGTCCAGATGGCACATGTCGTCGCGTACCGTCGTGCGGCCGTTGAGGCCTTCTTCAATTACATGCCAGCCCTCGCCTAAGTCACGTTGGGCCACGCCGCACCAGCGCACATCCTGCGCATAGCGCACCGCGGTGCCGTCGCGCATGCCCGCCGGATCGTAACCATAGGTGTTGCTGTCGCCAAAGCATAGAACGTTTTTCATCGTAAGCCCCTCGCTCAGTAAAAAGCCGACGGAAGCAGCCTCTCCCGCCGGCTCGACCCATCTGTCCGCACGTACCAATTACAGGTACTTGCGCCAATCGTCATCGTCTTCATCGTCCTCGGCGGCAGCCTGGGCCTGCTCGGCGGCGCGGGCAGCCGCAGCGCGAGCGGCAACCTGGGCATAGGACTCCTCGTTGCGCTCGGGGAAGTTTGCCAGCACGTGCTCGAACTTGGCAAAATCTTCGTCCCAGCGCGTAGAGGGCACGGCAAAAAAGACCTGCTTGACCTTAAAGTCGCCCGATGCGAGCTCCTTGCGGAAGAGCTCGGCCACGGCCTCGGCGTCAAAGCCGTTGTTGTCGCAGCCCCAAGCGCCCAGCACGAGCTTCTCGCGACCCAGCTCGTCGCAGATGGCAAGCACAAAGCGGATGCGGTCGCGCAGGGCGTCCAGCAGGGCATCGTCACCCACACGATACTCCTGGCGAGCGCGCTTGGCATTGGGCGCGGCGGCGACGATTACGTCGGCATAGGCGTGCACATGGTTGCGGTCGAAACGCACCGCGGGCACCACCAGCGCACGGTTGCGGTACAGCTCACAGTTGATGTTGCGGCGACGGTTCTCGCCGTACCATTTGCGCTGCTTATCGAGAACGTTGTACAGATACGAATCGGCACAGAGCGTGGCCTCCTGGCCCAGATAACCCTGAATATAGCCACCACCCGGGTTGGTGAACGAGGCAAAGGCGAGTACGGCCATGTCGCAGAATTGCGCGTAGCCTCGGCCGTTATCCAGAATGGCCTGCGTGGCAGAGGCGTCGAGCACGGTGACCTCGGGCAGGGCCGCAGCGGGCTCCTCGGCGGGCTCGGACTCGGCTTCGGCGGCCTCCTCGACGGGCTCGGGCGCCACCTCGGTATCGACTGCAGCCTCGACCTCGGCGGCCTCGGGCTCCTCGGCAACCTGCTCCTCGGCAGCAGCAGCCACCTGGGCCTTGACCTTCATCGCCGCGACAAAACCGGCAGGCATACCATCGAACTCGCACACGCCGGCAAGCGAACGCTCGATATCCTTGGCGCATGCTTCGGACACAGTTGCCACGTGACGCTCGGCGGCCTTGGCACGCGCCTCGCGCTTGGGATTGGGCTGACCCGCTCGGTTGGACCTGCGGTTACGGTTCCTGTTGTCGACGTCTGCCATACGTGGCCACCTTTCCTGTCGCTGCCGCTATCGGCTTTTTCCCATCCATGATACCCCGCCGCGCACAAAAAAGACGGCCCCGAAGGACCGCCTTTCGCATCGATTTACACGCACGGCAAGCACCGCCGCAATTCGCCACTAGTCGCGACGGCCAAGGATGTTCAGGATGCGCAGGAACACGTTGATAATGTCCACGAACAGATTGGACGCCATGAGCACGGCGTTGGGCAGCGTAGGCGGCACCGTCGTGGCAACATAGGTGTCGTAGCCAATAAAGCCGGCGAACACCACGATCACGATCAGATCGGTGATGGTCTGCGAGACGCCCATGAACATCAGCACGATCTCAACCAGAATAGTGGCGAGCAGAATGCCAAAACCGATGCCATATACGCGCTGGAAAAACTTGGGGAACGTCACGCCCAAGGCGCCAAAGACAAAGGTGATGGCGGCCGTGGCGATAAAGGCAGTGTTGATGGTGGGCAGGTCGTAGTTGGCAAGGCCAAACGACGCGGTCAGGCCAAAGGTACTCGCAAAGATTACGTAGCCCACAAGGGACAGGCCCACGGACTGCTTGCTGGCGGCAGCCGACATCATGACCATGCCGACGATGGTCAAAATAAACGAGCCAAAGACCAGCGGCAGGGCGGCGCCGCTCATCATCATGTGCGCAAACGACATGGTGCTCGTAAAGTAGGCGCCGGCGCCCATGGCGCAAAAGCCCAAGAAGATCAGGGCAGACATGGCGAGATTGTACGCGCGCGGCGACATCTCCTTGGCGCGGCTTGCGCCGCTCTCGACGGGGCCGTTCTGATAGCCCTGGATATCGTTCATAGGTTCGTCCTTTCAAAAAGTGCCGTGAAAGACGGCGCAGCAGGTGACAAGATTCCTGTCATTGTACCCGAATGCCGTACGTCCTTACCCACGGCGCTCGCCCTCGAGCGTACGGTCGAATGCCCACACCCACCAACGCATCAGATGGGCCTGCGAACCATCTGGTCGTTCGCGCGTCTGGTCCTCCAGATACAACTCGGTCGCGTGCCCGCCAAAACGCACCTTATAGGTTGCCGTACGGATGCCGTGAACCGTCAGGCCAAACCCAGTGGTCGAGACAATCTCGTCAATCGTAAAGCAACGACCGTCGACCCAGCAGACGGTGACCGGCACGACCTGTCCGCCCGCGAGGATGCGAGCCACGACGTCCACATACTGCTTGTGCACGCGCCGAGTTTTGCCATCTGTCTGTCGATATTCCATGCCTCCTATTATCGAACGCATGTTTGCATGTTGTAAAGCGAACAGACTGTGGTTTTGGAGTGTCGTAGTAATCGCACGTGTCCGCATGGCGTGTTAGCAAAAAGAACACCCGCGGTCAACAGGGCTAATATTCAATTTTAGTGCCAAAAAGTTCACTTCTCCCATCAGAACTCGGTAAAGAAACCCACAGGAGGTGATACGATTTATCATGTTTTTGTAACGTGTCTGCAAACTTCGAGAAAGCCCATATATGGACGTAACGTTCTCAACCTTCCTCGGCCAAATTGTGTCGAACCCAGTCCTTGCCGTCACCGTGATCCTCGCGTTGGGCGCCATCTTCGTCAATGGATGGACCGACGCGCCCAACGCCATCGCGACCTGCGTCACTACGCGTTGCATGCCCGCCCGCGCCGCCATTCTCATGAGCGCCGCATTCAACTTCCTCGGCGTGCTCATCATGACGCACTTTAACGCGAGCGTCGCCAACACCATCTCACATATCGTCGACTTTGGCGGAAACAGCACCATGGCGCTCGCGTGCCTCTGCGCGGCGCTGTTCTCCATCGTCGTCTACGGCGCCACAGCGTCGCGTTTTGGTATCCCCACCTCGCAAAGCCACAGCCTTATCGCCGGCCTGACCGGTGCCGCTATCGCCCTCGGCGGCGCGAGCAGCGTCAACGTCCACGAATGGATGAAGGTCATCTACGGCCTGGCGCTCTCCATCGGTCTGGGCTTTGTCATGGGCTGGATCCTGTGCAAACTCGTCTCGATTCTGTTTGCCGCCGCCAACAGGCGACGTGCCAACGTCTTCTTTAAATACGCTCAGATCGCGAGTGCCGCGGCCATGAGCTTTATGCACGGCGCGCAGGATGGACAGAAGTTCATCGGTGTGCTCTTTTTAGGCGTGGCCTTCGCAAACGGCCAGACCAGCGTCGGCGATGCCGGCATCCCCATCTGGATTATGCTGCTGTGCTCGGCCACCATGGGTATCGGCACCAGCGTGGGCGGCGAGCGCATCATCAAGTCCGTCGGCCAGAGCATGGTTAAACTCGAGAAGTATCAGGGCTTCTCCGCCGACCTCGCGGGCGCCGCGAACCTGCTGCTTGCCACCCTTACCGGCATCCCCGTGTCCTCCACACACATCAAGACCTGCGCCATCATGGGCGTCGGTGCCGTCAAGCGCCTCTCGGCCATCAACTTCGGCGTCGTCAAGGACATGATGTTCACCTGGTTCTTCACCTTCCCCGCCTGCGGACTCATCAGCTTTGTCATGGCCAAGCTGTTCATGATGTTCCTCTAATCAAACCGAGCGTCCATCCGGACTGCAACACTTCGCCCACCCGTCTTCGCCTCGAAAGGACCCACCCATGGCAAAGAAACCCGATTCGTTCTACTTTGACAACTACGTCGCCTGCGCCGACCTCGCCGTCCAGGCTGCCGAGCTGCTTACCCAGATTTTTGAGAACTTCGATCCCGCGCAGATTCACGACATGCTCAATAAGATGCATGCGATTGAGCATGCGGCAGACAAGAAGCACCACGAGCTCGAAGACGCCCTGCTCACCGCCTTTATCACCCCGCTCGAGCGCGAGGATCTGGATCTGATGAGCTGCGCGCTCGACACCGTGCTCGACCGTATTGAGGGCGTCGTGCAGCGCGTCTACTTCACCAACATTCAGAGCATCCATCCCGACGCCATCGTCATCGCCCACAAGGTGACTGACGCCTGCCGCGCCATGAAGGACCTGATGGTCGAGCTTCCCAACTACCGCAAGTCCAAAACGCTGCGCGAGCTGGTCATCCAGATCAACACGATCGAGTCCGAGGCCGACGAGCTCTACATCAACGCCATGCGCAACCTGCACGTTAACGGCAAGGACCCGCTCGAGGTCATCGCTTGGCGTGACGTGTACGCCTTCCTGGAGTACTGCGCCGACTGCTGCGAGAATGTGGCCGATGTCGTGGATTCGATTGTCATGAAGAACAGTTAATTGGGGGTACATGTCCCACCGGTCGCGGGCCCGGCCACTAATAACCTTTTTCACTCCGGCTGCAAGCAGAGTCGTTCAAAAGGTTATTAGTGGCCGGGCCCGCTCCCTTATGTACCACCATTGGGAACTTTGGCTGATAGGTTTAGCGCAATGGAGGTTTGGCTGAAGGGACCTTTGGTATATGTTCGGACACTTTAGCCCTCGATGAGCGTTTGGTTGATTGCTGCTTTGGGTACTGTTTGGGTTACTTTGGGTTTGTTTGATTTTTAATTGTTGGAGGACTTGTATGTCTAATTTGGATCTGGCTCGTGGTCGGTATTCTTGTCGTGAATTTGAGACTCGGGCTGTTGAGCGGGCTGTGGTGGATGCCATTGTTGAGGCTGGGCGTATTGCTCCTTCTGCTTGTAATAATCATCCAACCCGTGTGATGGTGTTGGATACGCCTGAGCTTCTGGAGAAGGCTGCTGCTTGTCAGCCTCGGTTTGCTCGCGATGGGTCTATCTTTGGGGCCCCGCTTGTCTTCCTTATTTGCAGCGTTACCGATGATGCTTGGGTGCGCCCGTATGATCAGATGAATTCCAGTGAAATCGATACGTCCATCGTGTGTGATCAGATGATGATGGAGGCCACCGAGCAGGGCCTGGGAACGTGCTGGGTATGCCATTTTAAGCCTGAGGTGGCACAAGAGCAGTTCAATCTGTCCAAGGGCGTCTATCCCTATCACATGCTCGTCTGTGGCTATCCCGCCGACCACATCGCCGATCCCGAGCATCGCGAGGCCCGCACCATTCCCCTCTCCGACTTCCTCCTCAAGTAGATTTTTGGGACATACCTTAAAACCTACCCTTGACCGCTCACCCGTTCGCCGAGTTCTGCGCCATTATGTGCAGGGCTCGGTTTTTATGTTACGCACCCCGGCACAGTCATAAAAAAGGACCCGCAGCTTGCGGGTCCTTTCTAGGCACTAAATTGTAGGCCGAATGTTAGTCCAGGTCGTCGGCAGCAAAGTTGTCGATCGGGGCAAAGGGATCGGCCACGGGGACAACCGGGTCAGCGACGGGCAGCGGCTCGGCGGGAACAGTCACCGCAGGAGAAGCGGCAGAACCGACCGGCGTAGAGGCCATGAGGTCGGCCGGGAAGGAGTTCTGGGCATCGTCCATAAAGTGCTGGATGAGCTTGAGATACTCGGCCTTGAACTCCTCACGGGAAGCCTTGAGACGATCGATCTCCTCGAGCTCGGCCTGCTTCTCGGTCAGAGCCTGGCGGATAACCTCGCGGGCCTTGGCGTCAGCCTCGTTGCGGATACGCTCAGCGTTCTCGTTGGCATCGTTGACGATGGTCTCAGCGGTCTGCTGGGCAGCGATCAGGGCAGCGGAAATCTGGCGCTCCTGAGCGGAGAAGTCAGGGGCGGGAGCAGCCACGGGGGCGGCAGGAACGGCCTGGTCGGCGGTATCCTGAGCCTGGGCAAGCTGAGCCTGCGCATCGGCAAGCTGCTGCTCGGTAGCAGTCAGACGACCCTTAAGGTCGACGATCTTAGCGAGCATAGCGTCAACCTCGGAGGACAGCGTCTCCAAGAAGACGTCGACCTCAGCAGGATCGTAGCCACGCTTGGCCTCAGAGAAAGTCTGAGCCTGGATGTCTGCAGGGGTAATAGCCATAACAAGTCTCCTTTTTCATCGCCTCGGCGCTACACGCCCGACGTAAGTTACTAAGTCAGTTCTACACGAGTATACCTATAAGAAGCTGCAGAACCAGCCTCTGCACCAACTGCAACGCAATAATCGCAACGACCGGCGAAAAATCGATACCGCCCATCGGCGGGATGAAACGACGGAACAGGTTGAGCCACGGACCGCACACGCTATCAAGCACCGCGGCAATATCCTGAAGCAAACCACCCTGCTTCATGGGAATCCACGTCATAAAGCAGTAGACGACAATGAGCGTGGAATAGAAGTTGAACAGCGTATTGACCAGCTGGACGATAGTGTAGATGTTGATGGGAATCTCCTCGTCTTGTCTTTACTTAAGGTAGCCGTCGGCACGAAGCTTCTTGAGATCGGAATCTTTGACCTCGCAACCGGCGGGCAGCACCATGAACACGCGGTCGCCCACCTCCTTGACCGTGGCACCCAGACCGCAGGCAAAGCCGTAAGAGAAGTCCAAGACGCGCTTGGCAACTTCGGTGCGTACGCCCACAAAAATCAGTGCGACAGGCTGCTTGGTGCGAACGCGGCGCACCACGGTCTCCACGTCGTCATAGCTCTCGGGGCGCAGGACATAGGCCGGCAGCTGCGGTGTGGCGTTGATGATATTGCTCGCATAGGCCGAGGCATCGCTCGGTGCAGGCGCAGGCGCAGCGGCGGCACGGGCGCGGGTGTTCTCGGCGTAGCTCGACGGCGTGTCATAGGCACCAGGACGATAACCGCTCGCAACACTGTCCTGCGAGCGCGAAGGCGGGTTATACGTCGTGGCATGGCGGGAGTCATCGCCGACCAGCTGCCCGGAGCGTGTATACACGGCAACCGACTCAGCTTCACCACGGCGCGTCTGACCAAGCAGGCCGTTGCTCGGCTCGTCTTGGGTGTAGAAGCCCTCGCCCGAAGCACCGCTGTAGCCGTTGCCCTGATAGCCATCGTCATAGCCATCATCGTAGCCGTAGTCGTCGTCCTGGCCATAACCCTGGTCGTAACCCTGTTGGCCGCCCAGGTGCATCTTATTTTTAATCTCGTCAAGGAAGCCCATGGTTGTGTCCTCTCGCGGTTTAGTGCAGGCGCCCCGATAATCAGTGCGCACTTCAGAGCCTTATTTTACTGCAAACTCCGGGTTAAATACTACCCTGCCCAGGCGAACGAGCGTAGAGCCCTCCTCAAGGGCAGGCTCAAAGTCTTCGCTCATGCCGCAGGAAAGCTCAGTCAGGTTCAAATCGGGATGCGCCGCCTCCAGCTCATCCCTCAGCTCGCGAAGCCCCGCAAAGGTGCGGCGTGCCACATCCTTATTCCCCCGGGGCGCCATAGTCATAAGCCCCTGTACGCAAATTCCCTCAAGTTCCGCAAGCTCACCCGCGGCGGCGCGAATCTCATCGGGCGAAAAGCCTCCCTTCGACTCCTCACCGCTCACATTGACCTCAATGAGCACACGCTGGGGGCCGGCGAGCTCGCCTGCCTCAATCTTGCGGGCAGCACGGCTCGAGATCGCCTGCGCCAGATGTAGCGAACCCACCGAGTGAATCAGCTCGGCTGAGCCCAGCACCGCATTAATCTTATTGGTCTGCAGGTTCCCGATCATATCGAAGCGCACCTCGGGCAGCTCCGGATGCTCCGCCAGACCCGTGAGCTTGCGAACCAGCTCCTGCGGGCGGTTCTCGGCAAAATGGCGATACCCCGCCTGGATGGCGGCAACGGTCTCATCGACACCAACGGTCTTTGACACGGCAATGAGGCGCGCGGCGTCGTGGGGGCGGCCTGCGCGATCGAGCGCCGCATAAAAACGTTCCAGAATCTGCTCGCGGCGAGCGCGCATCAAGTCCAAATAGTTATCCATTGCCAATCGCCTCCGCTGACAGCCAAACAAGTAGTCCCATGCTAACGCAAGAGCGCGGCCCCGCATGTGCAAGGCCGCGCTCACTTAGGTATTTACAATCTTTCGACGAAAGGGGTTACTTACTCCTCGTCGTCCTCGCCATCGTCCTCGTCCTCAAGATGATCGAGCAGGTAGCGAAGACCCTCGCTGACCTCGTTAACGGGTACCTTGGCAACGTAGCGCGCGTCGACGGCGGGCCTCATGATAACACCCTCGCCCGAAGGCACGCGCATGCTCTCGAGCTCATCCTCATCAGTGCGGGCGATATCGCCGGCATTCATACGCTGACCAGTCAACAGGAAGGTCAGACGGCAAGCGGCATCGATGGAAATCGAAGCGATGCGATCGAGGTAGCGCGAAACCATGATGGCGCGACGCAGATCGTCATAGTTGCTGTCGTCGTCCATAAAATCGCCCGTATCCATACGGTTAAAGGTGCGGAAGAACTTCTCATAGGCGGCGTGCACTGGCTCGTCCTCGACGGCCAAGTTGCAGATGATGGACATGTCGTTGGTGACGAGCGCGGAAAGCGAAGAGCCCAGCACCTGGTAGACGGCCTCAGCCTCGGCCTCGACCGTGCCGACAAGCTCCTTGGGCAGCGAGATGTCGGCCTTGATCATATGACGCGTGGCGCGGCAAATCTGGCGAACCTTATCGGTCATGCGCTGCAGGTTAAAGTCGACGTAGATGATCGTCTGCAGCAAGCGGAAGTCGGAGGCGACCGGTGACTGCGTGGCAATCAGGTTGTAGCAGACGGCCTCCAGGTTGGCGCAGCGTGCGTCAATCGAAAGCGTGCGCTTCTTGGTCTTGGTGGCGAGCTTGCGGTCGTCGGTCACATAGGCCTTCACGGCATCGTGGAGGGCCAGATCGACGGCCTCGTAGATGCTCAGCATCTCGTGACGGGCCTCGATGAGCTGACGGGAAAACAGTTTGCGCATGGTTCACTCCAATCAGTTGGGTGCGGTCATGCCGCCCGCACAGTGAATACGCACCGGACCAGATCCGATCGGCTTGGGACTAGTCGCACCGATCAGCCAAAGCGGCCGGTGATATAGTCTTCCGTCCGCGAGTCCACCGGGCTGGTGAAGATCGCGTCGGTTTGACCATACTCGATGAGCGTGGCGGGCTCGCCGGCAACTTCCTGCAAGAAGAATGCGGTGTAGTCGCTAATGCGAGCTGCCTGCTGCATTGAATGCGTGACGATGATGATCGTCATCTCGGGCGCCAGCTCGGCCATCAGATCCTCGACCTTAGAGACGGACGTGGGGTCGATGGCGGAGCAGGGCTCGTCCATCAGAAGGACATCGGGTTGCACCGCAAGCACGCGCGCGATGCACAGACGCTGCTGCTGACCGCCCGAGAGCGCCAAACCATCCTTGTTGAGCTGATTGGATACCTCTTTCCAGAGGTTGGCGCGCTTGAGCGATTCTTCCACGATGTCATCGAGGTCACTTTTGCTAGTCACGCCCTGCAGACGAGGGCCAAAGGCGACATTCTCGTAGATGGATTTGGGAAACGGATTGGGCTGCTGAAAGATCATGCCCACGCGGCGACGGAGGTCGACCGGGTCGACACCCTCGGCATAGATATCGTTGCCGTCGAGCGTCATGGTGCCCTCGATGCGCGTGCCCTCGATCAGGTCATTCATGCGGTTGATGCAGCGCAAAAACGTCGACTTGCCGCAGCCCGAAGGGCCAATGAAGGAGGTGATGGCGTTTTTGGCGATGTTGAGGTCAAGCCCCGTCAGCGCATGAAAGTCACCGTACCAAAAGTTGAAATCCTTGGCCGTAATGGCCGCTTGCTCCAACGCGGGAGCGGACTGATAAACGGACATGGGACTCCTTAACTAGCGACGCTTACGCGACAGGAAGCGCGCAAACAGGTTGAAGGCCAAAATGATCACCATCAGCAAGAGCGCAGTGCCGTAGGCTGCGTTCATGTTGATGCCGTCGTTGGCAAGCAGGTACAGGTGAACCGTCATGGGGCGGCCGGAATCGAGCGGCGAAATAGGCAGGTTGATGGCCTGGCCCATGGTGTAGAGCACCACCGCGGTCTCGCCAATGGCACGGCCGATGGCGAGGACGATGCCCGTGGCAATACGGCCAAAGGCAGAAGGAAGCACGATCTTGGAGACAACCTGCCACTTGGTGGCGCCCAGGCCGTACGCGCCCCAACGGATATAGCGCGGAACGGCGCGAATGGCCTCTTCGGTGGTGCGCATGACGATGGGGAGCATCAAGAGCGCGAGTGCCAGAGCGGCAGAGACCATCGAAAGGCCCAGGCCCATAGCCTCGACAAACAAGGCGTAGCCAAACAGGCCCATAACGATGGAGGGCACCGAGGCCAAAGCGTCAGCAGCGTAGCGAATGAGCTCGACGACCTTGCCCTGCTTGGCGTACTCGGCCAGATAGACGGCTGCCAGCACAGCGATCGGCGTGCAGATAAGCATGGCGAGCGCCGTCACGTAGACGGTCGAGACGATCGTGGGCCAAATTCCGCCCTCGGCGTTGACGCCCTGGGGCCAACCGAAGATAAAGTCGAGCGAGATGTGTGGCAGGCCGTTGATGACCACGTAGGCGATGATAGCGACCAGCACCAGCGTGGTGATGTAGGCAGCGGCACGGAACACGCCAAGCATGATCTTGTTGGACAGGTCCTTGTTGATGCGGCCCTTCTTGCCGTGGGAAAGGGCACGCTTGATGCGCTCGCGCGACGAGGTCGCATCGACCGTCGCGTCAACGGAATCGGACATAGCCTACCCCCTCTTCTTCTTGGAAATCAGACGGACGATGCCCACCAGTGTGGCGGAGATGATAAACAGGACCACGCCCATGCCGAACAGCGCCGAGCGGTGCAGGCCCGAGGAATAGCTCATGTCGAGCGCAATCTGGCTCGTGAGCGTCGAGATGGGGCTCGCAATGCTATCGGGAATAACCGGGGCGTTACCCACGACCATGAGCACGGCCATGGTCTCGCCGATGGCACGGCCCATACCCAGCACGATGGCATCCACGATACCCAGCTTGGCGGCAGGTAACACGACCTTATAGATGGTCTGCCACTTGGTGGCGCCCATGGCATACGATGCCTCGCGAATGCCCATGGGAATGGAATTGAGAGCATCGATGGTGAGCGTGGTGATGGTAGGGACGATCATGATGGCGAGCACAAACCACGCCGTCAGCGCACCAAAACCAAGGCCGCCGGTCAGTTGTGCGATAAACGGGCGGATGATGATCATGCCAAAGAAGCCGTAGATGATGGAGGGTATGCCCGCCAGCAGGTCAACGGCGGGGCTGATGAGCTTGCGCACGCGCTTGCTGGCAATCTCGACCAGGTAAACGGCCGTACCCACGCCCAGCGGCACGCCCATGGCGAGCGCACCGACGGTCACCAGACCCGAGCCGGCAAGCAGCGACAAGATGCCGTAGTGGCCCTCGGAAGGCGCCCACGTAAAGCTAAAGAAGTCCGCCAGACCGATGTCAGTAAAGACGGGCAGCGCCGAGTACGTGGTAAAGACAAAAATCAGGATGACGGTAACGACCGCCAAAAACGCGCAGGCAAAGAAGATCCACTGCAGCGCCTTCTCCTTGATATAGGTACTGCGCGATACGAGCGCCAGCTCGCGCTTCTTGGGTGCCTGAGCATTCTGCTCAGTCTGGGAGTTTTCCTGTGCTTCCATGCTACTCACTCCCCTTCTCGTCGTTGGTGACGGGAATAAAGCCCGCCTCGCGAATCTGCTTGTCCATCTTTTCGGACGTCACGTAGTCGATGTAATCCTGCGCCTGCTGCGAAGGCGCACCCTTCACAAAGAAGTAAAGGTCGCGCGAGATGGGATAGCCGCCACTCGCGACCGTCTTCTCGGACGCCTCAACATGATTGACCGAGACAGCCTTGACCGAGGTCTTGGCGTTGAGGCTATCGACGAAGCCCAGCGAAATGTAGCCGATGGCCCCACGCGAACGAGATACCACGTCGCGCACCTGGCCCGTACCCGAAAGAACAGCCGAGCGGCGATCGAACGGGGTGCCATCCATCACGATGGTACGGAAGGCCTCGCGCGTACCGGACGCCTCGTCTCGGTTGATGACCTGAATCCTCAGGTCCTCGCCACCGACCTCTTTCCAATTGGTAATCTTGCCGGCGTAGATATCGCGGAGCTGCTCGGTCGAGAGGTTATCGACCGGGTTATCGTCGTTCACGATGACCGCGATACCGTCGTGGGCAATGACGATGGGAGTCAGGCCCAGATCCTGTTCGTCGGCATTGAGTCCACGGGAGGAGCTGGCGATATCGGCCGTGCCGGCGCTGACGGCCTCGATCCCAGCGGAAGAACCCAAACCGGAAACGAGCACGTCGATGCCGGTCTCCTCCTTAAAGCCCTCGGCCGCAATCTCGGCGATAGGAAGGCAGGTCGTGGAGCCGGCCACGGTAATGGAAGAGGTAGAAGATCCCGAAGAACAGGCGCACAGCGTAAGCGTAAGCACAGCGGCGCTCAGGACCGATACGATCTTTCTCATAGCATCACGCCGATCGCAGCATGGCGCCCACAGGTGCCGTCCTCGTTACGGTAGGAATAAAAGCGGTCGTTCTGACGCACGGTCGAAAGCTGGGTATCCACGATATTATCCGCGTCGACACCGACATCTACCAGCGCCTCGCGAATGGCAGCGGAAAGATCAAGCATGCGAGAGGTATTCGCATCGATGCAAGAGAACTCGGCGGCAAAGCGATCCATGAGTTCCTGGGATACCTCATATTCGTCACCCAAGATATGGGGGCCAATATAGGCGGAAACGTCGCTCGCATCGCAACCGGCAGCATCGCAAAGCGCCTGGCACGCCTTGGCGGAAATACGTGCAATCGTGCCCTTCCAACCGGAGTGCACCATGGCAAATCCGCCGGGGGCCACCAGCACCACGGGAACGCAGTCGGCAAAGCAGAGCAGCACGGGCACGTTATGCGCCGTGCAGACGATGGCATCACAGCCCTCGGCAATCTGCTCGCGAACGTCCTCAAGGTCATCGGCGCCGTTCGAGGTCACCGCAACGATATGATCACCATGGACCTGATTGGGAACGAGCAGGTTGTGCTCGCACTCGGCGGCACCCATAGCCTCGAGCGCACGACGACGATTTTCTTGAACAGCAAAGGGGTCATCGCCAACATGCGAGCCCAAGTTGAGTGAGGAGTACGCATCTTCGGAAACGCCACCGGCGCGCTCGGTGAAGGCAAAGCGAACATCGGATGTCGCGCCCTCCACCAACGTAACTCCATCATGGTCGACACGCGAAACTTTGTCCGCACGTGCTGCCATACTAAAGCCTCCTAATAACACAAGTACCGCGGCATCGCCGCTACAGCCCGCGTTTATACGGCTGTCATACTTCTCTAAAAGGATACCTGCTGCGCTGGAGGCAATCGTAAAGGGAACGTAAAGAGATTGGAGGTTCTAGTTTACAAAGTCGAAATAAAAAGGGCGCGTCCATACGGACACGCCCCTGCGCACAACAATGCAAAGAACGACTTAGAAGCTACCGCGCTTCAGGAAGTCGGGAAGCTCGAACTGATCGTTGCCGAAGTTAGGAAGCTCGGTGCCACCGACGTTGCGGGTCGGAGCGGCCTGAGCCGGGCTCGTGGCAGGAGCGGTGCGCTGCGGCTCAGCGGAGGCAGCGGCCTTGCTCTGAGACTGCTGAGCAGCAAAGAGCTCGTCCTGACGGTTGACGTTGGAGTCGGAGAAGCCCGTAGCGATGACGGTGATACGCACCTGATCGCCCAGGGACTCGTCGACAACGGTACCGAAGATGATGTTGGCCTCGGGGTCGACGGCGTTGGCGACAACGTCGGCGGCGTCGCTGATCTCCTGGATGCCCAGGTCCTTGGAACCGGCGATGGAGAGCAGCACGCGCGTGGCACCATCGATGGAGCTCTCGAGCAGCGGGCTGGAGATGGCCTGCTGGGCAGCGTCGACGGCACGGGTGTCCCCAGAAGAGGTACCGATACCCATCATGGCGGTACCGGCCTGCTTCATGATGGTCTTAACATCGGCGAAGTCCAGGTTGATGATACCGGGGACGGTGATGAGGTCGGTGATGCCCTGGGTGCCCTGGGAAAGGACGCCATCGGCAATCGCGAAGGCCTCGAGCATGGTGGTCTTCTTCTCGGCGATGTCGAGCAGCTTATCGTTAGGGATGACGATCATGGTGTCGACGCAATCGGAGAGGGTCTTAATGCCCTCCTCGGCGCTCTTCTTGCGCTTGCGGCCCTCGAAGGTGAAGGGCTTGGTCACGACGGCGACGGTCAGCGCACCGACCTCGTTCATCGCGATATCGGCAACGATGGGAGCAGCGCCGGTACCGGTGCCACCGCCCTCGCCGCAGGTGATGAACACCATGTCGGCACCAGCGAGCGCCTCGGCAATGTCGTCGCGGGACTCATCGGCAGCCTTGCGTCCAACCTCGGGGTTGGCGCCGGCGCCCAGGCCGCGGGTAAGGTCGGTGCCGATGTGCACCTTGATATCGGCATCAGAGATCGCGAGTGCCTGAGCATCGGTGTTGATGGCAACAAACTCGACGCCGCGGATGCCCTCTTCGATCATTCGATTGACCGCGTTGGTACCGCCGCCGCCGACGCCGACCACCTTAATGACGGCAAGGTAGTTGTTGATCTCTGTCTCGTGCATGTCGGTCCTCCGAACAAAGGTTATAGCCATAGCATGGGTCGACCCCTGCGCACATTAACCTTCAGGTTGAAAGTAAATGCAAAGGTAAACCGTATTATGTTTGCACATTATGAACGTATCAGTCAAATAATTGACCGTGAAAACCAAACAAACCAGATAAACGGCGTGGTATGGCCCCTCAACAAAGCATCAACCAGCGCTACGAGGTCGGAGCGTTCCTAAATGTATAGTTACCCGGAGAGCGCACATTGATATACGTTACGCCCTCTACCTGCGAAAGCAGCTTGGTGATTACGCGCTCCTTCTTGACGATATCGTTCGAATCGCCCAGCGACACCTCAATGCCGTTATTGAGGTTTGCCGAGATGGCTTCGACCGAAGGCGTGGAAATATCCTTGACTTGTCCCAAGAACTCGCTCGAAAAACCACGCACATAATCCAAGCCAGCCTTAACGGCCTTGGAGCCCACCGCCTGGCCGGAAACCGGAGCGACATCCGCCGAGACATCAGTCAACAACACCGCGCCATAGTGCTTAGCGAGCGCCAGCGCGGCATCAATGCCGGTCAGGGTATTTGAGCCCTGCCCTGTCGTGATGACGTTGCCCTGGCCATCCACTTCGACCGACGTCGACAGCGGGGCGATCCAGGTGTCATCATCCCCGATGGCCCAGGCAAGGTCATCGGAGCTGATATAGGCAATTGCGATGACCTTGCGCTCCATAGGCGTAATGATGAGCGTATGCGGGAACTGGCGCTGGACATCCACGCCCGAGACCCACGGGTTCTGCTTGAGGTCCTCGGTAATCTGGTCGGGATCGACGTTAAAAAGCGACGTTCCCTCGGGCAAATCGATCAGCTGGATAGCATCGTGCTTCGTCACATGCTCGCTGCCTTGAATCTGAATATCAGTGGCGGTAAACAATCCAGAGTTGATCACCACGACGGCAACGACGACGAGCACGGCCAAGACGGCCAGAACGCCGCCCACGATTTTGCCTTTGCCTGTAACGAGAGAAGCGGCGTCTGACGTTTTATTTGCCATCGCCCCAAGTGAAGACAACGGGTTGACGCCTTTTTTACCCGAAGGCTTCTTGGCGGTAGCCGGCACCGATGTCAGCGAGCGCGGTTTCGATGCGCCCAGCGTGCGACCCGGACGCACCGCCTTAGTTCCCGTCGAGGGCTTAGGAGTTGCCATGGGACGGGCAGGCTTGGCGCCCATAACAGGCTTTGACGTCACCGAGGGACGCGAGGACTTTTTTGCGGCCGGACGATTACCGAGCTGAGAGCCGACGACCGGACGACTGGTCTGTCGAGCATGCCCGACAGACTTAGAGTGCGCGACGGTATTGCGTTGAGGTTTGGCAGGCGCGCCGGAACGCCCTCCGGCGCGGCGGAAGGTGGGTTTCGATGCTCTAGAAGCCGAGGAATTTAACTTCCGGTCTGAGCTCGATGCCATACGCCTCCCTCACCTTTCCGTGCACATGTCTGATAACCGCGGCAACGTCATCGGCCGAGGCGGTTCCGTTATTAACGATAAAATTAGCGTGAACGGGCGAAACTTCCGCGCCGCCAATCGAAAAACCCTTTAATCCACAATCCTCGATAAGCTTGCCCACGCTCGCATCGGGCGGATTGCGAAAGACCGACCCGCAGGATGCGCGACCCATGGGCTGTGTACGCTTGCGCCTCGTCAGGTACCGCTCCATGCGCTCGCGAATGTCGGCCTTGGGCGCCGGTTTAAGCTTGAGCACACACTCGAGGATGATCTCATTGCGGGGAAGGCTACATTCGCGGTAGCCCCAAGTGATCTCGGACCCCGCATAATGCTTGATACCGGATGCCGGGTCAAACGTTACGACATCCTCGACCAGCGAGCCAATCCACTCGGTCCGTGTGCCGGCATTCATAGATATCGCACCGCCGACCGAGCCAGGGATGCCAACGGCAAACTCAAGGCCCGAGAGGCTACGCGACAGGGCATCGTTGACCAGGCGCGCAAACATCACGCCCGCACCGACCGTCAGCGTACAACCGTCATCGGCAACAACCGTGCGCTGAAACTCACGTCCGAGCGAAATGACGGCACCGCGATAACCGCCATCGGCAACCAGCAGATTGGAGCCCTTGCCGATGATGACCCACGGCACCTGCTCGCGATCGAGCACCGCCACGGCGCGGCGGAGGGCATGATAGCTATGGCACGTCACAAAGAGGTCGGCCTTGCCGCCGATACGATAGCTCGTATGACGCGCAAGGCGCTCGTCCTCGATCACATCTGTGTCGATCATGCCCGAGAGCGCCATGACGGCGTTAAACAGACCCATTAGACTTAAGCGTCTTTCTTGGCAGTCAGATACTCAATGAACTCGGGGCCGACGGTCGTAACGTCACCAGCACCCATAGTGAGCAGCAGGTCGCCCTCGCCCACCATCTGCTCGAGCTCCTGGTTGAGCTCAAGACGGCTGGAGCAATACACGACCTCCTTGTCAGGATGCTTGGCGCGCACGGTATCGGCGAGCATCTTAGAGGTGACACCCGGAATGGGCATCTCGCCAGCCGAGAACACATCAATCAGCAGCAGTTTATCGGCATTGGCAAATGCATCGGCAAAGTCGTCGCACAGGGCCTGCAGGCGCGAATAGCGGTGCGGCTGGAACACGACGTCGACGTGCTTGTAGCCCAGCGACGAAGCGGCAGCAAGCGTCGCCTTGATCTCAGTGGGATGATGACCGTAATCATCGACTACGGTAATGCCATCGATATCGCCCACATGGGTAAAGCGACGGCGGACGCCCTCAAAGCTCGAAAGCGCCTTGGCAGCGGCGTCGATGTCAAGGCCGAGGACATGGGCGACGGTGAGCACCGCCGTGGCGTTGAGCATGTTGTGGCGACCGGGATTGCTCTTGATCTCCACAGCGTGCTCAGTGCCGTCCTCAAAGCGAACGATAAAGTCACTCTGGATGCCCTTGACATCCGGGTGCATGCAGACGATGTCGTTGCTCTCGGCAAAGCCGTAGGAAAGCACGTGACGGCCCGTCGACTTGGCGAGCTCGACCAGATGCGGGTCCTCACCGCAGACGATGGCGGTGCCCTCCTCGCCCACCAGGCTCATGAATTTGGCGAAAGTTGCCTCGATCTCCTCGATACCCGAGTAGTGATCGAGGTGGTCGGCCTCGACGTTGGTCACAATGACCACGTTGGGGTTCAGGAACAGGAAGGAGCTGTCGGACTCGTCGGCCTCGGCGACAAAGTAGTCGCCCGAGCCGTTCTTGCCGTTCGTGTCATAGCCCTCGACGATGCCACCGATCAGGAAGCTCGGATCCAGACCCATGCGGTCGAGCATGGTGGCGCACATCGAAGACGTGGTGGTCTTGCCATGCGTGCCGGCAACAGCGACGGTGGTGTAGCCGTGGCCCAAAGCAGAGAGCATCTTGGCACGGGGCCACACGGGAATACCAAGCTCGCGAGCGCGCACGAGCTCGGGGTTGGACTCCGGAATAGCGGTGGAGACAACAACCACGTCGGGCTTGACCTCGTCGATCGTGGCGGCCTCATGGCCCACATGCACCTTCACACCAGCGCGGGTAAGCTGGCGGATATAACGTGACGTCTTAAGGTCGGAGCCGGTAACGGCATAACCGCGCTCGTGCAGAACGAGGGCGATGCCGCTCATGCCGGCGCCGCCGATACCGATAAAGTGGGCGCTCTTAAACTCGGGCGCGGAGGTTGCAGTCTGGGAATCAGCCATGTGCTCGTGTACTCCTTGCGTAAACACTGCCTGTAACCCGTTAACTGTACCGCACCAACCGCATCAGCGCGAGGGCGACCGACGATATCCCGTCTAACTAACGCAAACCCTCTACCGCATCCGCCAGAAGAGCGGCGGCCCTATCCTGAGCCAGACCACGCGCCGCCTGACGCATGGCGTCGCGCGCCGCCGCGTCATCGACCAGGTGCAGCAGCTCATCGGCAAAGGCAGAACCGTCGATATCGGCATCGGCGCAGAGCACACCGGCCCCGGCGTCGACCAGATAACGGGCATTGGTGGTTTGATGGTCGGCCGTCGCATGCGGGTACGGCACGAGCACCGAGGGCACGGCGAGCGCAGCGATCTCGGCCACGCTCGATGCGCCCGAACGCGAGAGCACCAAATCGGCAGCAGCCAGCATATCGCCCATGTTGTCGATGTAAGGCTGGACACGGTAACGCTTCGCCTCCTCGGGCGTCAGCGCCAAAGCGCGCTCGGTCTCCTCAAAGCCGTCGGCACCCGTCGAATGCAACACATAGAGGTTCTTGCGCGAAAGCAGCTCGTTTTTGAGCGAGACCACGCGCTCGTTGAGGTGCTGGGCGCCAAGTGAACCGCCAAAGACGAGCAGCAGCGTAGCGTCCTCGGGAACGCCAAGTGCCTTGCGGCCGCGAGCGCGATCGCCCTCGATTACCGAGCGACGTACGGGGTTGCCGGTCATGAGCACGTGGCCAGGGTCACCTTCGCGCTCAAAGACCGACCGCGCTGCCGGCACCGAGATGCACACGCGGGCGGCGTGGGAGTTCATCATCTTGTTGGCCAGGCCCGGAACAGAGTTCTGCTCATGCAGCAGATACGGGACGCCTGCGCCCTTGCACCACCCCAGCAGTGGAACCTCGACATAGGCACCAAAACCGATGGCGGCATCGGGCTTGCCGACCTTTGAGAAATGACTGGCGAGCGCACGCTTGGCCTTGTTGACACGCCACAGCGAGGTCAGCGCCGTCCAAGGACGGGAGCGGTCGAAGCCCGTGACCGTAATGGGCACAAAATCAAACCCAGCCTCGGGGACAAGACGACCCTCGAGCTTGCGCGACTGGCCCACGAACACAACGTGGTGGCCACGGTCACGCAGCTCTTCGGCCAAGGCGAGCGCGGGGTTGATGTGTCCTGCCGTGCCGCCGGCTGCAATAGCAACGGTCATTTTATCGGTCATGGTAGTCCCTTCGTACACGCGGTCCCTGGTCGTCGGTACGCAGACGCGCCGACGGGTCCGAGTTCAAATCGATTCGATTATATCCGCCGCCCGCATTGCGAGGAGTGGGGCGCTGAGGACGACCTTGCGGCACCGTTCGCTGACGCGGGCGGGCTGCCGGCTCGGTCGCAGAGCCATCCAGGACGGTAAAACCGTTACGCGAAGATCGCTCGCCGCGCACGTGGGGCAAGCCGGCGGTACTCTCATCCATAACGGCAAAGCTCTCACGGCGGCGGTCATACTCATCGCGGCGGGCGCTCTCGTACGAAACGCGCAGGATCAACCCGGCAAGCATGAGCGACACAATAATCGACGAACCGCCGTAGCTAATAAACGGCAACGGTTTGCCCGTCATGGGAAACACGTTGAGGATGCCCAGCGCGTTAATCAAAAACTGCACCGCGAGAATGACCGCGGAGCCAGACGCCATGAGCGCGCCCCGACGATCGGTCGCCTGCTCGGCAATGCGAAACGCCGAGTAGATCAGCATCGCAAACACCAAGAAGAACAGCACGGTTCCGACAAAACCGACTTCCTCGCCAATGATGGCCAAGATGTAGTCATTGTGCGCCTCGGGCAGATACGAGTACTTCATGGTTGAGTTGCCGATGCCACGGCCGAACAGACCGCCCGAAGCAAAGGCCATGATGGCAAGCGTGGCCTGATAGCCATCACCATACTCGTCGGCCCAAGGGTTCAAGGCAACCTGAATACGCACCATACGGTACGGCTCTGCGACAAGCGCAATCACGATCACGAGAATACCGAAGATTATCACGCCGATGATAAATCTGGGGTCGAGACCCGCAAACAACGCCATGCACATGAGGGTCAACAGGATGATCAGGACAGTACCGAAATCGGGCTGGATAAAGATCAGAAAGAGCGAAATGCCCAGGTAGATGCCCATCTTGCGAAGGAATTCGTTGATGTTGCCACCGGGCGAAAAGAAGCGGTCAAGCATGATGGCCGAATACGCAATGGCAAATGGCTTTAAAAACTCGGAAGGCTGGAACTGAATGCCGGCGATGTTGAGCCAGCGCGTGGCGCCACGGCTGCCGCTGCCCACCAAGAACACCAAAAACAGTAGCCCTATCATACCTATGAGGAAGATCCTGAGCACATCCTCCCCAAACCAGCTGTCCGGCAAAACGCGCACGATGGCAATCAGCGCCAGAACACCGACCACGGCAAACGCGGCCTGTCGACCCAGAAAAAACGTCGCCGAGCCATTCTCGTGCAGCGCCTCGACCGAAGACGCCGAGTACACCATCAGCAGGCCAAAGCATACCAAGGTAAACAAGCAGGCCATGAATATCAAACGGGGGCGCATGATACGGGCGGGAACGCCGGCAATATAGCGTTCGCTAAACGACTGCCCGCCGCGGCTGGAACGCGGTGTGGTGCGACGTGAGGAAGCACGGTCCGAGTCGGGCCTCCTCATACCTTGTCGGGGGCTCTCCTCTCTCACCGCAACCCCTATTCCATTTGTGATTTCGCTGTAGCGGCAAGCTGAGCCACGTAGTCCTTAAACACGCGGCCGCGCTCCTCATAGCCTGAGAACTCATCGAACGAAGAGCAGGCAGGAGAAAGTAAGATCACGTCACCACGGCTCGAAAGCGAACGGGCGACGTCCACGGCATCGCGCAGGTCATCCGCCTGGGCGATATCCACATCGCCATCGACATCGGCCTCGTCCATAGCGGCGGTGAAGCGCTCGCGCGCATCGCCAAAGCAGACGACCGAGCGTACGTTATCCATAACGACGCGCGCGAAGTCCGTGAGCGGCGTGCCCTTATCGTGGCCGCCGAGCAGCAAGATCACGTCGTCATCGGGAAATGCCGTCAGTGCCTTCTCGACCGCATCGGTGTTGGTCGCCTTGGAATCGTTGACGTAGCGCACGCCGTCAATCTCGCCACACGGCTCCACGCGGTGCTCGAGCGGCTGGAACGAGGCCAGACCGCGGCAGACACCGTCGACATCGGCACCGACTGCCAAGGCAGCCGTAGCAGCGCACAGGGCATTGATAACATTGTGATGGCCCGAGATCTTGAGCTCGGATGTAGCGATGAGCGGGGTCTCGACGCCCTTCAGACGCACGATCATCTTGCCATCGCGCACAAAGGCGGCATCCTCGCCCTCAGGCTCGTCAAACGCAACCTTGCAGATGCGACGACCCGGCGTGTAGATGTACTCATCGAACTCGTGAATGCCGGCGTCTTCGACGTCGACAACCACCAGATCGTCATCGACCATATTGTCAAACAGTTTGATCTTGGCAAGCGCATAGTTCTTATGGCTCTTATGCCAGCCCAAGTGGTCGGGAGTGATGTTGAGCAGCACCGCCACGCGAGGATGAAGCTCGGCGGTCGTAGCAATCTGATAGCTCGAGAGCTCAGCCACAAACCACTCGTTGTGGGCTCGGCCGTCAATCTCGTTGACCGGCGGCTCGCCGATGTTGCCGACAGCAACGCTGGCCTCGCCGGCAGCCTTAAGCAGATAATCAGCCAGCGACGTGGTGGTCGTCTTGCCGTTGGTGCCCGTGATGGCAATCCAGTTATCGGGCGACAGGCGATAGGCAAACTCGGGCTCACCCATAATCTGGGCGGCATGCTCGCGCCCGGCCTTAAAGAAGCCCGAGAACTCCGAGATGCCCGGGCACGTCACGCATACGTCATAGGCGCCCTCGACCTGTTCGGTCCCATAGACAAACGACGCACCAGCAGCCTCGAGCGCACGCGTGGCGTCATTGGGCTCAGAGGTGCCGCCGCCATACACGGTAACGGCGCTTACGCGCTCGGGATGTGCCAGCGCCCAGCGGGCGACATCGAGACCGGATTTGCCCTGACCCAAAACGAGCAGGCTAAAGACATCAGCAAGAGGCATGAAAGACCACTATCCCAACTGGAAGAACAGGGCAAGGCCAACGGCACCAAAGGCAGCAGCGATAATCCAAAAACGGATGACGACCTTGGTCTCGGCCCAGCCCTTCTTTTCGAAATGATGATGGATGGGCGCCATAAGGAAGACGCGCTTGTGCGTAAAGTGGAAGTAGACAACCTGAATCATGACCGACAGGGTCTCAACGATAAACAGGCCGCCGATGATGAGGGAGACGACCTCGGTGTTGGTCATGATGGACGTGCAGGCAAACGCGGCGCCCAGGGCAAGCGAGCCGGTATCGCCCATAAAGATGCTCGCCGGATAGCAGTTGAACCACAGAAAGCCCAAGCAGGCACCGGCACACGCGGTGCAGAAGATGGACAGGTTCACGTCTCCGTGCAAAAACGCCATGGCAGCCATGGCGAGCATGGCAATCATGGAGGTGCCGCCAGCAAGACCGTCAAGGCCATCGGTCAGGTTCACGGCATTAGAAAGACCGGCGATCATCAGCCAGCAAAAGACAATGTAGAGCCACGGGAACGAAAGGCCACAGATGGTGGTCGAAAGAACACCGAGGTCAATCGTCAGGCCGCCGGGAAAACGAATCTCGGGGGCGACGCCGCACCAGTTGACGGCAAGTACCGTAAAGGTGACACAGATAATGGTTAGGCCGATCATCTTGGCATGGGGCGTCAGACCGAGCGAGCGCCCATGCGTAACGGAGGTCAGGTCGTCGATCAGGCCCAGCACGCCGGTCGCCAGCGTGGCGAGCAGCACGAGCACGAGCTCGGTGGTGAGCTTGCCCATCAGCAGGCAGGTCAGCGAGATCGCGACGAGGATGACAACGCCACCCATGGTGGGCGTTCCCTGCTTAACCAAATGACGCTTGGGGCCGTCGGCACGAACCTGCTGGCCGATACCCTCGACCTTGAGCAGCTTGATCCACCACGGCATGAGCAGCAGCGCAATGGCAGCGGCGATGCCAAGCCCCAAAAAAGCCTGATACGTTGGATACGAGGGATTGCCGAACATGGGCTAGCACACACCTTCCACAAAGCGGTCGAGCTCAACAAAGCGGGAACCCTTGACCAGTACAACATCATGTTTTTCAAGCGCGCCGCCCATGCGGTCGAGCACCTGCTGATAATCGGAGAACACTTGGATGCGGTCCTCGTCCATGCCCATCATTCGCGCGGCATCGGCCATAAGCTGGGCCAGCTCACCACCCACGCACGCCAGCATGTCGAGCTTCTTGGCGGCGGCATAGGCGCCCACGAGCTCATGCATGCGAGGAGCCTCATCGCCCATCTCGCCCATCTCGCCCAGGATCGCCATACGAGACCCCGTGCACGAAAGCGAGCACAGCAGATCGAGGCCAGCAGCCATGGATTCGGCACTGGCGTTATAGGAATCGTCGATGATGCGTGCACCGCTCTTGGCGCGCTTGATCTCCTGGCGGTGACCGGTGATCGTGAGGCCTCTAAAGGCAGCATCGATCTGCTCGGGCGTCACGCCCAGGCGATAGGCAACTGCGGCGGCCTTAACGGCATTTGGGACGGACTGCACGCCGGGGATGGCAAGCATGGTATCGGTCGTCTCACCCTGGCCAAAATCGAGCGTAAAGACCGGACGGCCTTCGTCATCAACACGAATGTCGCGGGCGCGGACCTCATCATCGTCCGAGACGCCGGCCAGCATCACATCGATACCAGCAGGCTGGGCGAACGTATCGCGAATGAACGGCGTAAAGTCGTCCTCACCGCCCAAAACCAGCA
The DNA here is from genome assembly GCA_900541145.1 of uncultured Collinsella sp. Classification (GTDB taxonomy): domain Bacteria; phylum Actinomycetota; class Coriobacteriia; order Coriobacteriales; family Coriobacteriaceae; genus Collinsella. The sequence continues at coordinate 4,848 of UQIH01000002.1, read as the reverse complement.
GCGGCAAGAAGTCGCCGGCGGCGCACATACCCTGGACAATCTCGGCCTTAGCGCGGGCGATGTTCTCGCGGCTGCCCAAAATGCCGATGTGAGAGGTACCAATCTTGCTCACGATGGCAAGGTTGGGATTGGCGGACTGGGACAGGCGCTCAATCTCGTGGAAATGGTTCATGCCCATCTCGAGCACCAGGACCTCGGTATCGGCCGGAGCGGAAAGCACCGTGAGCGGCATGCCGATCAGGTTATTGAAATTGCCCTTGGTGGCCCAGACACGATAGCGCTTGGCGAGCACGGCGGCGAGCACGTCCTTGGTCGTCGTCTTGCCGATGGAACCGGTAATACCAACGACCAGGCAGCCAAGCTCCAGGCGATACGTGTGCGCCAAACGCAGCAGAAACTCCTCGGGATCATCGGTCAGCAGGATGGCGCACCCCTTGTCCTGCGCCAGCGAGACCAGCTCGGCCTCGGGCTCACGCGTCATCACGACGGCGCCGGCACCCGACTGGACGGCACGGGAAGCAAAATCATTGCCGTCGACGTTTTCACCGGGAAAGGCGACGAAAATCGTCCCTTCCTCGACCTGGCGCGAGTCGATAACGCACCCGCGGCATACCCGATCGGCTTCTCCCGTCACGGTTCGGGCCCCTGTTGCGGCCGCGAGGTTGTTGACGGCGATCTCTATCATTGCAGCTCCCCTGTAAACCTAATAATGCTATCGGCGTATTGTATCCCAGCGCCGCACATGCGTGGTGCAGGGCATGTGAACACCCTCATATGGGACAACAAACCACGCCCCAAAGATTGTAACCCCCTACTTCGTGTGCGGGATACCCAGCACGTCGAGCGCGTTGGCCATAATGGACTGGAACGGCACCGCAGCGGCATCTGAGCCGCTCGGCGTTCCGTCGAGCGTGATATAGCACAGCACCTTGGGCGATTGTGCCGGTGCAAAGCCCATAAAGGACGACATGTAGTTCTCCTTGAGGTAGCCGCCGTTCTCGTCGGCACGTTCGGCCGTACCGGTCTTACCCGCTACGTCATAGCCGTCAACCGCGCCGCCAACGCCCGTTCCCTCGGACACGACCGTCTGCATGCACGATGTCACCTGGGATGCAGCATCCTCCGAAATCGCGCGCTCGCCTTCGCCCCAGTCCTTCTCGTCGCCTTTGCTGGACTTATAGAAGTGCGGTGTCATCATCACGCCGCCGTTGGCGATGCCGCCCACGGCACGTGCGATCTCAATCGGCGAGACAGACAGTGCCTGTCCAAAGCTCATCGAGCCCAGCGTGGCGCCGTCATACTGGTCACGCTCCTTGACGATACCCAGGCTCTCGCCCGGAAAATCTACACCAGAGCTGTGACCGATGCCCCACTTGTCCACATAGGCGGCAAAGTCGTCGGCACCGATCTTGCGCCCCACCAGGACAAAGCCCACGTTGGACGAACGGCGCATCATCTCGCGCACATCCATGGTCATGGCGTAGTCGCGCTTGTCGGCATCGGTGACGGTATCGTCGCCCACCTTGATGCTCGCCGGCACCTCAAACGACGTACTCGATCGCACGACACCCAAGTCGAAGCCGGCGCCCGCCACGAGCGTCTTAAAGACCGAGCCGGGCTCGTAGGCGTCGGTGACCAGGCGCAAGTTCATATCCTCGGTCTTGGCGTTTTCCAGATCGGTCTGGTCGTAAGTCGGATACGAGCAGGCTGCCAAGATCTCGCCTGTCGTAGGATCGGTGACCAGCGCCGAGCCGTTCTTGGCCTTTGTCTTCTCGACAGCCTCTGCCAGGGCATCCTCGGCCGCACGCTGGATATTGACGTCGAGCGTCGTCACGATATCAACGCCGTCGACCGCGGCCACCTTTTTATAGGCACCGCCCGCGATATAGCTGCCGTCCCTCGCGCGCTCGCGTACGAGAGAACCGTTCGTGCCAGTCAGAAGCTTGTTGTATTGCTTTTCGAGACCCGTCAAGCCGTCGTTGTCCACATTCACTACACCCAGCACCTGCGATGCCAGATTGCCGTATGGATATACGCGCTTCATGGCCTGCTCAAAAAGCACGCCGGACAGGTTCTTCTTCTCCAGCGCCGCAACATCGTCTTCGTCCACCTGGCGCTTGATATACACCCAGGTTCCATCGGACTCAACGAGCTTGCGGCAGGTCTTTTTATCGATTCCAGTTGCCTTGACCAGCGCCGACACCGTCTTGTCAACATCCTCGACAAGCTGCGGGTTCACGGCGATGTTGCGACATTCGACCGACGACGCCAACACGTTGCCGTTGCGGTCGTAGATGGTGCCGCGTTTGGCATAGAGGGTCTGCGCAAGCAGGCGGCGCGCATCGGCACGCTCGCGCAGTTTATCGGCTTCGACAATTTGATAGTCGGCAAGGCGAAAGACGCCCAAGCCCAAGCCAAGCCCGATGAAGCCCATGACGGCTTTGCGGCGAGGAAGAGGCGCGCCTGTGAGCCATTCGGTCGACGAACTCTTGCGCGACCTGGTGTTATGCACTTGAGGGCCGCCCGAGCCGCGAAGTCGCGACGCCGGGTCGTTGCCACGGGACCGCCCGGCGTTGTAAGATTGCCGACCCGTTCCTTGATAACCAGAACGTCCCCGCGACGAGGGACGTCCAGAACCGCGGCCCCCATCGGAACCGCGGCGATAGTCATTTGTCATACTCAGCTACCGTCTTGCTACTGAGCGGTCGCGGTCGCGTTGGCGCCCGCGGCTGCATCCTGCGAAAAGTCAAGTGTAACGCTCTCGCTGGGCTCCACCATGCCATAAGCGCCCGCAAGGTCGCGAATGCGCGTGTCGGCGCCATAGACCGAATGCATGACCTCCAGGTCGGAGCTCTCATCGGTCGCCTTTTCGAGCGTGTTGGTAAGCTCGGCGTTGCTGTTGAGCACCTGGGCCGTAACGCCGGCGAGCGCCACGCGGGCGACGCCGATCGTCATGAAGATAGCCGCAATGATGCAAAACGTTTTAAGAACGCTCATGAAAACCGGGCTTACCGCCTGGTTTGCCTGACGGCCCGCGCCCGTGTAGACATCAAAGCGCGGCGTACGCTGCTCACGGGGAGCAACGGGAGCCTGCGGCGTCTCACGATAGGCGGGCATGGCGTTCATATCATAGGCGAGTGCTGCGCTTGAAGTGTTGTAGCCCATGATATGCCGCCTCCCATCCCGAGTACGTTGGTAGTGTGTTTAAGCTTCGTTTATGGTGCGAGCGGGAGGTCCAATATCGCGCGGTCGCGCCTACAGACGCTGCGCCACGCGGATTTTGGCTGATCTCGCCCGAGGGTTGCGCTCAACCTCATCAGGCTGGGCAACCAAGGGTTTGCGGGTGATGACCTTGAGTATCGGCACGTTGCCGCACACGCACACCGGAATCTCCGGCGGACACGTGCACCCCTGGCTCATCTCCTTAAAGTGGTTCTTTACGATACGGTCCTCGAGCGAGTGATACGAGATGACGCAGATACGTCCGCCCGGGTTGAGCCACCTGGTGGCGGCATCAAGCCCTCGTTCGAGCACATCGAGCTCGTGATTGACCTCGATGCGAATGGCCTGGAAACTTTTCTTGGCCGGGTGTCCGCCATGCCGACGAGCGGCAGCCGGGATACCCGCCTTGATGATCTCGACGAATTGGCCGGTGGTTTCGATCGGTTCTTGCTCGCGGCGGCGCACGATCTCGCGCGCGATCTGCGAGGCGAACTTCTCTTCGCCGTAGACGCGTAGAATCCGGGCGAGGTCGTGTTCGTTATAGGTGTTGATGACCTCAGCTGCGTTTAAGGTGTTATTACCCGGATCCATCCGCATGTCCAATGGGGCGTCCTCGTTATACGAAAAGCCCCTGCCAGGGATATCGAGTTGCGGCGACGAAACGCCCAAATCGAACAGGAAGCCATCGACCCCGGGCACCTCGGCCGAGCAAAGCAGCTCGTCCAAGTCGCCGAAGTTGCCCTTCAGCAGCTGGTGCGGAACGCCGGGAACCTCGCGGTCCAGACGGGCGCCAGCGGCCTCGAGGGCCATGTCGTCCTGATCGACGCCGAGCAAAAGGCCCGTCTCCCCCACCTGCGCGGCCATCTTTACCGAATGGCCGGCACCGCCAAGGGTGCAATCGCAGACAACGGAGCCGCTCTTTAGCCGCAGCGACTCAAGCACTTCGCCGAGCATGACAGGTTCATGCCGATATTCTTGTGTCAAGATCCCACGCTCCATCCGTTACCCGTGCCTTGCCCTTACGAGAAGAAGAGGTCCAGCAGGGCCTCATCGTCATCGTCCTCATCGGCCGCGGCGCGATCCCAAACCTCAAGGTGGTCGTAGTTGCCCACAACCGTGACCTCGCGGTCGAGGTTCGCCTGCTTGCGGAGAGACTCGGAAAGACCGATACGACCGGCGCTGTCCACGTCCATCGACGTGGTGCGCTTGTTGATCGCCCTCATGAGCTTCTGGTCATTAATGTCACGCGGGTTAAAACCCTCGTGGCCCTCACGACCCGCGAAGAGTCCTTCGACCCACTTATCGAAGGCCTCGGCAGAGAACACGTACAGAGCATCGACATCCAGGGCTTTAAACACGCGAACGTGCTCTCCAAGCTCCTCGCGAAGGGGTGCAGGCAGGGACAGACGACCTTTTGCATCGAGATTGCGCTCGTATGCACCAGTCATTCCCATGTGCGCCCTCCCCTCGGTTACTCAGATGGCACGTACGCGGGGAACCACCCCGCCTGTCGACGTCATTAATAATATGGGGAACCGCCCCATTTTTCAACACCTTTCCCCACACCTTCCCCCACCCTGTCTCTTATACACATCTCCGAGCCCACGAGACTACGCTGCATCTCGT
>UQIH01000001.1 GCA_900541145.1 uncultured Collinsella sp. | reverse complement strand
GTTTTTCGGGCTCGGACTTTATGCACTACGCCAACGACAACGCGGTGGTCAAGGCAATCTACGACTTTACCCACGGTCCTCAGCGAGGGCTGTTTGTTGGCATTGTCGTTGCCCTGGCGCTCGTGAGCCTGTATTTCCCCGTGCGCGACCTGTATGTGGCAAAACGCTCGAGCGACATCTTGGCCAAGCAGGTTGAGATTCGCGAGCAATATAACGACGACCTGCAAAAAAGCGTCGACAAGTTGCTCTCGGAGGAGGGTATCAAGGATGCGGCATCCGAGGACTTGGGCCTGGTGATGCCAGGCGAGAAGAGGATTGAAGTGCAGGGCCTGGACGACGATTCGGATCCTTCGTCGAGCCAGAAGTCTTCAAACGCCAAGAAGGCCAGCGAAGTTGCCAAGGAAATCGAAGAAGTCGGTAAGGACGCGCCGTGGTACATCCAGGCGCTCGACATGCTGTTTGGGTTTAACGGTGTCGAGGGCCAGACGGTCGTGTCCAACGGCAAATAGCGCCCGGAGGGGAGCCCGCAATGACAAATTGCAAACGCTATAAGGTAGCCGCGATCGACCTGGGAACGGTGTCGTCGCGACTGGTGTTGGCCCAGGTCGAGGGCGGGGCGATCGTGGAATCGTCCAAGCATACCGAGATTACCGATCTGGGCGAGGGCGTGGACGCGACGGGCCGCTTTTGCGAGGCGGCGGTCGAGCGTGTGCTCGCCGCATGCCGCATGTTTGTGGACGAGGCGCGTGCCTTTGGGGCCGCGTGCGTCTGCACCACGTGCACGAGTGCCGCGCGCGATGCGTCCAACACTGCGCTGCTGCTGGACGGCCTGCGCGATTTGGGGCTTGAGCCACAGGTGATTCCGGGCGAGGTCGAGGCGCGCCTGACATTTTTTGGCGTGGCGCACGACTTTGCCGGTGAACGCATTATCGTCGCCGATTCGGGCGGCGGCTCCACGGAGCTCGCTACGGGCGTATACGCGCCGGAGCGCGGGGTCTTCGCGCTGGAGGGAACGCGTTCGCTGGACATTGGTTGCCGTCGTGTGACGGAGCGTTTCTTCTCGGCGTTGCCGCCTTCGGACGGCGAGCTTGCTGCCGCTGCCGACTGGGCGCGCGAGCAGTTCGAGGCTTACTTTGAGAGCCTGCCGAGCGATTTTGAGCGCGCCGAGCGCTTGGTCGCGGTGGGCGGTACCGTCACCACACTCGTGGCGCTGGTCCACGAGCTGGAGCCGTACGACTCGAGCTTTGTGCACCTGCGCGAGCTTTCGATGGAGCAGATCTCGGCCGCTATCGAGCGCATGTCCACGCTGGACGTGGAGGGCATCGCCGCGCTACCGGGCGTGCAGCCCAAGCGTGCGGGCGTGATTCTCGCTGGCGCCGTGGTGATTCGCGAACTCATGCGCGCCGGCGGTTACAAGACGCTCACCGTAAGCGAGAACAGCCTGCTCGCCGGTATGGCCGCCACCATCAACGAGACCCTCGACGGCGCGACCCCCACCATCGGCTGGACCCCGAGCCTGAGTGCTCTTTAACCGTCTTCCTCTGAGTTGCGGTGAAATAGTTCCTAAATAAGCTGGTAAACGGTATAAACAGGATCTATTCCACCGCAACTTAGAGCCCTGCCGGCGTGTAAAAGAAACGAGCCCGCATCCCTTGGGGACACGAGCTCGTAAACAATACGTGGCAGGGGCGGTGGGACGTCTGCGTATTTGCTGCGCAAATACGCACCGGCTTCGGCCGCCTGTCGGCGCCCTCGCCGGCTCGCTACGGACGCTGCGCGTCCGCTTAACGCTCGCCCCCTCGCGGGTTCGAGTCCCACCGGCATCTAAAAGAAGCGAGCCCACATCCCTGGGGAACACGGGCTCGCAAGCAATCACATGGTAGGGGCGGTGGGACTCGAACCCACAATCCTTGCGGCGAGAGATTTTAAGTCTCCTGCGTATGCCAATTCCGCCACGCCCCCGTGAGACTAGAAGTCTAGCACAAGCCGTCCGTTACGCGTTGACGGCCATCGAGTGTTGCCCCGACTTCTCCAGGAACTCCTGGAACTTGGCTTCGTCGCCCTTGTTCTTGTACTGCAGGGCCAGCAGGTATTCCAGGCGGCAGCTCTTGACCTTATCGTCGCCGGCCTCCTCGAGCATGCGCTCCAGCTCGGGAATATCGTTGTGGCGCTTCAAGATCATCGTGTCGTACATCAGCTGACACTCGTGTGCAACCGCTTCGGCTTGACCGCCCTCAAAGCCCTTGATCTCGTGCAACAGCTCCTTGGACTTTTTGCGGTCCTCCTGGCCAACGTAGTAGTTAAAGGCCTTAATTACCAGGTCGACACGCTGCATCTTGGGGAGGTTGAGTCCCAGCAGCAGGTCGAACATCTCGCTGGCGCGCTCGTGGTCCTCGCGCAGCAGATAGGAGTTCAGGCGCAGGTAGTCGCGGTTATAGCGCGGGTACAGCATGCTGGTGAGTTTGGCGTCGAGCAAACGATCGAACTCGTCCCACTGCTTGGCGGCCATCAACTGCTGCAGACGCTTGAACGTGGTGCGTTTTTTGACGCTAAAGAACACCGACACGGCGATGCAGATGATAACGACGGCGGTCCAGAGGGTGCGGGAATCGGGCATTTCAGAGTCCTTAGTCGCTCATAAAGCGAGCGGTATGACAACACGTACTAGATGTATTATACGCAGCGCGCAAGCAAACTGGCATAAAAGTGCATCGAGGCCGAGCGCCATCGCTCGCTGCGGTACACTTACCTAAAGTAAACCATGAAGGGAGACATTACCTATGAAGAAGATCGTTTTGGCTTGCGGTGCTGGCGCTGCTACTTCCACGCTCGTTGCCCAGAAGGTCGCCACCTTGCTCGACGCCAACGGTTACGCCGACAAGTACGAGATCGTGCAGTGCGCCATCTCCGAGGCCAAGGACTACTGCGACGAGGGCGCCGACCTGCTGATCGCCACCACCGTTGCCCCCGAAGGCCTCACCTGCCCGTACGTGAGCGGCGTGCCCTTCATGACCGGCATGAACCGCGTCGCTGCCGAGAAGGCCGTTCTCGACGTCATGGCTCAGTAGGCACTGCCTGTATGAGTGAGCAGAACGCCAACCCGGTCGAGCTCTTTGGCATGCGCGTTGCCCATGTGGGCATTAACGCCGCCGACCCGGCAGACGCCCTGGAGATCGCGGAGCTGTTCTCGACGATGATGGGCCTGCCCGTCATCGAGACCCCGGTTTCGTACTTCAACGATTCGCTGGTCGAGATCATGAAGCAGAACGGTCGTGGCACCAAGGGCCACATCGGCTTTGCCGTTAACGACATCGATGCAGCTGAGAAGTGGTTTGCCGAGCGCGGGCTCGAGGTCAACGAGGAGTCGCGCGCGCTGCTACCCGACGGTGGTACCAAACTCGTGTACTTTAAGCGCGAGTTCGCCGGCTTCGCCGTGCACCTGTGCCGCGAGTAGCGCACAAGCTGCCATAGCTGGCAAAAAGGGATAGGGCCGCGTGGCCCTATCCCTTTATTTATGCCGAGGGGCTTCCTGCCGCGGCAGGCGAATCGTAAAGCGGCTGCCGACCCCTTCGACCGAGGTCACACCGATGACGCCGCCGTGGCTGTCGACGATCCACTTGGCGATCGCAAGCCCCAGACCCGAACCCTGTGCGCCGGCATCGCGCGCGTTGTCGGCACGGTAGAACCGCTCGAACGCGTGAGCTGCGGATTCCTGGTTCATGCCGATGCCCTCGTCCTCAACACTTATGTCGATCGTGCCCGCGCCCGCATCCGGCGTTATGCCAAATGTGACGGTCGTTCCCGCATCCGAGTACTTGGCGGCGTTTTGCACGATCACGCGCAGAGCCTGCTTCACGAGCGCCACGTCGACGGGCGCGTCGCAGCGCGGGTCGCTGGCAAGCGCAGCGTCAGAAGCCAGCCGATACGTGTGCTCGGTATCGATCATCTGCGATTCTTCGCATACCTCGCTGACCAGTGCAGCCAAGTTGGTATGCGCGCGCCGCAGGACCGTGCGCCCGGCATCGCCGCGCGCCAAAAACAGCAGCTGCTCCACAAGCTCTTGCATGTGCTCGCTTTCGGCTTTAAGGGACGCGATGGACTCCGCCAGCACGTCCGGGTCGTCCTTACCCCAGCGGTCGAGCATGTTCACGTAGCCCTGAATCACCGCGATGGGCGTGCGCAGCTCGTGGCTCGCGTCGTTGACAAAGCGCATCTGCTGCAGCTTGGCCTCTTGCATCTGGCGCAGCAGGCGGTTGAGTGCGACCTCGATGCTTGCCAGGTCGGCGTCGCCGGTGGTGACGCTCGGCGAGTCGACGCTTGCGCGCTCGATGGCCTGCTCCAGTGTTTCCATTTTGCCGCCGGCGAGTTGCATGCGGCCGAGTTCGTCCACGCGCAGGGCCAGATCGTTGAGCGGCGCCATGGTGCGGCGCACGCGGCGGGCGCCGCCGAGCATATCGAGCATGCTGATGACCTGCCAACCTACAACAACGATATAGAGGGGCCAAAGTGCGATGAGGTCCTGCGCGAGGGGGAAGGTCTTGGTGGTACGCGCAAGCTCGACGGTATAGGTGAGCGTTGTCAGGTCCCAGCCGCGCGCGGGCTTCAGCGACATGCCGCGAACGGTGGCGCCGGGGATCCATCCTGCGGTAAACGCGCTGTCGGGCAGTGTCTGGTTGTATCCATAGACGAGGATCGCCGCCGCAATCACCACCAGCAACAGATCGAGCCAGACGTAGCTCATCAGGCGGCGCCACATATAGCCCCAGTTGATGGCGCGGGCGATGGAGGTGACGCGCTTGGCCTCGGCGTTACGCGCGGCAGACATAGCCCACCCCGCGCACGGTCTGGATGATGCGGGCGCCGCCGGCGTCCTCGATCTTGGCGCGCAGGTGCGCGATGTGCACGTCGACGTTGTTGGTGTCGCCTACATATTCGTAGCCCAGCGCCTCGTGCGCGATGCGCTCGCGGGTGAGCACGGTTTCGGCATGCGCCATAAGCAGGGCGAGAACGTCGAACTCGCGGGCCGTGAGCGCGATGGGCGAGCCGCCGACCGTGACTTCGCGGCGGTTGGGGTCGAGCGCAACCGAGTTAACGGTAAGCGCGGCGGGGGAGGGCGAAGCGGAAACCTGGATTGAGTCGCTGACCGGGGGCATCGCGGCAGCACTCCCGCTCTCGCCGCCCTTCATACCAGCCCTGGCGCCGGCGTCGCCAACGCCCGAAGCCGCCCGCACGGCCTCCGAGCGCTTCAGCGCTACGCGGATCCGTGCGAACAGCTCCTCAATCGCAAACGGCTTGGTCAGGTAATCGTCGGCGCCGGCATCGAGCCCGGCCACCTTGTCCATCACGGCATCGCGCGCGGTGACCATGATCACCGGCACATCCTTGTGCTTGCGGACACGCCGCAAGACCTCCATGCCGTTGAGCTGCGGCAACAGCACATCGAGCAGAATCAAATCGTAGTCGCGCTCTAGTGCCAGGTCCACGGCGGTGCGGCCGTCGGCGGCATGTTCCACCTGGTAGCCCTCGTGCTCCAGCTCGAGCGTCACAAAGCGGGCGATTTTCTCCTCGTCCTCTACGATCAGGATCCGTGCCATACGTGCCCCCGTCTGCGATTACTTGTCGTCGTTCAGATTTTGCTTGATGTCGTCCGCGGCATCGGCGGCGTGATTCATAAGGTTGTTGATGCTGCCGGGCACGTCGCCGTCGCTGTCGATGCGGTAGCGCATGCCAAAGAACAGGCCAATCAGCATCAGCCATATCGTGGCGCCCCAGGCAAACAGCGCGACGATGGGAATCAGGATGGGAATGTTGAGGATGATCGCATCGCGGCGCGTGGCGATAAACTTGGTGTCCAGGCTCAGGCGGAAGAGCTTTTTGAGGTACTCCCATACGCTGTCCATCTTCTTAGAGAAGTCGGTCTTTTCGCTCGACTTTTCGTAGGCGGCCTGCGCGGCGACCATCTCGGCCGAGGGCTCATCGACTGGCGCTGACTCGGTGGCGGCATGCGCCGATGTGGTCTGGGTCTTGCCCTGCGTCTCGAGCCAAATGATGGCATCTAGGACGTTGCCGTCGGCGGCGTCGAGCGCCGCCTTGGCATCGGTGTAGCTCACGTTGTACTTGGTGCGGATGGTTTCAACTTTTTCGAGGTCGTCCATGACCTGTCCTTTCGTTCGATGGGCGCGACGCCGGGCGATTTGCCCGGGCGCGAGCGTTGCGTTCGGCGGCCTGCGTTGCGCGGCGCCGCCCCGCCCTTGGTCGAACTCTATAGTGCAGGTTATAGATTAAGCGATTCTTGAGCCAAGATTAATGTTGGATGAGTTTTTGGGTGGCGAAGCGCGTGACGCGGGGCGCGCAGGCAAGGGGAAGGCCGGTTTTGCGTGGCGTGGGGAAGGGAAGGACAGGTCTTTGGGGCGGCCGACAGCGAGGTTTTAATACTTTTCCGTGAAGTGAACGAGCTAAATCGAACCCCCGAAGCATCGACACTTTAGGAGTACCGTTTCCTGCGGTTTCGGCGCTGAAATCCTGCGATTTTGCCGCCGAAAAATGCGGATGTTTCAGGGGTTCAAAAACAGCCATTCACTTCTCGGGAAAAGTATTAGACCTCGATAGCGGGGGATGTGGTGCCGGTGCAAAACGGCGTCAAAGGTTGGTCGAGCAGGCGGTTTCTCCATTGATGTCCGCACAGCATGTGACACTTACCCTGCCGCCCCGTTCTGCCGCGGCGGCATGCGTCTGAACAACGACCCTCTAAGGAGTTCGATACCGATGAGTGACAACGCAAAGCATCTCGCAAAGAAGTGCGTTAAGGACGCGGGGCCGTGCCTCGCGCTGTGCGTAGCCGGCGCAGCGGTCGCGCTGCTGGCTGTTCTGGGGCCGTTCGACGTGCTCCGAAGTGCCAGCTTTCTGCATGTTTGCATGGCTCTTGCCGGCGCCATGATGACCGGCGGCGTGCTCGATCTGATCTTTTGGGTGTTTGACCCGTTTGGATGGAAGAGCGAGGGTAGGTCTCAAAGGATGGAAGGGCTGGAACGGTTGACTTAGTGATTGTGCAGAATGTGGGCTAGTGACTTACAGGGAAGTGGTGATCCGATGACGGTCTATGTGACGGGCGATATTCACGGCGGCGTCGACATGCAAAAGCTTCGCGACTGGGATCTTGGGGATGGTCTGACAAGTGACGACTATCTCATCATCGCGGGCGACTTTGGCTTTCCGTGGGATTTCTCTGCCGAGGAATGTGCCGACATCGCCTGGCTGGAGTCGCGCCCCTATACCGTGCTGTTTGTCGACGGCAACCACGAGCGTTTCGATCACTGGTCGGAGCGCCCCATGGAGCTGTGGCACGGCGGCCTGACGCAGCGTCTGTCGGACACCTCGCCCATCCGACGCCTGACGCGCGGTGAGGTTTTTGAGCTCGACGGCTCAACGATCTTTACCATGGGCGGCGCCACGAGCGTGGATAAGGAATACCGCATTCCGTATTCCAGCTGGTGGCCGCAGGAGCTGCCGGACGAGCGCGACTTTGAGGAGGCGCGGGCAAAGCTCGACAGCGTGGGTTGGAAGGTCGACTATGCGATCACCCATACCTGCTCCACGCGCATGCTTTCGCCCACGCTTTACCCGGCACCTGGCTGGAATTATCCCGATGTCGATCGACTCACCACGTTTTTCGACGAGCTGGAGGACCACCTGGACTACAAGCGCTGGTACTACGGGCATTTTCATCGTGACGCCAACCCAGCCGAGTGCCACACCGTGCTCTACGACTGTATTGTCCGCCTGGGCGACGAACTCCAGCCCTGGGATGTCGCGTAGGGGCGGGGTGGCTGGCTACTCGACCGTTACAGTGATGTTTTCCCGATGCGTGCGGATAACATCCCAGCTAAAGTGCTCGACCAGCTGCTCGGCAGAGCGCGGTGTGGCGTCCGGCGCGATGCCTGTTTGCCCGGCGAGCCAGCCCAGTAGTGCCTCGGGCGCGCCAAAGCGGGTGCGGAGCTCGCCCAGGTCCAGGTCGCGGTCGCGCTTGGAAAGGCGGCGGCCATCCGGCGACATGAGCAGCGGAATGTGCGCGTAGTGCGGCGTGGGAAGTTCCAGCAAATGCTGCAGGTAGATTTGGCGCGGCGTGGAGCCCAGCAGATCGCATCCGCGCACGACCTCGGTGACGCCCATGGCAGCGTCGTCGACCACCACGGCTAGCTGGTAGGCAAAAACGCCGTCGCTGCGGCGCACCAAAAAGTCGCCGCATTCGGTGGCGAGTGCTTCGCATTGGGCTCCATACGTGCGGTCCACGAATTCGATCACATCGTTTGCGAGGTCGTCGACGGCGGGTACGCGCAGGCGCGTGGCCGGAGCGCGCAGAGCGCTGCGGCGGGCAACCTCCTCGGCAGAAAGGTCTCGGCAGGCGCCGCGGTAGATGGGCGTGCCGTCGCTCGCGTGCGGCGCGCTCGCGGCGTGGAGTTCGGCACGCGTGCAAAAACAGGGATAGGTGAGGCCGGCGTCTTGCAGCTGACGCAGGGCGTCCTCGTACAGATCCAGGCGATCGTGCTGGTAGTAGGGGCCTTCGTCCCACTCCAGTCCCAGCCAGGCCAGGTCGTCAATCAATTGAGTGGCAAGTTCCGGGCGCTTGCAGCGATCGTCCAGGTCCTCGATGCGCAGCACGATGCTGCCGCCTTGGCTGCGGGCCGAAAGCCACGAACACAGGCAGCTGAACACGTTGCCCAAGTGCATGCGGCCCGAGGGCGACGGGGCAAAGCGGCCCACGACGGGGGTGGGCGCTGCCGTTGCTGGTGCGTCCGCGGCGTGTGTTGCTATGTTGCGTGCGTTGATATCCATGCGGACGAGTATAGCGCGGGGCTTGGCAGGGAAGGCGTTGCTGCGCTCACAAGTTGGCGGCGGTGCGCATTGCGCACGGTGGGTTTGCGGCTCAAGGTCTCGATCGCTGCGTACCGACTTAGCCTCACAAACGACAGAAACCCCGGCAGCTCTTCGCAACTGCCGGGGTTTCCGCGGAAAAGGGGGACATGATCCTCGAGCGAACGGCAAAGGGGCAAACCGTTTTCGCTCAACTGCTTTATGCCCCTCGGCTGGCGGCTCAATCAGCGCGTGCCGCGCCCACACAAAGCCGCTACACCTGTGACGGAGCTGTGAAGTGGTATCTATTGCCGGGGCGGGCTATGCCAAGGGTGTCCCTAATGACTGGTCATTTAAGAACGTCCCCAATGACTGGCTGTTGGGGTGCGGGTGTGACTTTCATCCCGTTTGGCGCTCCGGTCGCCTAGATGTTCGTCATGCGTACCCGCAAACGTGGGACAATGGCGCTGTTGGTTTTACAGACAAAGGATGTGCCTATGAACACCCTCGCCGCCAAAGTCAGCCGGCAGCGCCACCTGTTTGCGCGATTCGCTTCCGTCTGCGTGCTCGTCGCGCTTGCGTTGTTGCTGCTGCCTGTCGCCGCGCACGCCGACGGCTACTCCATGACCCAGACCTATATCAGTGCCACGGTCGAGGCCGATGGATCGCTGACCGTTGTCGAGGGACGCCAGTTTGATTTCGACGACGACATCAACGGCGTGTTTTGGGAGATCAATACGGGCACCAACCAGCAGGGCGGCACGGCGGGCGTCGACGTGCTGAGTGTCGAGGAAGAGGACACCGCGTTTAACAAAGTCGATAGCGCGAACAAGGGCGACTCTGGCGTCTACACGGTCGAGCAGACCGGTGACGGCGTAAGGATTAAGGTGTTCAGCCCTCACGAGAGCGGCGACAGCGCAATCTACTACGTGAGCTACACCATGACCGGTGCGGTTATGAACTGGGCCGATACTGCCGAGCTCTATTGGAAGTTTGTGGGCGACGGCTGGTCCGCGGACTCCGACGATGTCGAGATGGAAGTGTACTTCGCAAATGCCGCTGCCGGGACGGCGGCCGTCAAGGGCGATAACTTCCGCGCATGGGGCCACGGCCCGCTGACGGGCGATGTATCGCTCGATGCGGACGAACCCATGGTCACCTATACCATTCCCTGCGTGCACCAGGGCGAATTCGCCGAGGCACGCATCGCCTTCCCCAGCGACTGGGTGCCGCAGCTTGCCGCCTCGGGCGAAGAGCGCATGTCAACGATCCTGAGCGAAGAGAAGGAATGGGCCGACGAAGCTAACGCCCGCCGCGCTCACGCTCGCATGATTGCCAATGCACTTGCCGTGCTAAGTGTTGTTGCGGCGGTGGCCTTTACCGGCACAATCGTTATGCTCAAGCTGCGCAAGCGCAAGCCCAAGCCGCTTTTCCAGGACGAATATTTCCGCGATGTGCCTTCGGCCGACCATCCCGCCGTGCTTTCGGCCCTCATGAGCTGGAACGAGGTGCCCGATCAGGCATATATCGCCACGCTCATGAAGCTCACTGACGACCGTGTGATCAAGCTGGAGCAGGCGACCGTAACCAAGGCCAAGAAGGGTCTGCTGGGGCGTGAAAAAGAAGAGCAGACGTATCGCGTGACGGTGAGTGATGCGGGCTGGAAGTCGGCCAAGGGCATTGACCACATGGTGCTCAAGGTCTTCTTTGCCGGTGCTAAGCCTGACGAGAACGGTGACCGTTCGCGCACGTTCGACGAGCTGCAGCACTACGTCAAGCAGCACGCTACACCCGTGGGTGATAAGCTCGAGGACTATCAGAACACCGTTAAGGGCAAGCTGGCCGATAGCGAGTACGTTGCCTCGGACGGCATTGTTGCAATGGTGTTTTGCCTGGTTCTTGGTATCCTGATTGCCTTTGTTCCCGTGGGATCCATTTTCTTTACCGATGGCGCACAGGCGAACATCACCGCCGCGGTTATCTCGGTGCCGATTGTGCTGGTGGGTATCGGCGTGGGCCTTACGTTTCGCCGCTTTACGCCGGAGGGCGCCGAGGTGGCGGCTCGCTGCAAGGCACTTAAGCATTGGCTCGAGGACTTCACTCGTCTAAAGGAAGCCGTCCCGGGCGATCTGGTGCTGTGGAACAAGCTGCTGGTGATGGGCGTGGCGCTGGGTGTTTCCAAGGAAGTGCTGCGTCAGCTTGCCGAGGCCGTGCCGCCCGAGGTGCGCGAGGCCGACGGCTTCTATGACAATTATCCCTGCTACTGGTGGTACTACCATCATTACGGTATCGAGTCTCCGCTCGATTCGTTCGATGACGTGTATCACGAGAGCATCCGTGAGCTGGCGTCGAGCTCCGACAGCTCGGGCGGCGGCGGAGGCGGCGGCTTCTCTGGCGGCGGAGGCGGCGGCGTCGGCGGAGGCGGCGGCGGAACGTTCTAGCGCGCTCTGATTTTTGGGATGGATCTTCTCCGGCGACTGCCGACGGATCCATCCCATTTTCATGCGCTACCTACGAAGGCTGTCCCCAACGACTAATCACTGGGAACATCCCTAAATGACTAGGTATGGCTGCTGGGTTTAGGCTGTTAGATCGAGTTCGTAGAGGAAGCTTTCGCGCGGCATGTCGTGACGGCGCTCTTCGCGGTTGGCGCGGTGCGTGGCCGTGCGCTTAAAGCCGTGCATCTCGTAGAACTTCCACGAGCAGTTGGAGTCGGTGTACAGGTGCGCTCTCGTCGCTCCAAGCGAGGACAGGTGCGAGACCGCGGCATCGAGCAGAACCGTGCCAACGCCCAGGCCATGGACATCGCGATCCACGGCAAGCAGCGTGACCTCGTTGTCGTGCGGCAACGGGCTGCTCTCGAGCAGGCGGTTGTTGGTTCGGATGGTTGCGCGCACAAACGAGAGATACTCGGCGCAGGCATCAGGCTCCAGCTCACGCATCTGCGATAGCAGTGCGCGTTCGGTATCCATCCAATGCTCGTTGATAGTGACGCCGGAGTTCTGTCCTGCGCGTGCAAGTGCAATGCCGCGCGCCTCGCCGTCAATCACCGCAACCTGCGAAAACGTCGATGACGAAAGGCAATAGGCGAGGTCGCACGCGGCCTCAAGGCGGTTGTACTCATCGTTATCCGAATTATTATGCCAAAGCTGCTGCAGAATCAGCGCGATGGCGTCGAAGTCTTCGGTATCAAACGGTCGGTAGAGAACCCGCGAGACCATGGTGCCTCTTTCTTTTGCGGATGCATATCGAGCACAGTTCTACCACGCCATTGGCATCGAATTATGGTGCCCCTGTGTTCCATGAACTCACCGTGCCCGGTGCTGTGCCCATCCCCTCCGCTCGCAAACTTTTTCTGCACATGCGCCCGTTGCGGGGTGCATCGATGCGCTCGATGCGCTACATTAAATCAGTATTTTCAATGCCGCTGCGCGAGCGCTGCAGATCGACGTATCACCGACTCACAGAGCACGGCGGCGTACCAGACAGGAGGACTGCATGGGATCTGATGTGAAGATCGCACGCGCGTTGATCTCGGTTACCGATAAGACGGGCGTCGTCGATTTCGCACGGACGCTGGTTGACGACTTTGGCGTCGAGATCATCTCTACGGGCGGCACGGCTCGTGCCATCGAGGACGCGGGCATTCCCGTAACCCCCATCGAGGAGTTCACGGGCTATCCCGAGATGATGGACGGCCGCGTTAAGACCCTGCACCCCAAGGTTCATGGCGCGCTGCTGGCCCGCCGCGATTCCGAGCAGCACATGCAGGAGGCGGCTCAGCACGGCATTAAGCTGATCGACCTGGTCGTCGTCAACCTGTACGAGTTCGAGAAGACCGTTGCCAACCCCGAGGTCACCTTCGCGGACGCTATCGAGCACATCGACATCGGTGGCCCCTCCATGCTGCGCTCTGCTGCCAAGAACGCCGCGAGCGTTACCGTCATCTCCGACCCGGCCGACTATGATGCCGTCCTGGCCGAGATGCACGAGACCGGTGGCTGCACCACGCTTTCCACCCGTCGTCGCCTGCAGGTGAAGGTCTACCAGACCACCGCCGCCTACGACACGGCCATCTCCCGCTGGCTCGCCGCCCAGGCAAGCGACGTGGCGGACACCTCTGCCAAGCTCGAGATTTCGCTGGAGAAGGTCGACGACCTGCGCTATGGCGAGAACCCGCAGCAGAAAGCCACAGTCTATCGCTTTGCCGAGGGCTGCGAGAACACCGCGAGCTCGCAGTTCCCGCTCGTGGGCTCCAAGCAGATCCAGGGCAAGCCGCTCAGCTACAACAACTATCTGGATGCCGACGCCGCCTGGAACCTGGTCCGCGAGTTCGACGAGCCGGCCTGCGTAATCCTCAAGCACCAGAACCCCTGCGGTTCCGCCGTTGCCGAGGACATCACGGCTGCCTACGACCGCGCTTTTGCCTGCGATCCCAAGAGCGCCTTCGGCGGCATCATCGCCTGCAACCGCGAGGTTCCCTTTGATCTGGTTGAGCACTTTGCCGATCAGAACAAGCAGTTCGTCGAGGTCATCATCGCCCCGAGCTACACCGCCGAGGCGCTCGAGCGCATGGCCAAGCGCCCCAACCTGCGCGTGTTGGCGACCGGCGGCGTGGACCACGGCGCTCAGGTGGAGCTGCGCTCCGTCGACGGCGGCATGCTGGTGCAGGAGGTCGACCACGTGACCGAGGATCCCGCGACCTTTACGTTCCCCACCGACCGCAAGCCCACCGACGCCGAGATGGCCGAGCTCGAGTTTGCCTGGAAGGTCTGCAAGGGCGTTAAGTCCAACGCCATCCTGGTCTCCAAGGGTAAGGCCGGCATTGGCATGGGCCCGGGTCAGCCTAACCGCGTTGACTCTGCGCTACTTGCCTGCGAGCGCGCCGAGGACTTCTGCGAGCGCGAGGGCGTGGAGAAGGGCGGCTTTGCCTGTGCAAGCGACGCGTTCTTCCCGTTCCGCGACAACGTCGACGTGCTTGCTGCACACGGCGTGACCTGCATCATCCAGCCCGGCGGCTCCAAGCGCGACGACGAAAGCATCCAGGCCTGCAACGAGCACAATATTGCTATGGTCTTTACCGGCGCCCGCCACTTCCGCCACTAAGTTCCGCCTTGGGACAAAATAATCTCCGCAAAAGACGGCTGCTCCGTTTGGAGGGCCGTCTTTTTGGTATAAGAGGACGGAATGACTAACACGAAAGGTATGACCATGCCCCAGATTGATGATGCCGAGCTGTTTGGCAATGCCGAGGATCAGCGTGCGTACGAGGACTTTTGCGCCAATCAGGAGGCGGTCGAGAAGTTTACGCTCGACAAGCCCGCGCTTGTCTGCCGTTGGCGCATGTCCAATAAAAAGGTGCCCATGCTCAACCGCCACATTCGCGCACTGTCCGAGCGCTTGGTGCAGGGCGAGCCGCTTACCCATAACATGCTCAGCTGGGCCAAGCAGCACGTTGAGTGGTCGCTTGCCGAGGGCGATTACACCGCACGCGACGGCGTGCTCATGCTGGTGATCGACGTCAACGGCAACGCCGCCATGACGGTGGGGGAGTACGAGCCGCTAACCGATACGTCGGCCAAGGCGCTACGTGCCCGCTCCGCCGAGGCCCGCTCCGAGGCCGACGAAACCGGCGTGGCGCCCGAGCTGCTCGCCGCCGTCGATAACGGCGAGCTGGCCTTTGTGGCGCCGGCGGACGAGTGCCTGTGCGGCACGGCGACGCTCATCGAGCAGCTGGCCCAGACCAAGGGCATCCCGGTCACGCGCGTAGACATTCCCGCGCAGCTCAAGGGTGCGCTGTTTCTGGTGAGCGACGAGCACGGTGTGGTTGCCGCCGCCGACTCCGACGCCGCCGACTCCGACGCCGCCACGGTTGCCTTCTTCGCCGAAGGCTACGAAAAGCTCCGTGCCCGCCGCTAAATGATGTTTCTGGGACGGGGATTAAAAACTCATTTAATTCCCGTGCTCGTCGCGAGCGAGAGGCAAGCCTCTGCCACTCGCGAACAGTTCTGTCACTTTGGTGCCGCGTGAGGCGCGTATCTGCGGATCCGCGGTCATAATGGGGCAAGACAACCAAGAGGGGAGCGGAACCCATGCCGCTGATCTATATCGTTGAGGACGACGAGCCCATCCGTCGCGAGCTCGCCGACATCCTCGCCCGTGCCGGTTTTGGGGTTGAGGCCTGCGGATCGTTCGAGCACGTCTCGCGCGATATTCTCGCCGCCGCTCCCGACCTGGTGCTGCTCGACCTCACACTCCCTGTCAAAGACGGCCAGCACATCTGCCATGAGGTTCGCCGCGAATCCGAGGTTCCCATCATCGTCCTCACGTCGCGCACGACCGAGATTGACGAGGTCATGGCCATGACGCTCGGCGCGGACGACTTTGTTCCCAAGCCCTACAGCGCCCGTGTGCTCGTGGCGCGCATCAACGCACTACTGCGTCGCACCGCGGCGGCGGGCGAGCGCAGCACGCTCGTCCACAAGGGACTGGAGCTCGACCTCGCACGCTCCATGGTCACCAACACGCAAACGGGCACCAGCACCGAGCTCACCAAAAACGAGCTGCGTATCCTCTCGTTGCTTCTGAGCCGCGCGGGCAAGATCGTCTCGCGCTCGGCCATCATGCAGGACCTGTGGGACTCCGATGCCTTCGTGGACGACAATACGCTCACCGTCAACATCAACCGCCTGCGTACCACGCTCGAAAAAATCGGCATCAAGGGGTATTTGACGACGCATCGCGGCCAAGGCTATTCGGTCTAGGGGCCGGCTATGTCGTTTGGCAAGTTCTTTAAAGATGCGCTGCTTCCCGTCGCCGTGTGGACGTGCGGCGTGCTGCTGAGCTGCTTTGTGCTGACGGTCGCCGGTGCTTCGACATCTATTGTGGTCGTGGCGGTCGGCGTGTCCTTTATCTTTGGTATGCTCGGCATCGTGGTCGAGTACGCGCGCCGTCGCCGTTTTCTGCGTCAGCTGGAGCGTGCGGCCGAGGAGCTCGAGAGTCCCGCATGGGTGCAGGAGATGGTGCAATGCCCGACCTATGCCGAGGGCGAGCTCGAGTACGAGGTCTTGCGTCGCGTGGGCAAAGCTGCTTGCGACGAGGTTGCCGAAGGCCGGCGTCAGACCGATGACTATCGCGACTATATCGAGAGCTGGGTCCACGAGGCCAAGCTGCCCCTGGCGGCGGCCCACCTGATTTTGGAAAACCTGGACGGCAGCGAAGACGACCTGTCGCGCGTGGATGACCTGGGCCGTGAGCTGGCTCGCGTGGAGCGCTATATCGACCAGGCACTGTACTACGCGCGCTCGGAAGTCGTGGAGCGGGACTACCTGATTCGCCGCTGGGATCTCAAGACCTTGGTGACGGGCGCGATTAAAGCCAACGCGCGCGAGCTCATCGCGGCGCACGTGGCCCCGGTGTGCGAGAACCTCGACTTTGAGGTCTTTACCGACGAGAAGTGGCTCGAGTTTATCTTGGGGCAGCTCATCCAGAACAGCATTAAATACGCGTGCGAGGACGGCGCGAAGATCGTGTTTTCGGGCGCGTTGCTGGACGAGAGTCTGGCGAGTGAGCGCATTGAGCTCACTGTTGCCGATAACGGCTGCGGCGTGAGTGCGGCAGACCTGCCACGCGTGTTCGAGAAGGGCTTTACCGGCGACAACGGCCGCACCACCAAGCGCGCAACGGGCATCGGCCTCTATCTGGTGGCACGCCTGTGCTCCAGGATGGGCATCGACGTCACCGCGGCATCCGATTCCGGCGAAGGCTTTGTTGTCACGTTTGCCTTCTCAACCAACAAGTTCCAATACTTTGAGTAGTCAGCCCGTATAGCGTAGACGTTCAGGATCTTCCCATTTAAGAAGAAATCAGGCTTTTCGGCAGCTATATTCCCGAACGGGAACATTGCTAATGTAGTCAACACTATATTCCCGTACATGAACATAGTGCTACAGTTTTATACTATGTTCACGGGCAGGAATATAGCTAGAGGCGTTATGAGAACGGTGACAACGATTAAAAAGCTGGATGGGCGCGTCAAGCTCAAACCGTCGGAAGCCGCTTTCTCGGAGCGCACGGTTTTCGATCCCTCTGAGATAGGGAAGGCCCTTAGGCTCAGAAGGCGTGAGCTCGGCTTGACTCAACGTGACGTCGCGACTATGACGGGTCGCAGCCTTCGTGTGATTGGTGATATCGAACGGGGGCGGACAACGGTCGAAATTGGTGTCATTTTCGATTACGCCTCCATCGTGGATATTGATTTTATTCTGAAGGTGAGGGGGAAGTAATGGATGGCACGCTGTTCGTTCACCGTGAGTTTAATGGGTCTTACCAGCCGGTCGGCATATTGGAGGAAAATGCGGGGTTTCCGATATTCACCTATAGCCCCAAATATCTCGAGAGCGGTGATGCGGCGCCGATTTCGATCTCGCTGCCGTTGACGGCCGAGACATTTAGTCCGGATGCAACGGGTTCCTTTTTCTCCGGCATCATTCCGGAGGGGCAGCTCAACAGGGACCTTGAGAAAAGGGCGCGAGCGGAACGCGGAGATTACTTCAAGGTACTCGATTTGGTCCGCGATGAACCCGTCGGCGCCCTGGTTCTGACGCGAGAGCCTTCGGGCGACAGCCTCGAAATGGACTATGAAGAGATAGGTGCGGAACAGCTAAGCGGGCTGGCATACGCACCGGCGGAGGTTGCTTTTGATTTAGCGCTAGAGAGTCGAATCTCCCTTGCAGGTGCTCAGGCGAAGATCGGTCTCTACCATACGGGCGATGACCCATGTGGTGGATGGTACCTGCCTCATGGAGCGGCTCCATCCACGCACATTCTCAAGGCGGGGTCGAAAACGTTCCCGGGCGAGACAGTGTGCGAAGCGATGTGCGTGAGAGCCGCCTCTCTGATGGACCTATCGGCCGAAGAGTGTTTTCTTATCCGAGTTGAGGATGCCGAGCCAATTATCGCCGTGAAGCGATTTGACCGAGTAACGTCTGATGCCGGACGCTCGGTTGACGGATTGCCAATTCCATACCGTTTGCATCAGGAAGATGTTTGTCAGGCCAAGGGCGTCTCGCGTGAGCTTAAATATGAGCCGACGGGCGTCAATTACCTGGGGCTTATCGTCGATGCGGTGCGAAGGGCGTCGACGAATCAAATGGAGGACAGGTTCCTTGTCGGCTATAACCAGCTGTTCGACTATGCCGTAGGTAACTGTGATAACCATCTAAAGAACTGGTCGCTCGTATGGGACGAAAGTTGGAAGCAGGTGAGGTTGGCGCCGCTCTATGACGTGCTGTGCACAACGGTTTACCCCAGTCTCGTTCGTGAGATGGGCGTCTCGTTTGGTGGGAGCCGCAAGATTGACGAAGTAACGCGCGGGTCGGTGATGAGCCAAATGATTGGGGCGGGTTTGCCCGGGGGAATTGTCGCCGGAATGATTGCTGATACCTGCAATGAGGTTCCAGACGCGCTAAGAGACGCCGCGCGCGGTCTCAAAGAAGAGGGTTTTCCCGAAGCGGAGGTAATGTTCGAGAAGATCATTCCAGAAGTGCAAGCTCGTCTAAGCAGGATCGCCTTATAGTAAAAACGTGCCATCCCAAACAAAACGTGCCGCCCCAAACGGGGCGGCACGCCATTTTTCTATCAGACAACTCGCTGAAGTAAGGCTGCGAAGGCCGCGAGGCCGGGAGGGGTTTCCTAAGGGCACATCCCGCAGCCGCGAAGCGGCGAGGACGTGCCTGTGGAAACCCCGCAGGCCCCGCGGCCGGTGGGAGCAACGCTACTTTACGACCAAGATGTCGCAGTCGGTGTTGCGCAGCAGGAACGTCGAAATCGAGCCCAGGAGCGCATACTTGATCGAGGACAGACCGCGAGCGCCGCAGAGCACCAGGTCGGGCTTGACCACGTCGAGCATCTCGTCCTTGAGCGTCTCGCGAATACGGCCGGCGCGAATCATGACCTCGACCTCGGGAATGTCGGGATTGGCCTTGGCCTCTTCGAGCTGCTTGGCGATGGAGTTCTTAAATGCCTCCTCTAGGCCGTTGACCAGATCGACCGGATAGGAGCCAGCACTCTCGAGTGCCGTGGAATCGATAACGTGGCCGATAATCAGCTTGGCGCCGTTGTTCGCGGCGACCTTGATGGCGCGTGCGAGCACAAAATCCTGCTGCTCAGTACCGTCGAGTGAAACAAATACCTTGGTGTAGCCCTCGTTCATGGTTTCCTCCTTGGTCTATCGCACGGGCGTGGGGCTCGTGCATCGGGCGGACGCGGATGCGTGGCCGCCGGACACTTTATCTTGTTGCAGTTATACCCAAGGATTTGGGTTTGACCGCTCGCAATTCTGTGAACGGGCGAGTTTTTTGGTAAGGGTAGGCGCGGGCGCGCCTCCAACGGTTGATAATGGGACATCGCCCGCAACCGTCCGCAGAACAACTATCGGCGGGTGTCTAACGAGGGGGTCCCTTTGGATATCATCGAGCTTCTAAAATCTGCCTTCATGGGCCTGGTCGAGGGCATCACCGAATGGCTGCCTGTTTCGTCGACCGGTCACATGATCTTGGTGGACGAGTTCGTCAAGATGAACGTGAGCGAGACGTTCTGGAATATGTTCCTGGTCGTGATTCAGCTTGGCGCCATTTTGGCCGTCTGCGTCCTGTTCTTCTACGACCTCAACCCGTTTTCTCCCAGCAAGGGCAAGGAGGGCCGTCGCGACACCTGGGTGCTGTGGGGCAAGATTGTGCTCGGCTGCATTCCCGCCGCGGCGATCGGTCTGCCGCTTAACGACTGGATGGAGGAGCATTTCTATAATGCTCCCGTCGTGGCGCTGGCGCTCATTGTGTACGGCGTGCTGTTTATCGTGATCGAAAACTGGCGCGCGAACAAGCGCGACCAGGCCGCTCTTGCCGGTTCGTTTGGCGCGCGTGCCGTGGTGGCGGGCGGACGACCCGCTGGTGCGCATTTTGCCGCGCCCGCTGCGACTGCCGCTGCAGACGATGACGATAACCTGGACTTTGGCTCCATCACTACGCTCGAGGACCTGAGCTGGAAGACCGCGCTGGGTATTGGTTGCTTCCAGGTGCTCTCGCTGATTCCTGGCACATCGCGTTCCGGCTCTACCATCATCGGCGGCCTGCTGCTGGGCTGCACGCGCTCGGTGGCGTCTAAGTTCACGTTCTTCCTGGCTATTCCCGTTATGTTTGGCGCAAGTGCGCTCAAGCTGGTCAAGTACTTCGTTAAGGGTGGCACCTTCGGCACCAACGAGATCGCCATCCTGGGCGTGGGCTGCATCGTGGCCTTTGTGGTTTCGCTTATCGCCATCAAGTGGCTTATGGGTTTCGTCCGCCGTCATGACTTCAAGTGCTTCGGCGTCTACCGCATCATTCTGGGCATCGTGGTGCTCGCGTACTTCTTCGTCCTGGAGCCTATGCTCGGCCTGTAACTTGGTTGATGCTGCGCGGCGGCCAGAACGACAACTTGTCATTCAAAGAGGGCGACATGGCCAAAAGGTCTATGCCGCCCTCTTTTCATGCCAATTTGTTCGTTCTGGCCGCGCCCGCTACCGTTGCCATGGCATTGGTGGCTCCCCGATTGGTGCAATGGGGTCAGGTTACTTTGCAGCAACATGGTGCAGGCTAACCTGACCCCATTGCACCAAATCCGCTGGGGCGGGCCTGACAGTGGCGCACGGAGTCGTGGTGTGATTTGCGTCGGTGTCCGCGCGGCTCGGTATACTGGTACGGCTCAAACTATGGCGCTGCCCGCAGGCGCGCCGTCCGTCAGATGAGGAGTCGCCCATGACCCAGCCCCTGCCCTGGGAAAAGAACGCCGCGGTACCCGTGCCGCCCGCGCCGGAACCCGTGCCGCTCGATGCATACACCGCCCCTGCAGCGCCGGAGCCCGAGCTCGTCCCGCTCGACATCTACGACGCTCCCGCGCCGGCGCCCAAGCCCGCCAAGCCGCTCGTCGACATTGACAGCCTTAATCCCGCCCAGCGCGAGGCGGTCCTGTCCACCGAGGGTCCGTTGCTGGTGCTCGCCGGCGCCGGCTCGGGCAAGACCCGCGTCTTGACCTTCCGCATCGCACATATGCTCGGCGACCTGGGTGTTAAGCCTTGGCAGGTTCTTGCCATCACGTTTACCAACAAGGCCGCGGCCGAGATGCGCGAGCGTCTGGCGGCGCTCATTCCCAGCGGCACCCGCGGCATGTGGGTGTGCACCTTCCATGCCATGTGCGTGCGCATGCTGCGTGAGGACGCCGACTTGCTGGGCTATACCGGTCAGTTCACCATCTACGATGATGATGACTCAAAGCGCATGGTGCGTGACATTATGCAGGCGCTCGGCATCGAGCAAAAGCAGTTCCCCATCAACATGATCCGCAGCAAGATCAGCTCGGCCAAAAACGCCATGATCGGCCCCGAGGACATGCTCAAATCCGCCGACAGCCCCAATGACAAAAAGGCCGCGCAGGTCTACCTGGAGCTGGAACGCCGCCTGCGCGCCGCCAACGCGATGGACTTCGACGACCTGCTCGTGCGCACGCTCGAGCTGCTGCGCACCCGCCCCGAGGTGCTCGACAAGTACCAGGAGCGCTTCCGCTACATTAGCGTCGACGAGTATCAGGACACCAACCACGTCCAGTACGAGATCGCCAACCTGCTGGCCGCCAAGTACCAAAACCTCATGGTCGTGGGCGACGACGACCAGTCCATTTATAGCTGGCGTGGCGCCGACATCACCAATATCCTGGACTTTGAGAAGGACTTTAAAAACTGCAAGACCGTCAAGCTAGAGCAGAACTACCGCTCCACGGGTCATATCCTGAGCGCCGCCAACGCCGTGGTGCGTCACAACTCGCAGCGCAAGGAGAAGCGCCTGTTTACGGCCGAGGGCGACGGCGAGAAGATCCAGGCCTTCCAGGCAAGCGATGAGCGCGACGAGGGCCGCTGGATTGCCGGCGAGATCGAAAAGCTGCACTCCAAGGGCACGAGCTACGACGATATTGCTGTGTTCTACCGCACCAACGCCCAGTCGCGTATCCTCGAAGATATGTTCCTGCGCGCAGGCGTGCCCTACAAGATTGTGGGCGGCACGCGATTCTTCGATCGTGCCGAGATCCGCGACGTCATGGCCTATCTTAAGATGATTGTGAACCCGGCCGACGAGATGAGCGTCAAGCGCGTCATCAACACGCCGCGCCGCGGCATCGGCTCCACCTCGATTCAAAAGATTGAGCAGCTGGCACGCGACAACCGCTGCTCGTTCTTCCAAGCCTGCGAGATCGCAACAGCCGAGACGGGCATGTTTAGCGCCAAGGTGCGCAACGGCCTGTCGAGCTTTGTGGCGCTGGTGCGCGAGGGTCGCCGCATGGACGGCGAGCTCAAGGACGTCGTCGAGATGATCGTCGATAAGACGGGCCTGCTGCAGGCTTTCCGCGCCGAGGGCACCATGGAGTCCGAGAGCCGCGCCGAGAACATCCAGGAATTCCTGGGCGTCGCCGCCGAATTTGAGGAGACGCACGAGGATATCGAAGGTACGCTCGAGAGCTTGGAAGAGCTGCGCGCTGCCGGTGTTGCCGATGTGCCTGCTAGCGCCGAGCCCGAGCCTGTCGTGGTGAGCGCGCCTGCGCCCGAACCGGGGCCATCTGCCCCGGTATCCTCGTTTGAGGCGCTCGTTGGCGCGCGTGACGCCGCGGGCTCCAATCCGCTCGATAGCTTGGCCGCTCCGGCGCTGTCTCCGCAGGATGCCCTGGCCGCCGCCATCGCGGGCAACGCGTATGCCGCGCCGACGGAGATGCCGGCGGGTGCCGTGCATGCCGACGAGATCGAGCGCACCTACGGTCCGCTCACCTGTAAGGCGCTGCCGGCGCTCATGGAGTGGCTGGCCCTGCGCTCCGACTTGGATTCCCTGGCCGGCGAGACGCATGCCATTACCATGATGACCATCCACTCCGCCAAGGGCCTGGAGTTCCCGGCGGTGTTCGTGGCCGGCATGGAGGAGGGTATCTTCCCGCACGTGCACGACTTTGGCGGTGGTGACGATCCGGGCAAGCTCGAGGAGGAGCGTCGCTTGGCCTACGTCGCCATCACGCGTGCTCGCAAGCGCCTGTTCCTGACCTATGCGGCCACGCGTCGCACCTACGGCTCGACCTCTGCCAACCCGCGCTCGCGCTTCCTCAACGAGATTCCGTTTGAGGATATCGAGTTTAGCGGCATCGGTTCTGCCGGTTTTGAGGGCACGGGCTGGGAGAAGCGCGGCGACCGTCACGGCACCTTTGGCTCGGGCATGGGCTCGGATATGTACGGCGGCAAGGTGTTTGGCTCGCATACGCGCTCGACCGGCGGTTCCGGTTCGCGCGGCGGATCGAGCTTTGACGATTTCTTTGGCGGCAGCAGTTACGGGACCGAGCGCCATCGTGGGGTTTCGCCTGACGCCGGCCGTGTTGCCTCGACTTTTGGTTCGGGCGCGTCGCGAGCCAAAAAGCCGTCTTCCAAGGTGTCCCCGACGGTGGAGCGCAAGGTCGATCGTGCCAGCGCATCGCAGGACTTTGCCGCGGGCGATACCGTGAGCCACAAGACTTTTGGCACGGGTACCGTGATCTCGGTCGCCGGAGACATGATCGAGGTTCAATTCGAAAAGACCGGCCAGACCAAAAAGCTTATGAAGGGCTTTGCTCCGATCGTCAAGCTGTCGTGATCCCGGCGGACCTGGGCGGGCGTATGGGGCAACATCGCCTGCTCGGGCAGTCCTGCTCGCACGGAGAGCACATTAAGTGCTCTCCGGCTCGTGCGGAACTCGCGATCGATGTTGCCCCATACGCCCGTCCAGGTCCTTAGATAACGTTGCTTGCGAACGTCGCTCTGCTCGTCCGCTTTTTTGATCTGGAGAGCCGGGTGGGCTGATATATATGGACAAGGGACTCCCCCGTTGGTGAACGGGGGAGCCCCTTGTTGCGTTTGGGTTGTTGGTGCGAACTAGAGGTGGCTGATGATCAGTTCCATCTTGCCTTCGAGGTCGATGGAGCTGACGGTGCTCGGGGCCAGCAGGTGACTTCCCTTGTGGACGGGGTCGCCGCAGACGGTGCCTTCGCCGTCGATGACCGACAGGCACATGAAGGGCCAGCGCTGGTCGAGGGTCTTGCTGCCGTTGACGCGCACGCGATCGACGGTGTAGCAGGGGTTGGACTCGAGCTCGGTCACGCCGTCCACCTCGGGCGCGGTCACCGTGCCGTCGGTCGGAGCCTGAGCATCAAAGTCGATGCAGTCGAGGCTCTGCTCAATGTGCAGCGGGCGCAGCTTTCCGTCGGTGCCGGGACGGTCGTAGTCGTACAGGCGATATGTCACGTCGCTCGACTGCTGCGTCTCCAGAATCAGCGTGCCGGTCTTGATGGCGTGAACGGTGCCGGAGTCGATCTGGAAAAAGTCTCCCTTGTGAATCGGCAGCACGTTGAGCATCTCGTCCCAACGGCCCCCCTCGATCATCTGCGCGGCCTCGGCGCGGTCGTGCGCGCGCTGGCCGACGATGATCGTGGCACCGGGCTCGCAGTCCAGTACATACCAGCACTCGGTTTTACCCAGACTGCCGTTCTCGTGCTCGGCGGCGTACTCGTCGTTGGGATGAATCTGGATCGAAAGGTCGTCCTTGGCGTCCAGAATCTTGATGAGCAGCGGGAACTCCTTGCCCTCGCAGTTGCCAAAGAGCTCGCGGTGCTCGGCCCACAGCCACGACAGCGTGTGGCCGGCGTACGGTCCCTCCGCAATCTGGCAGTCGCCGTTGGGATGGGCCGAGATGGCCCAGCACTCACCGATGGGACCCTCGGGAATGTCGTAGCCAAACACGGTCTCCAACTGGCGGCCGCCCCAGATCTTCTCGTGGAAGATCGGCGTGAGTTTAATCAAATCGGACATGTGCATACTCCCATAAGGTTGTGCGGGTGCCGCGTAAGACGGCTCAAAACGAGCGCCCGCGTGACTACAAAAACCTATGCCAACGTTACGTTGTGCAACTCAAAGCGATCGCCAACGTTGCGCGAGATCGAATACTCAAAGGCGGCGCCGCTGTCCAAAAAGCCAATCTGGGTGAGCTCGAGCAGGGGAGAGCCAAGTTTGGTGTCCAGACGCTCGGCTTCTTCCTCGGTTGCTGCCACGGCGCGAATGGTACGGTGGAAGCTCGAAATCTTCAGCCCACATTGCTCGCGGATGAAGCGGTAGACCGATCCGTACAGGTCCTTCTTTTTAAGGCCTGGAATCAGCTCGAGGGGCATGTAGGTGTACTCGATAACGATGGGCTTCTCATCGGCCTGACGCACGCGCACGACGTGATAGGCAAAGTCATCCTCGGCAATTCCCAGCTGGGCTGCGATGTCCGCTGGTGGATTAACGATCGAGAAATCGTAGACCACCGAGGTCACCTTCTCCCCGCGATGCTCATACGAAAAACCCTGGGTACGGTCGTTTTTGCCCTGGAAAAACGCCTGGCCGGGAAGCCCCGCCGTGTCCTTAACGTAGGTACCCGATCCACGCCGGCTGGTAATAAGACCTTCTTCGGTGATTTGTTCAAGAGCTCGTTTGACGGTGATTTTGGAAACGTTATAGAGCTTGCAGAACTCAACCACGGTAGGAAGCTTGTCGCCCGGTTTAAGAGCGCCATCCTCGATAGTGCGACGAATATCTGCAGCTATCGCTTCGTATTTGGGAATCATGGAACCTCCTTTCCAACTTGGTTGAGTATAAAAGAAAGTATAGTTAACACCTAAGCATCCCTATTGTATATTTAAAAAGTTCGAGAAAGATATAATTAAAAGTCGCTTTGCATATAAATTAGAGCGCTCTAAATAGATAAACATCTGAGTAATGTCGCGTTAAGCGGTCATTCGCGTTTTCCCAGATAAAACCTGCCAAAACAAACCTGTCCCTTTTTGGTAGGTTTTTGCCTTGGGAGCGGTACCATACAGGCAATGTTTAAACGAGAAAGGTGGGCTCCCATGGAACCTAAGCAGTATTACATCGGCATCGACGTCGGCGGCACCTCGGTCAAGGAGGGTCTGTTCGATGAGGACGGAAACCTGCTTGCCAAGGCCAGCGTGCCCACGCCTCCCATCGTTGACGCTGCGGGCTTTGCCGCGGTGACCGAGGCTATCGACCAGGTGGTCGCCAAGGCCCAGATTCCGCGTGCCTTTGTGTCGGGCATTGGCCTGGCCGTTCCGTGCCCCATCCCGGCATCGGGCGATGCCAAGGTCAAGGCGAACATCGCCATCAACCTGCCCGAGCTCAAGATCGCCATCCAGGAGCACTGCCCCGACGCGGTCGTTAAGTACGAGAACGACGCCAACGCTGCTGCTATGGGCGAGGCCTGGCTCGGCTCTGCCAAGGGCGTACAGAACGTGGTGATGGTCACCATTGGTACCGGCGTGGGCGGCGGCGTTATCGTTAACGGCGACGTGGTATCGGGCGTTGTGGGTGCTGGCGGCGAGATTGGCCACATGTGCCTGAACCCGGCCGAGGAGCGCACCTGCGGCTGCGGCGGCCATGGCCACCTGGAGCAGTATTCCAGCGCCACCGGCGTGGTGAGCAACTACCTTGCCGAGTGCAAGAAGGCGGGCGTCGAGCCCATCGAGCTGACCGGCCCCTCCGATTCCAAGGACGTGTTCCAGGCTTGTCGCGAGGGCGACAAGCTCGCGCTGGCCGCGGCCGATACCATGGCCGACTATCTCGGCCGCGCACTGGCGCTTATTGCCAACGTGGTTGATCCCGAGATGTTCCTCATCGGCGGCGGCGCCTCCGCCTCGGCCGATGTCTACCTCGACAAGGTTCGCGAGCACTTTAAGCAGTACGCGCTTTCCGCCTCGCGCGAGACGCCCATTAAGGTCGCTTCGCTCGGAAACGACGCCGGCATCATCGGTGCCGCCTACGTAGCCCTGCGCGCTGCCGGTAAATAGCTGGTGCAAGGGGGACAGGTTACATTGCACCAACATGGTGCAAAAGGGACAGCCTTGGCCCCCGTGCCTGCGCCCCAAAATATGCCGTGGCCCTTCCGTCTGCGAAGGCTCGGCATCGGCGTGCTACCATAGCTACGTCCAAGCACACATATCAAGTGGAGGATATCCATGGCAAACGTTCTTGTCTTTGGTCACCAGAACCCCGATAACGACGCCATCATGAGCGCCGTCGTCCTGTCTCAGCTGCTCAACCAGGTTGAGTATGCCGACAACACCTACGAGGCCTGCGCCCTTGGTCAGCTTCCGGCCGAGTCCGCCAAGCTGCTCGCCGACGCCGGCATTGCCGAGCCCCGCGTGATCGAGTCCGTCGAGGCCGGTCAGCTCGTCGTCCTCACCGACCACAACGAGTCTGCCCAGTCCGTCGCCGGTCTTAAGGACGCCACGGTCTTTGGCGTCGTCGACCACCACCGCATCGGCGACTTCGAGACCGCCGGCCCGCTGCACTACATCTGCCTGCCCTGGGGCTCCAGCTGCACCATCGTCACCAAGCTCGCCGGCGTGCTCGGCGTTGAGCTTTCCGACGTTCAGGCCAAGCTGCTGCTCTCGGCCATGATGACCGACACGCTCATGCTCAAGAGCCCCACTACCACCGATGTCGACCGCGCCGTCGCCGCCAAGCTCGGCGAGCAGGTGGGCGTCGACCCGGTCAAGTTTGGCATGGAGGTCTTCCTCACCCGCCCGTCCGGCTCCTTCACCGCAGCCGAGATGGTCGGCAACGACATCAAGATGTTCGAGCCTGCCGGCAAGAAGCTGCTCATCGGCCAGTACGAGACTGTCGACAAGACTCGCGCACTCGGCATGATCGACGAGATTCGCGAGGCCATGCGCGCCTACGCCGCCGAGAAGGGTGCCGACGGCATCGTCCTGTGCATCACTGACATCATGGAGGAGGGCTCGCAGGTCCTGCTCGAGGGCGAGACCGAGGCTGCTCAGAAGGGCCTGGGCATTGCCGACGAGCACGACGGCGTCTGGATGCCGGGCGTCCTCTCCCGTAAGAAGCAGGTCGCTGCCCCCATCATGGCCGCCTGCTAGGTTTAGTTGACCAAACGCCACGACCGGATCGCGGAAGCCCCGCGCTCCGGTCGTTTTTTGTGCACGGCGCCGCGTCGTCTCTTGGATAGGCGCGCCCGTGCCGTTGAGCAAATAATGTTCAACCTGTGGTTCCGCTTTTCGGCCACGCCTGCGTGCCTGTCGTGCAGGGTAGGCTAGATGCAAGCGTAATACGTTAGAGCGCGGCACCGCCACTTGGGCGGGCCGTGCTTTTTTAAGACGGGAGCTTTCCCGTGAAAGGAGCCGCCCATGGCAGCACCCGAGCAGCTGTTTAACGTTCGTGAGCGCAAGCGTTTTGAGCGCCATGACATTTGGGAGCGCATCACCGAGAACGGCACGATTTCCGCCGCCGTCATGGTCTTCGCCGCCATCGCCGCCGTCATTTGCGCCAACACCGATGCCTACGAGGCCATCCATCACTTTTTGGAGACCCCGCTGTATGTGGGTCTGGGCAACCTTACGGCCGGTCTCACCGTTGAGCTTTTCGTCAACGACTTCCTCATGGCGATTTTCTTTTTGCTGGTGGGCATTGAGCTCAAATATGAAATGACGGTCGGCGAGCTCAAAAACCCGCGCCAGGCTATGCTTCCCATGCTGGCGGCCGTGGGCGGCGTCGTCGTTCCCGCCTGCATCTATCTGATCTTTAACCATGCCGGCGCGCACAACGGCTGGGCCATTCCCATGGCAACCGATATTGCCTTTGCGCTGGGCGTGCTGTCGCTTTTGGGCAATCGCGTGCCCAACGGCGTGCGTGTGTTCTTCTCGACGCTCGCCATCGCCGACGACCTCATCTCCATCGCCGCCATCGCCATCTTCTACGGTCAGAGCCCCAATCCGTTTTGGTTGGGCGCCGCCGCGCTTGTGACGTGCGCGCTCGTGTGGCTCAACAAGACGCAGCACTACCGCCTTGCCCCGTATTCGGTGCTGGGCCTGCTGCTGTGGTTCTGCATGTTCAAGAGCGGCGTGCACGCTACGCTTGCCGGCGTCATCCTGGCCTTCACCATCCCGGCCAAGTGCGGCGTCAAGCTCGATAGCCTCACCGATTGGTTGGGCGAGTGCCTGCCGCTGCTCGATGACCGCTACGACGACGAGGCGCACATCCTGGGCCAGCATGACTTTACCGTCTCGACCACCAAGGTCGAGCGCGTCATGCACCGCGTGACCCCGCCGCTCATCCGCATGGAGCGTCTGATCTCCACACCGGTCAACTTTGTGATCCTGCCGATCTTTGCGTTCGTCAACGCACAGGTTCGCCTAGTGGGCGTGGACATGAGCACGCTGCTCACCGACCCGGTGACGCTCGGCGTGTACTTTGGCATGCTGCTGGGTAAGCCGATCGGTATCTTTGGCATGACGTTCGCCTTGGTCAAGCTCAAGGCCTGCGAGCTGCCGCACAATGTCAACTGGCATATGATTGCCGGCGTGGGCATTCTGGGCGGTATCGGCTTTACCATGTCGATTCTCATCAGCGGCCTCGCCTTCCCGACGGCCCAGTTTGAGGTTCTGGCTGCCAAGGCCGCTATTCTCGCCGGCTCTGTCACCGCGGCCGTACTTGGCATGATCTACATGAGTGTGATCTGCAAGCACCCCGCGCCCAAGAACGAGTAGGCGCGTAGAAACAGACGCCAGAGCCTGCTCGAGCGCGTGTAAAACGCGGTTTTGAGTGGTACTTGCCACCTGCCGGACACCCCAGTGGCCAAAAAACGCCGTTTGTGAGTACTGTCACAAACGGCGTTTCATTTTAGGCGCGAAAAATAATGTACAAATCTATTCTGTCTGTGCATTAACGATTGCGTGGCTGGACGAAAAATGCCGATGTATCCTTCCAAAACCGGACACAAAAGGCCAAGACTGGCCTTTTTAATTCAAAATCGCTGTTACTAAAAAAGTAACAGTACTCATATTTGCTATTTTTTGACCACAGGCCCCAATGACTAGGTTTATTCCACGGTGCCGTAGATGGCGCCCCAGCCGTGGGCGGCCAAGGCGGAGTTGAGCTGGTCGCAAAGTGACTGGCGGTCGTAATAGCCGGGCGGTAGCAGGTTGACGATTTCCATGAGATCGGGCGCCAGGTCCAAGATTTCGGCCTGTACGATCAGATCCAGGCGGTCGATGGCGTGACGGTCGTAAAATAGTCCGTCGACCAGGCGCTGCAGGTCGCCGAATTCCTCGGCCTGGAATGATCCGTACTCCATAGTGCCTCCTTGGGCGCTTCACGCCGGCATGCGCGGCGATTCGTAATTCATTGCGATGGACTTAATCTATCACGGCTTCATAACGTTGCGACGGTGGCGGTCTATACTTAGAAGAATTGCAACGTACCGCTTCGTGAAAGGTCGCACCCATGCAGACGATCTACCAGAAGATGGAAACCACCGAACTCGATGCCGCCATCGAGGCGCTCAAGGCCGAGGTCGCCGAGGTCAAGGCCAAGGGCCTGGCGCTCGACATGGCCCGCGGCAAGCCGTCGCCCTCCCAGGTGGACATCTCTCGACCCATGCTCGATATCCTCAATGCCGATGCCGATCTGCACGACGGCAATGTCGACTGCTCCAACTACGGTTGCTTTGAGGGCATTCCCTCGGCACGCAAGCTGGCGGGGGAGTTCCTGGGTTGCCCCGCCGAGCAGACGCTCGTGCTGGGTTCGTCGAGCTTGCTGATCGAGCACGATATCGCCGGTATGTTCTGGCGTTGCGGCTCGTGTGGTAGCGATCCTTGGGAGGCTTACGAGGCAGCGCACGACGGCAAGAAGGTCAAGTTCCTGTGCCCGGTTCCCGGCTACGATCGCCACTTTGGCATTACCGCCGACTTGGGTATCGAGAACGTTCCCGTCGCGATGACCGACAACGGCCCCGATATGGACGAGATCGAGCGCCTCGTTGCCGCCGACGATTCCATCAAGGGCATCTGGTGCGTGCCCAAGTATTCCAACCCCACGGGTATCACCTTTAGCGAGGACACCGTGCGCCGCCTGGTCGAGATGCACACGGCCGCGCCCGATTTCCGCATCTTCTGGGACAACGCCTACTGCGTGCACGACCTGTACGACGAGCCCGACGAGCTCGCCAACATCTTTGATCTTGCCCGCGCGGCGGGCACCGAGGACCGCGTGGTGGCATTCGCCTCGACGTCCAAGATCACCTTCCCGGGTGCCGGTATCGGCTTTATCGGTGCGAGCCCCGCGGTTATCGCGGAGTTCTCCAAGCGCCTGAAGGCCGGCCTCATCAGTGCCGACAAGCTCAACCAGCTGCGTCACGTGCGCTTCCTTCCCACCATCGAGGCGGTCAAGGAGCACATGAAAAAGCATGCCGAGTTCTTGCGCCCGCGCTTTGAGGCTGTCGAGCGCAAGCTCACCGAGGGCTTGGGCGACACGGGCTGCGCCACCTGGACGCACCCCCGCGGCGGCTACTTTGTAAGCTTCGATGGTCCCGAGGGTTCAGCCCAGAAGGTCGCCGCGCTCTGCGCCGACCTGGGCGTCAAGCTCACGCCGGCTGGTGCCACCTGGCCTTATGGCAAGGACCCGCGCGACACCAACATCCGCATCGCGCCGAGCTATCCCACGGTCGAGGACCTGGAGGCCGCGCTCGATGTGCTGGTGCTGGCCGTCAAGCTTGTCGCTGCCGAGCTTGCGCGTGCCGAGCGCGCCTAACGCGCGGCTTCCCGTACTATCCGCACTTTCGATACGTAAAGGAGCGTATACATGGATTTGGGTATTTCCACCAACCCCACGCCAGAGCTCTACACCATTAAGGTAACCGGCGAGATCGATATCTCTAACGCCGATAGCCTGCGCAATGCCATCGACCTGGCGCTCGAGCAGCCCACTGAGGCCGTTGAGCTCGATTTTGCCCAGGTGAGCTACATCGATTCGACGGGCATTGGCGTGCTCGTGGGCGCCGCACACCACGCGGTCGACCACGGCAAACTCTTTAGCTGCACCAATGTGCAGCCCCCGGTGATGCGCGTGGTTCAGCTGTTGGGTGTCGACCAGGAGATTTCAATCACCGCTGCATAATCTTTGCCCCCAAAAGGGCGTGCCATTTGGCATATGTTTGTGATGCGCTCGGACGTTTTGGTGTCCGGGCGCTATACTTGACCGAATGAATAGACGAGTTCCGGCCGAATGGCGCGGTGCGGGCTCGACTCACATCGAGCCTTGGAGGTATGTGTGTTTGGTATTGGAGAGGGTGAGCTCGCGATCATCGTGGTCTTCGGCTTTTTGCTGTTTGGCCCGGATAAGCTCCCACAGATGGGCCGCACGATCGGCCGTGCCATTCGTCAGTTCCGCGAGACGCAGGAAAAGATGACGGCCGTTGTTCAGTCCGAGATAATCGATCCGGTGAGCGAGGCCGCGTCGGCCCCGGTCAAGCCCAAGAAGGCTGCCGTCGATGACGATTCCGATGCGGACGAGGATGCCGCCGAGGCGGCAGCGCCCGCCAAGAAGGAGACCTTTGCCGAGCGCCGTGCCCGCCTTGCTGCCGAGAAGGCCGCGAGCGAGGCTGCTGCTGAGGGCGAGGGCGCCGAGAACGCCGAGGCAGAGCCTGCCGCTGCCGCCGAGCCTGTCGTCGAGCCCGCTTCCGCTGCAGAACCGGAGCCCGAGCCTGAGCCGGCAGAGCCCACGACGGCCGACCTCTATGCCCGTCGTCCCCGCAAGCGCAAGGCCGTCGTCGACCAGCTCGCTCGCGAGCTCGAGGCCGAGGACGAGGACGAGGACGAGGCCGCTGCCGCCGACACCCCGAAGGGAGGCGATGAGTAATGCCTATCGGACCTGCGCGCATGCCGCTCTTCGATCACCTGGGAGAGCTCCGTCGCCGTCTGACTATCGTGGTCGTGTCGGTGTTTGCCGCCGCTATCGTGCTGTACTTCGCCACGCCCGTGGTGCTCGATATCCTGGAAGATCCCATCCGCTCGTTTGTGCCGGACGGTAAGTTCTACATCACCACCACGCTCGGCGGCTTTGGCCTGCGCTTCTCGCTGGCCATCAAGATGGCCGTGGTCATGTGCACGCCCATGATCATCTGGCAGATTCTGGCGTTTTTCCTGCCGGCACTGCGTCCCAACGAGCGCAAGTGGGTCGTGCCTACGGTACTCGCCTCGACGGTGCTGTTCTTCCTGGGTGCCATCTTCTGCTACTTCATCATTATCCCGGCAGGCTTTGAGTGGCTCATCGGCGAGACCTCGGCCGTCGCCACGGCGCTGCCCGACCTGGAGAACTACGTCAACATGGAGCTGCTCTTTATGATCGGCTTTGGCGTGGCGTTTGAGCTGCCGCTCATCATCTTCTACCTGTCCGTCTTCCACATCGTGTCCTACGCGGCCTTCCGCGGCGCCTGGCGCTACGTGTACGTGGGCCTGCTTGTGGGCTCGGCTGTGATTACGCCCGACGGCTCGCCCGTTACGCTGGGCCTCATGTATGGTGCCCTGCTCTCGCTCTACGAGATTTCGCTCGCCATTGCCCGCGTGGTCATTACCGCGCGCGAGGGCAAGGAGGGCCTGTTTGTGAGCCGTCTGGACCTGTTCTCGGACGATGAGGACGACGAGGAGTAAATCGGTATGCACGAGGTTGGCATTGTCAACGGCATACTCGATACAGTGATTCGCGCGGCGCGTGGGGCGGGGGCCTCGCGCGCCGTTTTGGTAACGCTGCGTATCGGGGATATGACCGAAGTTGTGCGCGAGGCGCTCGACTTTGCGTGGGAGACATTTCGCGATGAGGACCCGCTCACGCGAGGTTGCGAGCTTGCCGTGGAGGAAGTCCATCCACAAAGCGAGTGTCTGGACTGCGGGGAGGTCTTTGAGCACGATCGCTTCCATTGCCGCTGTCCCCAATGTGGCGGCGCCAACGTGCGTCTGCTGCACGGCCGCGAGCTCGACATCGCAAGTATCGAAATCGAAACCCCCGACGATTAGCCCGCTAGCCATCTGGTGATGGGGTATAAAGGGGCCAAAGTAAGGAGTGCCGAGTATGGCTGAGAAAACGATTGATATCGCGTCGCCGATTCTGTCGCGCAATGAGCGCCTGGCAGATCAGCTGCGACAGCGATTTAAAGAGACAAACACCTATGTGATCAATGTGCTGTCGAGCCCCGGTTCGGGCAAGACCACCACGATCCTGGGCACCAACGAGCGCCTGCGCGACAAGGCTGGCCTGCGCTGTGCCGTCATCGAGGGCGATATTGCCTCGGATGTCGACGCCATCACCATGAAGGAAGCCGGCATGCCCGCCATCCAGATCAACACGGGTGGCCTGTGCCACCTCGAGGGCAACATGATCATGGAGGCCGTTGACGCGTTCGACCAGGCCGTCGGTCTGGAGAACATCGACGTCATCTTTATCGAAAACGTGGGCAACTTGGTCTGCCCGGTCGACTTTGACCTGGGTGAGAACCTGTCCATCATGATTCTCTCGGTGCCCGAGGGCGACGACAAGCCCATCAAGTACCCGGGCATCTTCCAGCACGCTGGCGCGCAGCTGCTCAATAAGGTCGACGTGGCCCCGGCTTTCGATTTTGACATGGATAGGTATACTAAGACACTCGATGACCTCAATCCGCAGGCGCCGCGGTTTGCCGTGAGCGCGCGCAAGGGCGAGGGCATGGATGCCTGGTGCGATTGGCTCATCGGGCAGATCGAGCAAGCAAGGGCGTAAATCGGCCGCCATACGGGCGGGCGTAGCCGCAGAGACACGAGATAGGAGCCTCTTTTGAAGCTCATCATCGCCGAGAAAAATGACGCCGCGCGTCAGATTGCCGAGCGGCTGTCCACGGGCAAACCCAAAAAGGACAAGGTGTACAACACCGCCATCTACCGTTTTGAGTGGAAGGGCGAGGAGTGCGTGACGATCGGTCTTGCCGGTCACATCCTCGCGCCCGATTTTTGCGACAGCGTGCTGTTCGATAAAAAGCTGGGCTGGTATTCGGTCACCGAGGACGGCGAGATGCTGCCGGCCGACATACCCGATGGCTTGGCACGCCCGCCCTACGACACCAAGCGCAAGCCGTTTCTTGCCGATGGCATCTCCATCAAGGGCTGGAAGCTCGAGAGCCTGCCCTATCTCACCTGGGCGCCCGTCATTAAGCTACCGGCCGAGAAGGAGCTCATTCGTTCGCTCAAGAACCTTGCCAAGAAGTCCGACAGCGTCATCATCGCCACGGACTTCGATCGCGAGGGCGAGCTGATCGGTTCGGACGCCCTCAACAAGGTGCGCGAGGCTGCGCCCGACCTGCCGGTCGCCCGCGCCCAGTATTCTTCGTTTACCAAGGCCGAGATCACGCAGGCCTTCGATAACCTTGTCTCGCTCGACCAGAACCTGGCCGACGCCGGCGAGAGCCGTCAGCACATCGACCTCATCTGGGGCGCGGTGCTCACGCGCTACCTGACGCTCGCCAAGTTTGGCGGTTTTGGCAACGTGCGTTCCGCCGGCCGCGTGCAGACGCCGACGCTTGCCCTGGTGGTCGAGCGCGAGCGCGAGCGCATGGCGTTTGTGCCCGAGGACTATTGGCAGATCCGTGGCATGGGCGCCGCGCAGAGTGCTGCCGAGGACGACCGCTTTAAGATTGCGCACAAGACGGCACGCTTTACCGACAAGGATGCTGCCGAGACGGCGTACAACCATGTCGACGGCGTCGCGACGGCAACCGTCGCCGCGGTGACCAAGCGCTCGCGCAAGCAGCAGCCGCCCACGCCGTTTGCGACCACCTCGCTGCAGGCTGCCGCCGCAGCCGAGGGCATCTCGCCTGCGCGTACCATGCGCATCGCCGAGTCCCTCTACATGGCGGGCCTCATCAGCTACCCGCGTGTCGACAACACCGTGTACCCCGCGACGCTCGATCTGGGCGCCGTGGTGAGTGACCTGGCAAAGATTAACCCGGCGCTGGCGCCCGTGTGCAAAAAGGTGCTCGCCGGTCCCATGAAGCCCACGCGCGGCAAGGTCGAGACCACCGACCACCCGCCTATCTACCCCACGGGCGAGGGCGATCCGTCCACGCTTGATGGCGGCCAACGCAAACTCTACGATCTTATCGCCCGCCGCTTCCTGGCGACGCTTATGGGTCCCGCGACCATCGAGAACACCAAGCTCGAGCTCGACGTGAACGGTGAGCCGTTCGTGGCTTCGGGCGATGTGCTCGTGACCCCGGGTTTCCGCGAGGCATACCCGTACGGACTCAAGCGCGACGAGCAGATGCCGCCGCTGGAGCAGGGCGATACGGTTGATGTGTTCGACATTAAGCTCGAGGCAAAGCAGACCGAGCCGCCCGCACGCTACAGCCAGGGTAAACTCGTGCAGGAGATGGAGAAGCGCGGCTTGGGCACCAAGTCCACGCGCGCGAGCATCATCGAGCGCCTGTACGCCGTGCGCTACCTCAAAAACGATCCCGTGGAGCCGAGTCAGCTGGGCATCGCCATCATCGATGCGCTGACGCAGTTTGCCCCGCGCATCACGAGCCCCGATATGACCAGCGAGCTCGACGGCGACATGACCCGCGTCGAGCGCGGCGAGGACACCGAAGAGCATGTCGTGACGCACTCGCGCGCACTGCTGGCCGGCGTGCTCGACGAGCTGCTCAAGCATACGCAGGAGCTGGGCGACGCCATCAGCGACGCCGTCACGGCCGATGCACGCGTGGGCGCCTGTCCCAAGTGCGGCAAGGACCTGGTTATGAAGACTAGCGCCAAGACCCGCGGCAGCTTTATCGGCTGCATGGGATGGCCCGACTGCGACGTGACCTATCCGGTGCCGAGTGGCGTCAAGGTGAGCCCGCTCGAGGGCGAGGCCGCCGTGTGTCCCGAGTGCGGTGCGCCGCGCATTAAGTGTCAGCCGTTCCGCCAGAAGGCCTTCGAGATTTGCGTGAACCCCACATGCCCCACCAACTACGAGCCCGACCTTAAGGTGGGCGAGTGCAAGGTGTGTGCCGAGGCCGGACGCCATGGCGACCTGATCGCGCACAAGAGCGAGAAGAGCGGCAAGCGCTTTATCCGCTGCACCAACTATGACGATTGCGGCGTGAGCTATCCTCTACCGGCGCGCGGTAAGCTCGAGGCGACGGGTGAGACCTGCCCCGAGTGCGGCGCCCCCATCGTGGTGGTCAACACGGCGCGCGGCCCGTGGCGTATCTGCGTCAACATGGACTGTCCGACCAAGGAGAAGAAGCCGGCCCGCGGCCGCAAGACTACGACTAAGGCGAGCACGGCCAAGAAGACGACGGCGGCCAAGAAGACTGCTGCCAAGAAGACGACCGCCAAAAAGACGACGGCCAAGAAGTCGACTACCAAAAAGACCGCTGCCGACAAGTAGCCGCACGGTCGAAACATCACCTAAAACAAAAACGAGCGAGGACCTCAAAATCCTCGCTCGTTTTTTATCCGGCAGTTAGGGACGTTCCTTTTCTGCCGGCAGTTTAGGAACGTCCCTTACTGCCGGCTCGGGAACGACAGAGCGCTAGTTCACCTCGACAGGCTTGGCGCCGGGATAGCGCTCCTCAAAGTCTAGGCGGTACTTATTGTCATTGGTGCCCGCCACGTTGTCGCGCGACAGCGGCGCCACGATCTCATTCTTGTGGTCCGCAGGCTTGGCGTATTTCAGGCTGATCTCCCAGGCATCACAGATTGCGTCAATGCGGTGATCCAGGTCGTCGTACAGGGCGATGATGTCCTTCCAGGAGCTGTAGTTCTTGGAGCTCGTCGGGACGTCTAGGTCCTCGACGATGTCGTAATACTGCTCGATGGTGTCCTCCGTGCGCTCGGCGACGTCGGCGAGATTTTGACGGGTGGTTCGATCTTCTTCCAGATAGCTGCCGTTGAAGTTCTGCGCGCAGCCACGGACGTAGTTGTCGAGGTCTTCGAGCAAGTCGTAGTATTCGCTCAGTCGGCGGTAGAGATTCTGCTCGGAGAGCGTTGCTTCGCCGCCATCCTCGTCGTCATCGTCATCATCGTCGTACAGGCTGTTGGGATCGCCGAGAGGCTTTAGGTCATCGTCGTCGACGTCATGGTGCAGCTTAGCTACCTCGGCAGACGTCTGCGTGGCGGCGTTGTCGAAAGGCTTGATCACAAAGAAAACGACCAGGGCGATGATGATCGCCACCAGCACAACGATAACGGCGATAAGCGGCCCGGTGCCGCTCTTTTTGGGAGCGGGGGTCTGTGGCGAAGCGGGCGCGTATGCGGGAGCCGGCTGCTGTTGGGGCGAGTCGCTCGCGACGGGTATGCGCTGCGTGGTCTCGACGGCCGCGGGGCCTGCGGCGGGGTCGGGGCGATAGGCGAGTGGGTCGTCCGCCTTGACTTGCGGCGTATCAAGGGAGCCGGTCTGCTCAAAAGCGGGCTGGCTATCGCTTGCGGTTGTTTGCTCAACAGGTGCACCGCACGAGGTGCAGAACTTGGCATTATCTG
Source organism: uncultured Collinsella sp. (assembly GCA_900541145.1). Lineage (GTDB taxonomy): Bacteria > Actinomycetota > Coriobacteriia > Coriobacteriales > Coriobacteriaceae > Collinsella. The sequence continues at coordinate 247,355 of UQIH01000001.1, read as the reverse complement.
CAAGAAGCTTGCCGCACGAGGCGCAATACCGAGACATTGCCACTCCTTTCGCCACATTTCAATGCAATACGACGATTATACCCAGCGTCCAAAATTCCCCATCATAAGTTGCGGTGAAATAGGGACTGTTTGGCGGTCTCAGAGCTTCAATCAGTCCCTATTTCATCGCAACTTCGGGGATGCCTCGATGGCTAGGTTGGATTTGGGACGCGCCTGCCCCTGGGGTATCATGGCTTGGTTGCTATAACTCGCATTTACGCGCCTTGTAGGAAGGGGCTGCACCCATGGCTTTTGAGCCCGCTCAACATAGCTTCATTACGCTCGAGGGTGTCGATGGCGCCGGTAAATCTACGCAGGCGCGCCTGCTTGCCCGTGCGCTCGACCTTGCCGGCTACCAGGTTGTGACCCTGCGCGAGCCGGGCGGTACCGCCATCAGCGAAAAGATCCGTGCTCTGCTGCTCGACCCCGCCAATACGGCGATGGGCGACACCTGCGAGTTGTTGCTCTACGAGGCCGCGCGCGCCCAGTTGGTGCACGAGGTCATCGCGCCTGCCCTTGCTGCCGGCAAGGTGGTCCTGTGCGACCGCTTCTACGATTCCACAACTTGCTATCAGGCGTTTGCCGATGGCCTCGATCGCCAGATAGTACGCGATGCCAACAACCTGGCCGTCGCGGGGACGCACCCGGCGCTCACGCTCGTCTATCACATCACGCCCGAGCAGGCGGCGCTGCGCATGGCAGCCCGTGGCGCGGCAGATCGCATGGAGGCTAAGGGCATGGCCTTCCAAGAGCGTGTCTACCAGGGATTTTGCGCCATCGCCGCCGAGGAACCAAACCGCGTAAAGCTCATCGACGCGACCGCGTCCATCGAGGACGTCTTCGCGCGGACGGTCGAGCAGGTTCGCGTCTACGGCCTCGACATTTCCCAGGACGCCGTCACCGCCGCGCTTGCCCAGGAGGCCGAGTAACATGGCCCCCGCTCAGACAAGCCTGCTGGCCAAGCTTGACACCCAAGAGCGCGTGCGCGACTTTTTGACCAATGCCGTCGCCAGCGGTCGCGCATCGCACGCCTACCTGTTTTTGGGCGCGCCCGGCGCGGGCAAGCTCGACGCCGCGTGGGCGCTCGCCCAAGCCTTCCTGTGCGAGCAGGATGGCTGCGGCTCATGCGATAGCTGCGTGCGCGTCGCCCGCCATACGCACCCCGACGTGCACTATTACACGCCCGAGAGCGCCACGGGCTACCTCATCGCCCAGACGCGCGAGCTACTCGACGACGTACCCCTGGCGCCCATCCGCGCCAAGGCCAAGGTCTACATCATTGACCGTGCCGAGCAGCTGCGCGCCAACACCGCCAACGCACTGCTCAAAACACTCGAGGAGCCGCCCGAGGGCGTTATGTTTATCTTGCTGGGCACCTCGGCAGACGTGATGTTGCCCACCATCGTGAGCCGCTGCCAGTGCGTGCCGTTTCGGCTGGTGTCGCCCGCCGTCGCCGCTCAGGCCGTGAGCCGCGCCACCGGTCAGGACCCTGCGCGTTGCCGCATGGCCGTCGCCGTAGCGGGAAGCCCCACGCGTGGCATCGAGTTCCTCAAGAGCGCCGAGCGCCAGGACGCCCGCCGTCAGATGGTTCGTGCCATCGATTCGCTCATTGCCGCCGACGAGGCCGACGTGCTCAGCCGTGCCAAGTCACTCATCGTCGCCGTTAAGGCGCCGTTAGCCGAGGTCAAGTCCACGCAGGAAAAGGTGCTCGAGCAAAACGCCGACTACCTGTCGCGTGGAGCATTGAAGCAGCTTGAGGACCGCAACAAGCGCGAACTCAACGCGCGCGAGCGTTCGGGTATCATGGAAGCGCTGGCGAGCGCGCGGACGCTCATGCGCGACGTGCTGCTGACGCTTCAGGACGAGGCGGCCGACGTGGTGAACGAAGACGTGCGCGACACGATCGGTCGGCTTGCCGCCGCGACGAATGTTGCGGGCGCCACGCGGGCGCTCGAGGCAGTCGCAACCGCCGAACGCAACATCGCCAGAAACGTTACTCCCCAGCTGGCCATCGAGGTCATGCTGTTCGATATCAGGAAGGCACTGAAATGCCGTTAGTCGTACCCGTTAAGTTTACCTACGCCTCGCGCGACCTGTGGTTCGATCCGCAGGATTTGGATATCCTCGAGGCCGATTATGCCATTTGCTCCACCGAGCGCGGAACCGAGATCGGCCTGGTCACGGCCGATCCCTTTGAGGTGCCGCAAGACGAGATCGGTCAGCCGCTCAAGCCCGTGCTGCGCGTGGCGAGCGACATCGACCTGCAGCTTGCCGACGACCTGGCCATCCAGGGCGACGAGGCCATGGTCGACTTCCGCCGCCTGGTCAAGGAGCTCGACCTCGAGATGAAGCCGGTGGGCGTCGAGTACCTGTTTGGCGGCGAGAAGGCCGTGTTCTACTTTGCGGCCGAGGAGCGCGTCGATTTTCGCCAGCTCGTCAAGGATCTGTCCTCGACGCTGCACATTCGCGTCGACATGCGCCAGATCGGCGTGCGCGACGAGACCCGCCTGGTGGGCGGCTATGCCCAGTGCGGACAGGAACTCTGCTGCACGCGCTTTGGCGGACAGTTTGAGCCCGTCTCGATTCGCATGGCAAAAGAGCAAGACCTGCCGCTCAATTCCTCCAAGATCAGCGGCGTGTGCGGTCGCCTGATGTGCTGCCTGCGCTACGAGTTCGAGGCCTACAAGGACTTTAAGAGTCGTGCGCCCAAAAAGAAGACGCTCATCGATACGCCGCTTGGCAAGGCGCGTATCCAGGAGTATGACACGCCGCGTGAGCAGCTGGTGCTGCGCCTGGAGAACGGCAAAGTCTTTAAGGTCAACCTAGCCGATATGACGTGCTCGGAGGGCTGCAAAAAGAAGGCCGCCGAGCAGGGCTGCAACTGCCGCCCCGACTGCGTGACGCGCGACGTGCTCGAGCGCATCGAGTCGCCCGAGATGCGCCTGGCGCTCATGGAGCTCGATCGCGAAAACGGCGTCGATGTGGGCGATGGCCTGTCGAGTGCCGACCGTCTGGCCGGCACGTCGATGCTCAAGCGCCGTCGTCGCGATGCTGAATCCGATGCTCGCGCCGGTCAGGGTCAGGGCGAGGGCCGTGGCCGCGGAAAAGGCCGCGGTAAGGCCGAGACACCCGAGGCCGAGGGGGCGGCCGATGGCCGTCGCCGTCGCAAGCGCGCGGGCTCGGGCGATGCTACCGAGGTTGCAGCCGCGGGCAAGAACGCCTCTCGCGAGCGCGAGGTTCAGCAGCCCCAGCAGCAGAATCGCGGCGGCGGCATGAACCCCACACGTCGCCGCCGCCGTCATCTGTCGAGCGAGGAGCGCGAGGACGCCTTCCGCGCCGCAGCTGCTCGCGAGGCCGGTGCCGCTTCCAAGGGCGCCTCGGCCTCCGATGCGCCTGTCGACAAGAGCGGCAAGTCACGTGGCGAGGAGGAGCGCGCGCCGCGTCCGCGCCGTCGCCATTCCTCGGGCGCGCAACAGAAGCCCTCAGTGCCCTCCGTGGCCGATCAGGTCTCGGATGGCGAGGTCAAGGTCACGCGCCGTCGTCCCGGGGATGGCGGGGGAGCGGCTGCCAAGGCTTCGCGTGGCGCCGCTCGCGACGAGCGCGAGCCGCGCGGTGGCGAGGGCTCGGCCGACCAGGGTCAAAAGCGCCGTCGCCGTCGCCGTTCCCGCAAGCCGCGCCAGGATGGTGGCGAGGGCTCGACCCCGTCTTCGTCCGCACCACAACCGCCCGCCGGCGAATAACGCCCGCGAGCGGATTTAGCTCGCCTTGCCCCGAGCGCATTGGGGTATCATAGCGCTGAATCAACAACCCTCCCTGCGACCGAGCGTAGGGAGGGTTGTGTCTTGAAGAGCCATCTGAACATATTGAGCTGTCTGCAGGGTGCCGGTGCCCTACCGTTTGCGGACGAATTGCTACCGTTTGCCGAGCGGGTGGCACGCGAGGCGCTCGAGGCATTGTCGCCAACACGATGTGCCGGCTGCGAGCGCGCCGGTGCGCTTATTTGCCAAGACTGCCTGGCCGCGCTCACGCTCATCGACCCACGTCATAGCTGTACCCGATGCGGCGCCCCGTTTGGGGATTTGCTGTGCACTGAGTGTTCGGTCGAGGGCACGTCCTCGGCAATGGCGGAGGCGCTCGACCGCTGCCTGGCGTGCGCCGTCTATGCGCATCCGCTGCCGCGCATCATTAAAGCGTACAAGGACGCGGGCGAGCGACGTCTGGCTCCGTATCTGGCGGAGCTGCTCTACGACACCGCCCTGCATGCCCAGGTCGTAGCGCCCGATCGCTACGGAGGTGTGCTGTCCGGCGCGGATGCGGTGGTGTTTGTGCCTGCGACGGCGGCAGCGTTTCGGCGGCGTGGTTTTGATCATATGGAGGCCATTGCGCGCCCATTTTGCGAGCTGTCGGGTGTTCCCTTGCTCGATGCTCTTGTCAAGTACGGGCATGGTGACCAGCGCGAACTCGGTCGTGAGGAGCGCCGCGAGCGTGCCCAAGGCATGTACGAGACGGTTGAGGACGTGCGGGGCAAGCGCCTGCTGCTTATCGATGACGTTATCACCACGGGCGCGACGATGGCAGCGGCTTCGGCGGAACTCAAGCGCGCCGGCGCCGCAGCAGTCGATGGCCTCGCTATCGCACGCGTTTGGTAGGGGTGGTTTTGTGGCAGTAAAGATTGAGCGGTGCAACGAGCCGACAGACGAACAGCTAGCGGCTTCCGTAATCCTAACAGGCGCCTCGGCGCTACGCATGATGCGCGCCGAGCGCCGGCAGATGGGCTACATAAGCTGGAAGGACCTTGATCCCAAGGAGGAGTGCCGTGTGCTGCGCACGTCGTCGCCCTCGACCGAGGACATCTATCTTCCCGATTTGGTGCGGATTGGGGCCGCAAGCGGCGAGGTGCAAGAAGATCTGTGCTTGCTGGTGGGATCTGCGGCGCAGCGCCGCCGCATCCCTGGCGTGAGCTGGTCCGTGTGTTCCGGGTTGCCCGCCGGCTCGATTCTAGAGGTGGAACCGGGGGTGTACAGTCTATCTCCCGAGGCCCTTTGTGTTGCCATCGCGCGCGAGGTCGGCTGCATCCAGGTGTTTGCCCTGGCCCAGGAACTGTGCTCTAAGATTTCACTGAGCGACCGCGGGAAGTATCTGCCTCCCTACACCTCGCCTGTCGTGAACAAATTGGCAGAGGACAAAGACCAGCCGCCAGATGTCGGTTACTTTGAGGTCGAGTCCGTGCTGACACCCGATCGCCTGGTAGATTACCTCGCGGTATGCAAGGGGAATGCGGCCAAACAACTGCAGCGTTTGTGTCCCTACTTGTCAGAAAACCTGCGCTCGCCCATGGAGTGCATCATGCTCGCTCTGTTTTCGCTTCCGTTTTCCTATGGTGGATTTGCCTGCGGTCCCTTTAAGACCGACTACAAGATCGAGTTCGATGACCGCGCGCAGGCAATCTCGGGGATGCCGCATGCAGTTTGCGATGCGTATCAGGAAACAGCCCGGTTTGACCTGGAATACAACGGTGAGCTGGGCCATTCCTCTCGGAGGGGACGTATCCATGATGAAAAGCGCAACACGGGCTTGATTACTATGGGAATCGAGGTCGCGACGGTCAATAACGAGATGCTCTGCGACATGGAGGCAATGGAGGCGCTCGCATGGCGCATGCACCAGCGTATGCGAAAGCGGTACCGGAATCGTGTCGATGCCCGCAGGAAAAAGCAAGAGGCGCTGCTTAACACGCTGCGGGCGTGTTTTGGGCTTAAACCCGCCTAACAATGCTCTGAAACAGGGGGTTGGATATATGCTCTGGCCAAAATATAGTAAATATGAGTACTGCTATAAATTCAGTAACAGCAAAATCAGGGATTTTGGGACTTGAAGATGGCGTAAATTAGAAAGTTATTAAACAAATGTGGAATATCCTGGCATCAATCTGACGTAATAGAGCGTGAAAACAGCTTGCAGAGCCAAAAACTCCTGCTACTAAATTGGTAACAGTACTCATATTTGCTATTTTTTGGCCACGGCACCCTGAGACGGGTGCCCCGGAGCTCCCCGTAGGGGAGCTCCGGGCTTCATAGGGGCACGAATGGCCCGCTCCGACCTGCGAAATCTGTACTCGCGATGCGAATAACGCCCCTAACCTTAAACTTTAGCTTGAACTTAGCTATAATGCGCTACGTTCCTGCCAGGCTGTGGTTGCGGACGGACGAAATGCCCGTCCTAGTCCAAGACAGACGCGGTCAAAGGGATCCACGTAAGCGACCGCGTGCGCGCGGCGCGATCATGGCGCGTCCTAGATGTAAGCCGCACCGTCCGTTCTACTTTCTTTGGGGCAATACCGCCTCGCGGGCGAGCGGGCCAGTCGTGAAGGTGGCTGCGGCCTCCCGAGCAAACACCCCGGTGCGCAAGTGTGGGGTCAAATACCAGGTCAGCTGGTGGGAACAACCTGATATTCCGCGCAACGCACGGATCGTATACGACACAGAAGGCAGGGTAGTGGACATGGTGAGGGGCAGCTTGATGCACGCGGCTCGGTTAGGTGCTGGGACCGCAGCGGTCATCGCCGTTTTGGGCCTGAGCGGATGCGCGTTCAACCCGCTGTCTACGTTCACGACTCCCACGATCGACCAGATCGAGTACGAGACCGTCACGCCGGCGGTGTCGGACGATGCCCTGGTCACTCCCGGAACCCTGACGGTCGCCCTCGATACTTCCGATGCGCCGCAGGCAATGCAGGGCGCCGACGGCGAGCTCACGGGATATGCGGTCGACGCCGCCCGCGCCCTCGCAAGCCGCATGGGCCTTAAGGTTGCCTTTGTCGATGCGTCCTCGGCAGGTTCCGCGCTCGGCGACAAAAAGGCCGATATCTTTATCGGCGAGATTAACTCCACGGACGGGGACATTAGCTCGCTCGGCACCTGCCTGTACGATGCCACTTCCGTGTTCGGTAAAACTAGCGATGGTGGGTCGCTAAGCGTTTCCACCGATACCCTTAACACGTCCACCCTGGGCGTTCAGGCGTCCTCGGCCTCGCAGGAGGCGCTTGCTAAGCAGAGCATCACCGCCAACCAAAAGACCTACTCCAACATCAACGAGTGCTTTGAGGCGCTCGAGTCCGGCGAGGTCGACTATGTGATCTGCGACTCCACGGCCGGCGGCTACCTTGCACGCCTGATGAGCGAGATCTCCTATGTCGGTGCGCTCGAGGCGCCCTCGACGCTTGGTGTTGTGGGCCTCTCGTCCAATGACGAACTATGCCGTGCCGTGAGCGATGCCCTCGACGGTATTACGGCCGACGGCACGCTCGAGGCGGTCCACTGCGTCTGGTATGGCACGATGCCCTACGACCTCACCACTAAGACGGTTTCGGGCGCTAACGTGCAGCCGGGCGACTCTGAGTCCAGTGAGACCACGTCCTCCGGCAGCGAGTCCTCCGATTCCAACAATGAGACCGCATCCTCCGAGGACAAATCGTCCAGCCAGGAAGGCGCCATCACCGACGACGACATTAACAAACTCAATAGCTAGTTATTGCTAGGGGTGGTGTCTCCTATACGTTGGAAAGGACACTTCTTCACGGTTTCAACACGCACTGCCGGGCTTCCCCAATAGGGGAGCCCGGCTTTTTCATCCCAATAAAACCAGCAGGTCAAAGCTAATTTTCGGGACCAAATACAAAGCCGCCGGCCCCTCCTATAGCGCACTTTGCCACAGAAAAGTGCGAGACTTCGGTATGCGGTATCAAGCAATCGTTATTCGGGTCTTTAGGAATCCGCGTGATTAAATGCACGGCAATGGGTACATAGCCAGTACAGTAAGTCCCCGAGGCAGATTGGAGCCACGTATGGATATCAAGGTTTCTGGACGCAAGACGACGGTAACCGATGCTCTGCGTGCGCACGTGGATGAGAAGATCGGCGAGGCGCTCAAGGTTTTCGATATCGAGCCCATGACGGTCGACGTTGTACTTCGCTATGAGAAGAACCCCTCGAACCCCAACCCGGCAATCGTCGAGGTTACGGTTCGTGCCCGCGGTTCGGTGATTCGCGTTGCCGAGCACGGTGCAGATATGTACGCCGCCATCGACCTCTCCGCCGATAAGGTCACCCGCCAGCTGCGCAAGTTCAAGACCAAGGTCGTGGACAACCGCCAGGGCGGTGCCAGTGCAGCGGATGTTGCGCCGGTCGAGCGCGTCGAGGATCTGGCCGACCTGCTGCTGCCCGAGGAGGAGGACGACCTGCTCGTCCGCGAGAAGGTCATCGATGTCACCCCGATGACTGAGGAGCAGGCGCTGGTGCAGACAGATCTGCTCGGCCACGACTTCTACGTGTTCGAGAACGCGACGACTGGCCTCATCAATGTGGTGTATCACCGTAAGAATGGTGGATATGGCATCATCAAGCCCCGCATCGAAACACTTGACGAGTAAAATACGTTAACTTGCATGAGTTAACGGTTGGCGGCCATCCCATGCGGGTGGCCGCCTTTTTACGTAAGGAGTCGCTTTGATGGACAAGGCCGCATCCGCCGGTCATTCGGACCGTTGCCGCATCGTCGTCGATACCTGCTGCGACTTTAGCCCCGAGGTCGCCGCGAACCTCGATGTCGATATCCTGGGTTTCCCCTTCATTATCGATGGCGAAGAGCGCACGGACGACATCTGGTCGAGCATCACACCCAAGGAGTTCTACGACCGGATGCGCGCCGGTGCCCGCGTGTCCACCTCGGCTGTGTCGCTCGGTCGCTATATCGAGTTCTTTACCGAGTGCGCCAAAGAGGGCACGCCCACGGTCTACCTGTGCTTTACCTCGGCGCTGTCGTCGAGCTACAACTCCGCGTGCCAGGCGGCAGATGCCGTGCGCGCCGAGTATCCCGATTTTGAGCTTTACGTGGTCGACAACGCTCTGCCCTGTGCGACCGGCGCGCTCTTGGCGCTCGAGGCCGTGCGCCAGCGTTCGGCGGGACTGACCGCCAAGCAGCTGGTCGATTGGGCAAACGAGGCAAAGACCTACGTCCACGGCTACTTTACGCTCGAGAGCTTCGACGCACTGGCTGCCGGCGGCCGCATTCCGCCCGCGGCGGCGCAGCTCACGGCAAAGCTCGATGTCAAGCCCGAGCTCTCCTACGACCTGGCCGGCTCGCTGTCGCTGATCGGCGTCAACCGCGGCCGCAAGAAGGCGCTCAAGTCCATCCTCAAGTCGTTCCGCGAGAACTACGTGCCCGATCGCACCATGCCCATCGCCATCATGACGGCCGATGCCGAAAAGGATGGTGACTGGCTCGAAGCCGCCATCCGCAAGGAGGAGGGTTGCGCCGACGTCACGATCATTCGCGGCTCCGTGGGTCCCACCATCGGCTCGCACGTGGGCCCCGGCATGGTGGGCTGCGCGTTTTGGGGTAAGAACCGCGCCGACAAGGCGTCGCTTTCCGACCGTATCGCCCGCCGCGTGCGCGGTCAGTAGGCAAGCGCTGCGTCCGTAATCGCCCTCGACTCACAGCCCAAACGCTGGCACCGAGTATTTAACCTGGTAACAACACCCAACCCAAAAGGAAAGGTTTCATGGCAAACAAGCTCTCCGTCGCATTTATCGGCACCGGAATCATGGGTGCCCCCATCGCCGGCCACATCCTGGATGCCGGCTATCCCGTCACGGTCAACAACCGCACCAAGTCCAAGGCCGCCGCGCTTATCGAGCGCGGCGCTGTCTGGGCCGATACGCCGGCAGATGCCGTGGCGAACGCCGACGTCGTCTTTACCATGGTGGGCTATCCCTCCGAGGTCGAGGAGCTCTACCTGGCGGGCGACGGCCTGCTCGCGTGCACTAAGCCCGGCGCGGTCTTGATCGACCTCACCACGAGCTCGCCCGAGCTCGCCCGTGACATTGCCGAGGCCGCCCAGGTTTCTGGTCGCATGGCGTTTGACTGCCCCGTCACCGGCGGCGAGTCGGGCGCTATCGCCGGTACGCTCACGGCTATCGTGGGCGCTACCGAGAACGACATCGCGCCGGTCCGCGACATCCTTGCCACCTTTGCGGCAACCATCTGCTGCTTCGACGGCGCCGGCAAGGGCCAGGCTGCCAAGCTCGCCAACCAGGTGTCGCTGGGCGCCTGCATGGTCGGCATGGCAGACGCGCTGGCGTTTGCCGAGCTGAGCGGCCTTGATCTTGAGAAGACCCGTCAGATGATCCTGGGTGGCACCGGCAAGTCCGGCGCCATGGAGAGCCTGGCGCCCAAGGCGCTCGACGGCGACTACAAGCCCGGCTTTATGGTCGAGCACTTCATTAAGGACCTGCGCTTGGCGCTCGCCTATGCCGACGACCGTGAGCTTGCGCTGCCCGGCGCCGACGTGGCCTTTACGCTCTACGACATGCTCGATGCCATCGGTGGTGCCAAGCTGGGCACCCAGGCCGTCACGGTCCTCTATAAGGAGGAGGCCGATGCCATCGCCGCCGGTCTGGACTGGTCGCAGTATCGTCCCGAGGAGCACGGTGCTCACGAGGAAGGCTGCGGTTGCGGCGAGCGTGGCGACGACCACGAGTGCGGTTGTGGACACCACCATGGCGAGGACCACGAGTGCTGCGGCGGTCACGGTCATGACGACGGCCACGAGTGCTGCTGCGGCCACCATCACGGGGAGTAGCGCCTATGAGCTTGACGTTCGTGGTGCTTGCGCTGGTGCTCTTTCTCTTTGCGGTCTACATCGGCTTTTTGTGCGGCCAGTGGGCGTGCGAAAAGCGCGTCATCACCAAGCGCGACTACTGGATTGCCAACTTTGCGGGAGCTGCGGCAGTCGTCCTGCTGACCTGGGTGTTCTCGCTGTTCCCGCTGGTGCAGTTTGCGCCGATCGGCTGGCTCGGCGGCTTTATCGCCGGCCTTAAGATGAGCTTTGGCGAGTCCGTCGGTCCGTGGCGCAAGCACGACGAGGTCTTTAACGTCAACAAGGCACACCGCGCCGCCGCCGACGCGGGCGATGCCGAGGAACGCCGCCGTGCGCGTCGTAATGGCGCTGCCGACCGACAGCTCATCTCGGTCACCGATGACAGCAAGGGTGCTGGCAAGCACGCTAAGAAATAGTAAAAAGAGGTAACTATGGCAGAAAACAAAGACGAACAGCTCACCGACGAGGAGCTGGCACAGCTTCAGCTGGCAGAGGAGAACGAGAATGCCGTCGACCGCCTGGTCCAGGAGCTCGGCTGCCCCACGCGCCGTATCCGCCAGTTTGCCGCCCGCGTGCTGCACCTGCTTGCCGAGCGCGATCCGCAGCGCGTGGTGCCCTGCGTGCCCGCGCTGATCGAGGCGCTCGACCGCCCCGAGGCTCAGACCCGCTGGGAGGCCCTCGATGCCCTGACGGCGCTCGCCACCACCTGCCCCGAGCAGCTGGGCGATGCCTTTGAGGGCGCCGAGACCGCACTGTTCGACGAGATTTCCTCCACGCTGCGCTATGCCGCCTTCCGCCTGCTGTGCGTGTGGGGCGCCACGAGTGCTGAGCGTTCACGCGAGGCTTGGCCCATCCTAGACGAGGCCATCCAGTGCTACCACGGCGACCTTGAGTATCGCGATATGCTCGGTTGCCTGTACGAGTTTGGCCAGGGCGAGATCGACGCCGAGGTCGCCGAGAAGCTTGCGCTGCGCCTTAAGTTCGACGCCGAGAACGGCAAGGGCAGCTATCTCAAGGCCCGTTCGAGCGAGATTTGCGAAATGCTTGTTAAACGTTTTGGCCTGGATCTCTCCAAAAAGAAGAAGCGTGCTAGCGTTAAAAAATCTGACGACGCCGAAGACGAGGAGTAACAGATTATGGCGCACGATGTAGTCCTGATTCCCGGTGACGGTATCGGTCCCGAGATTACGCAGGCCATGCGCCGCGTGGTCGAGGCCACCGGTGTCCAGATCAACTGGAACGTCCAGGAGGCAGGTGCCGGCGTCATGGACGAGTTTGGCACGCCGCTGCCCCAGCACGTGCTCGATGCGGTCGCCGAGACCAAGGTTGCCATCAAGGGCCCCATCACCACGCCGGTCGGCACGGGTTTCCGCAGCGTTAACGTGGCCCTGCGCAAGCACTTCGACCTGTACGCCTGCGTGCGCCCCTGCCTGTCGCAGCCGGGCGACGGCTCGCGCTTCCGCGACGTCGACCTGGTCATCGTGCGTGAGAACACCGAGGACCTCTACGCCGGGATCGAGTTCGATGAGGGCGCTGCCGAGGTCGAGGAGCTCTCACAGCTTGTCGAGCGCTCGGGTCAGAAGACCTTCGCCGCCGATTCCGCCATCTCAATTAAGCCCATCTCCATCGCCAAGAGCCGCCGCATTGTGGAGTACGCCTTTGAGTACGCCCGCCGCTGCGGCCGTAAAAAGGTGACGGCCGTGCACAAGGCCAACATTATGAAGGCGACCGATGGCCTGTTCCTGCGCGTTGCGCGCGAGGTGGCCGCCAACTATCCCGATATTGAGTTCAACGACAAGATCGTCGACGCCACCTGCATGGGCCTGGTCCAGAACCCCAACGACTTCGATGTCCTGGTGCTGCCCAACCTGTACGGCGATATCGTCAGCGACCTGTGCGCCGGCCTGGTAGGTGGCCTGGGTATGGCCCCCGGCTCCAACATCGGTGCCGACTGCGCCATCTTCGAGGCAACGCATGGCTCCGCGCCCGATATCGCTGGCCAGGATATCGCCAACCCCACGGCCGAGATTCTGTCTGCGGCTATGATGCTCGATCATCTGGGCGAGAACGATGCGGCCAATCGTATCCGCGCCGCCGTGTCCGCCACGCTCGACGAGGGTAAGCAGGTTACCGGCGACGTATGTCGTGCCCAGACCGGCTCCGTCGAGGGCGCCGTGGGCACGCAGGCCTTTGCCGATGCCGTTATCGCGCACCTGGCCTAAGACATGCAGGCTGCAAACGCCTAAATAGTACTTAAGTGTTTGCGTATAACCTAAGAATCAATACGCCCGGCACTCTGTCGGGCGTATTCTATTGAAGACTATGTTTCCTAACAAGGAGTAACTGATATGGGTCTGATTCAAAAGAAGGACGAGAAGGACGAGATCGACGGCATCCAGATCATCGAGCGCGGCGAAGGCCCCGACGGTGACGAGGACGAGAAGATCGATCTGGTCGCCGGTACGTCTGCCGAGCACATTGCCGCCGGCACGACGGCCGAGGGGGAGGACGCCCGACTGGAGGCTCAGATTGCCGCGGATGCCGCTGACGAGAATCTGATGCCCGAGGCCCAGGATGAGGACGACGATATTCTGGGTTCCGATGAAGACGACCATGCATCCAGGCACAAGAAGACGATGATTGCCGCCTTTGTGGTTGCCGTCGTGATCGCCGCCGTGGTCGGCTTCTTTATTGGCAATGGCGGCTTTGGCGGCAAGGGTGTCGGCTCGTCGACCCTGACCGAGGACCAGCTCGATTCGACCGTGGCAAGCTATAGCTACAACGGCAAGAAGAGCGACATCACCGCGCGCGAGGCCATCGAGAGCCAGTACAGCCTCGACACCGTCAAGGATAGCGATGGCAACTACACCGCTCCTTCTGCCGACGTCATCCTGTCCTACGTGCGCAACAAGATCCTGCTCGACGCTGCCGAGGACGAGGGCATTACCGTCTCCTCTAAGGAGATGAAGCAGTACGCCGAGGAATCCATCGGCACTTCGGACTACAAGACCATGGCCACGCAGTATGGCGTGTCCAAGGACCAGGCCAAGCAGATCGTCCGCCAGTCCGCGACGCTGCAGAAGCTCTACAAGAAGAAGGTGGGCGATAGCTCCGCAAGCATGCCGACCGCCCCGACCGAGCCTGCTGACGGCAACGAGGAGACCGCGAGCAAGGACTACGCCGATTACATCATCAAACTTGCCGGCGACGAGTGGGATAGCGAAAAGGGCACCTGGAAGGACGCCGATAGCACCTACGCTAAGGCCTTCGCTGACGATGCCTTTACGGCTGATAGCGCTACCTACAAGCAGGCCATGACCGCCTATTACACCGCCTACCAGCAGTACTCTTCGCAGGCTTCGAGCGCCAGCTCCAAGTGGACCGAGTATGCTAACGGCCTGTATGCCAAGGCCAACATCAGCATCTACGGCCTGTTTGCGTAAGGTTTGCCTGCACTACTGCGCGTTAACCGATCACCTGATTAAGCCCGCTAGAACGGACAACGTTCTAGCGGGCTTTTTGTTACCGAAACCACTGGGGTAGGCCTCGAGCCCGCACAATGCTCCATCGGGTTCCCCTAATTCATATGGGAAAACAGCTGCAAACGATTGCAAGTAACCGGTGAACGGTCGAAAACTACCGTTCACCGATAATCTCAAAACTGGTTCTAACTGGTATTAAGTCAAAAAGACCAATTCACATATCTTCACAATGACCTGCAATTTTTCTACACGCTATTTTTAGCCGCCCTACGTTGTTTAGACACAGGAAAAGATCAGATTTTTTGCCAAAGCATTTCGAAACGGTTTCAAAACCGCAGGTAGAAGTGTTAACGACCGGTAAACGGTCGATTTATCACCGTGAGCGGTGCAAAAACGTTTTACCGTATGAATCAACGAAAGCGACCTCTTCTGGGGTGATATAGTGACAACAATACGTCACGTGGTTACTACCAGTTTAGAAACCACTGGTCTTCAAAGAACGCTTTCTAAGAAGCTTTAAGGGCGAGCGCCCGCTGGCTTCCGAAAATCATCGGACTCAGATCGTACACACCTTCGGAAGGGAAATTTGAATGGTTGGCTTTATTCTTACCGGTCATGGACAGTTCGCACCCGGTCTTGCAAGCGCTATCGCTATGGTTGCCGGCGACCAGCCTGCTTTTACCGTCGTTCCTTTTGAGGGCGACCAGGCCGCATCCTACGGTGAGGATCTCCGCGCCGCTATTACCGCCATGCGCGAGGAGTGCGATGGCGTGCTTGTCTTTACCGACCTGCTTGGCGGCACCCCGTTCAACCAGTCGATGATGATTGCCCAGGATGTCGACAACGTCGAGGTTCTGACTGGCACCAACCTTCCCATGGTTATTGAGCTTCTGTTCCTCCGCGGCAATGCCACGCTCGCCGAGCTTGGCGAGCAGGCCGTGACCGTTGGCCAGACGGGCGTCACCGCCCAGACGGTCGCATCCGTTGCCGGCTCCGAGGAAGAGGATATCTTCGGCGACGAGGACGGCATTTAATGGCCGATTTCGGAGCCAACGTCCTGAGCTCCTCGGTCGCCCTTTTAGGCCTGCTTGTCATCATGGGCTTGATTTACACCATCTGGTCGCAAATCAACATGAAGAAGAAGCAGAAGTACTTCAAGGAGCTGCACACCGAGCTCAAGCCGGGTCAGGAGGTTCTTTTCGCCGGCGGTATCTACGGAACCGTCAAAGGCTTCGAAGGCGAGAAGGTCCAGATCAAAGTCCGATCCGGAGCCGTCGTAGATGTTTCGCGTTACGCGATTCAGGAGATCAAGTAACTGTCGTCAGCAAATATCGAAAGGAAGCTGATCAACATGGCAGAACCCAACATTCTTCTTACCCGCATCGATAACCGACTGGTTCATGGTCAGGTTGCCACCCAGTGGAACTCCACTCTGGGCTCCAACCTCATCCTCGTCGCCAACGACGACGTGGCGTCCAACACCATGCGCCAGAACCTCATGAAGATGGCCGCTCCCGCCGGCGTCGCTACGCGTTTCTTCTCCCTGCAGAAGACCATCGACGTCATTGGCAAGGCGAGCCCGCGCCAGAAGATCTTCATCGTGGCCGAAACACCGGAAGACGTGCTTACGCTCGTCAAGGGCGGTGTGCCTATAAAGAAGGTAAACATCGGCAACATGCACATGTCGGAAGGAAAGCGCCAAGTCGCCACCTCCGTCGCAGTTAACGACGAGGATGTCGCTGCGTTTAAAGAGCTGCAGGAATTGGGGGTGGAGTTGGAGATCAGGCGCGTTCCGAGCACGCCTGTTGAGGACACGAGCAAGCTCTTCTCGTAATCCTCGTGATCCACGTTGTCAGGAGTGAAACCCTGACGTTCTGTACGTGATATCCAAAGTGCGTACATTCATTTTGAAAGGAGGAGCAAGATGGAATACTCGATCATCCAGATCGCTCTGGTCTTCGTTGTTACGTTCATCGCGGCAATCGACCAGTTTGATTTCCTCGAGTCTCTCTATCAGCCCATCGTCACCGGCGCCGTCATCGGTCTTATCCTTGGCGACCTCAACACCGGTCTTCTCGTGGGTGGTACCTATCAGCTCATGACGATCGGCAACATGCCGATCGGAGGCGCTCAGCCGCCTAACGCCGTCATCGGCGGCATCATGGCAGCCATTCTCGCTATCGCCACGGGCCTCGAGCCCAACGCGGCAGTCGGCCTCGCTATTCCGTTCGCTCTGCTTGGCCAGCTTGGCGTTACCCTGGTCTTCACGCTTATGTCCCCGCTTATGTCCACGGCCGATAACATGGCTCACAACGCGGACACCAAGGGCATCGAGCGCCTGAACTACTTCGCCATGGCTCTGCTCGGCCTGATCTTCGCTGTCGTCGTCACCCTGTTCTTCATCGCTGGCGCTACCATTGGTCAGACCATCGCTTCCGCCATCCCGACTTGGCTGCAGACCGGTCTGTCCGCTGCAGGCGGCATGATGCGCTTCGTCGGCTTCGCCGTCCTGCTCAAGGTTATGATGAACCGCGATATGTGGGGCTTCTTCCTCATGGGCTTTGGCCTCGCGCTCATCACCGTTGCCAACGATTCGCTGGCAACCCCTGCTCTGCTCATCCTCGCTCTCATCGGCTTCGGCATCGCTTTCTGGGACTTCCAGCAGCAGACCGAGCTGAAGGGTGCAGCTGTTTCTGACGGAGGTGACTTCGAAGATGGCATCTAATGAGTATGTGATCCCGGAGCACTACGAGGATCTCACTCCTGCTCCGCAGCTCGACCAGAAGACCCTCAACAAGATGGCTTGGCGCTCCTGCTTCCTGCAGGCCTCGTTCAACTACGAGCGTATGCAGGCCGCTGGCTGGCTCTACTCCATCATCCCCGGTCTGGAGAAGATCCACACCAACAAGAACGACCTCGCGGCTTCCATGAGCCACAACCTGGAGTTCTTCAACACCCACCCGTTCCTCGTCACCTTTGTTATGGGCATCGTGCTTTCGCTCGAGCAGAACAAGGTTGACATCCCCACGATCCGCGCCGTCCGCGTCGCCGCAATGGGCCCGCTCGGTGGTATCGGTGACGCCCTGTTCTGGCTGACGCTCGTGCCTATCACGGCCGGCATCACCTCCAACATGGCCATCAACGGCAACGCCGCTGCGCCGATCATCTTCCTGGTGATCTTCAACGCCGTTCAGTTCGCTCTGCGCTTCTGGCTCATGAACTGGTCCTACAAGCTTGGCACCAGCGCTATTGACGCTCTGACCGCCAACATGCAGGCCTTCACGCGTGCCGCTTCCATCATGGGCGTCTTCGTCGTTGGTTGCCTGGTCGTCACCATGGGTGGCACCCAGATCAACCTCCAGATCCCCAACGGCACCACCCGCGGCCTCTCCGCTACTACCGTGATTGTCTCCGAGAAGGAGGCCGAGAACTTCACCGGTATGGAGGGCATCGATACCGAGACCGCTGAGGCCGGTACCATCGCCATGACCGATAAGGATGGCAACGCCCTTACCGCTTCCGATGCCGACGGCAACGCTGTCGAGTGCGGCGTCACCGATTTGGGCAACGGCATGGAGTCCGTGACCTACGGCACCGTTACCGAGGATCCGGTCAACTTCTCTGTTGCCGACACCCTCAACACCATCGTCCCGAAGCTCGTCCCGCTTATGCTTACGCTGCTGCTTTACTACATGTTCGCTAAGCACAGCTGGACCCCGACCAAGGGCATTCTCCTGCTCTTTGTCCTTGGCATCCTGGGCGCTGGCCCGCTTGGTCTCTGGCCGAGCATCTGGTAAGGCTCTAGCTTGAGGGGTGTGTCCCTACGCGGCTCACACCCCGACCCCTTAAGCCATGTGTATGTTAAAAGCCGCGCGCTCTTTCGAGCACGCGGCTTTTGTTTTCTTGATGATTCGGGTGTTGCAGACTGATAATGCTTAACACCCTAGGTAGTTAGCCGAATTCGAGCAAAAGGGAGGATAGGATGGCGATCGGAGCGCGTAAGCAACCGCTGTACGATCAGCTGGTCGATATTCTGACCGAAAAGATCGACCATGAATATCGCGCCGGTGACATGATTCCTTCCGAGCGCGAACTTTCAGAGCGCTATGGTCTCTCGCGCACTACGGTACGCCTGGCTCTGCAGGAACTGGAGCGTTTAGGACTGGTGGTTCGGCAGCACGGTCGCGGTACCTTTGTGACCGACCGTTCGGCAAAGGCAACCAATCTTATGCAGTCCTACAGCTTTACCGAGCAGATGCGCGCGATGGGTCGAGAACCCGAGACCACGATTCTCGAGTTTTGCGAGATGGAGGCCGATAAGAATCTGGCCGAGCATATGGGATTGCGCATCGGTGATCGCATTTTTAAGCTCAAGCGCCTTCGTTCTGCCGACAACATGCCCATGATGGTCGAACGCAGCTATCTACCGGTTCGTCAATTTCTGTCCCTAAAGCGACCGCTGCTGGAGCGTAAGCCGCTTTACGATGTGATTGAGCAGGACTTTCAGCAAAAGATTCGCGTGGCCGAAGAGGAGTTCTATGCGAGCATAGCCCGTCCCACCGATGCCCACCTTTTGGGAATTGTCGAGGGCTCGCCTGTGCTCGATTTGGTCAGGACTACGTATAACGAGTCAAACGAGGTAGTGGAGTACACACTCTCGGTTGCTCGTGCCGATCAGTTTAAATACAAGGTTTACCACCAGCGCAGTAACTAGTGCTCGCATCGTTTCCATATGGTGATTCTTTGCATTTAACTGGTTACTACCAGATAACCAACCGAAGTGTATAATTGCACGTCAGAGGATTACTTCTAGAGAGAGGTATTAGAAATGTTCGAGAAGAGTGTCGATGAACTCACCGAGCTCGGCGCCCAGATCACCACGGCCGAGATTGCTCAGCAGCCCGAGCTTTGGCGTGATACGCTCAACATCTATCGCGAGAACAAGGAGGCCATCGAGGCCTTCCTGGCCGAGGCTCGCGCTATGGGCGAGGGGCGTCTGTCCGTTGTCTTCACCGGTGCCGGTACGTCCGACTACGTTGGCGATACCTGCGCCCCGTACCTGCGTCACGCTGGCAACACTGATCTCTACGACTTTAAGCCCATCGCCACGACCGACATCGTGAGCGCCCCGCGCGACTTCCTGCGCGCCGAGGATCCCACGCTCGTGGTTTCCTTTGCCCGCTCTGGCAACAGCCCCGAGAGCCTTGCCGCCGTTGCCGTTGCCAAGGAGCTCGTCCACAACGTCAAGTTCCTCAACATCACCTGCGCTCCCGAGGGCAAGCTCGCCGTCGAGTCTGCCGATGATCCTAACGCGCTGACGCTGCTCATTCCGCGCGCCAACGACAAGGGCTTCGCCATGACCGGTTCTTATTCCTGCATGACCCTGCTCTCCACCCTTATTTTCGACACTGCCTCTGACGAGCAGAAGGCCGAGTGGGTCGAGACGATTGCCAAGATGGGCGAGGAGGTCATCTCCCGTGAGCCTGAGATCGCCGATTACCTGGCTGGCGATTTCAACCGCGTGACCTACTTGGGTTCTGGCTCCTTCGGTGGTCTTGCCCAGGAGAGCCAGCTCAAGATCCTCGAGCTCGCTCACGGTCTGGTCGCTACTTCCTACGACACCTCCATGGGCTATCGTCATGGACCTAAGTCCTTCGTCGACGATAAGACGCTCGTCTTCGTGTTCGTCAATAACGACGCCTACACCCGTCAGTACGACATCGACATCCTCAACGAGATCGGTGGCGACGAGATCGCTCAGCACACCATCGCCGTTCAGCAGGAAGGTGCCACCGTCTACGAGGGCGAGTCCTTCACCTTTAAGGGCTACGAGGCACTTCCCGAGGGCTACCTTGCTCTGCCGTTCGTGATGTTTGCCCAGGCTATCAGCCTGCTCAACTCCGTGCGCGTGGGCAACACGCCCGATACGCCGAGCCCCACCGGCACGGTCAACCGCGTGGTTAAGGGCGTGACGATTCACCCCTTCACCGCTTAATCGCGTCCCCCTGTAAGGGCGCCCGTCCGCTCATAACGGCGGGCGGGCGCTTTTTGTTTTACGTGAGCTGGGTATAAGCATCACTACAGTCAACTGCTTTAGAAGCAAGGAGTGCATATGAGCACGTACGCAATTAAGGCTGACAAGTTCTTCTTGCCGGCAGGCCCGCAACTGGGCGGCTATCTTATGGTCGAGGATGGCGTTTTTGGCGCCTGGCAGGCCGACGAGCCCTCTTGCGAGATTAAGGACTACACGGGATCGTGGATCGCACCGGGTATGGTCGATACTCACATCCATGGCTTCTACAACCACTCAACTACCGATAACGATCCCGAGGGCATCGATATCAGCTCAACCGAGCTCGCCCGTCGCGGTACCACCAGCTGGCTGCCCACGACGTTCACCGATGGCGTCGAACAGATCAAGGACGCCTGCGCTGCTATCGCCAAGGCGGACGAGGGCCGCGGCCCCGACTTCTGCGGTGCCCGCATTCAGGGCATCTACCTGGAGGGCCCCTTCTTTACCATGAAGCACGTGGGCGCGCAGAACCCCGCTTACCTGATTGACCCCTCCGAGGAGGTTTTCGACCAGTGGCAGGAGGCTGCGGGCGGTCGCATCGTTAAGAGCGCCATGGCCGCCGAGCGCGACGGTGCCGCTGCTTATGCGGCTGCTCTGAACGCCAAGGGCGTGGTGACCAGCATCGGTCACTCCGACGCCACCTACGATGAGTGCATCGCCGCTATCAATGCCGGTGCCAGCTGCTTTACGCATACCTATAACGGCCAGCGCGGTCTGCATCACCGTGAGCCCGGTGTCGTGGGTGCTGCCATGTCCACGCCCGAGACCTACGCCGAGATCATCTGTGACGGCAAGCACGTAAACCCTGCCGCCATCAAGGCACTGCTGCAGGCAAAGGGCTGGCAGCACACGGTGCTCATCACCGACTGCCTGGGCTGCGGCGGCATGCCCGAGGGCAGCTACACCAGTGGTGGCATGGACGTCATCATGAAGGACAACCTGTGCTGGCTCGCCGACGGCAAAAGCATTGCCGGCTCGGTGCTCACGCTTGCCCAGGGCGTCAAGAACATCGTCGACTGGGGCATCGCCAGCGCCGATATCGCCATTCGCATGGCAACCGAGGTGCCGGCTCGCTCTGCGCACATCGAGGATAAGTGCGGCAGCATCATGCCGGGTCGCGACGCCGACTTTGTCGTGTTCGACCATGAGCTCACCCTCGTCGAGACGTATGTTGGCGGCCAGAGCGTCGGCAACGCCTTTACCGATTAACGATAGAAAAAGACGGCGGGCCCGAATCTGCTCGGACCCGCCGTATGGGTTAAACGCTCAAAAGCACCTTAACAGTTACAGCTTGTTAGCGATCTTCTTTGCCGTGCGCTTGACGCCGGCCACAAGGCCCCCCGCGGGATGCTCCTTTTCGTATGCTAGACGCTTCTCGCGCTTGGTGTACTCTTCGACGATGATGTCGCCATACTCGTCTTCGATCTTGTCGAAGAAGTCGACGGCGCCCTTAATTTCCTCAGCGGTCGGGTGTCCCTTCTGGACGCCGCCGGTGAGTTTGAACGGCCCCCACGTATCAAAGCCGGGACAGCCGTAGACACCCATAAAGATGGCCTGCCTCATGCGGCAGATGCCATCGATATCCTTGCCGTACCACTTGTTTTTGCCACCGTAGGTCATAAGGCCAAACACCTTGTCCTGCGGCTGCAGCACGTTCGTGAGCACGCGCGCCATATCTTTGTCGATCTCGGAGTAATAAATGCCCGTGGCGACGCCGATTAGATGGTATTCGTGCAGGTCGGGGTACTCGTTTTTACCGAGTGACTTCACGTCGAGGGTATCGATTTCGGGGTGCGCCTCGACGATGGCGTCCACGAGCTTTTTCGTATTGCCGTGGTGGCGTGAGGCATAAAGGATGATGGTTCGCATAAGAAGGCCTTTCAGCTGTAATTGCATCAATGTCTGTATGGTACCCCGTTGCATGCCTGGGAAACCGGACGCATCGATGAACGTGCGGGTTTGTCCTTTGGTCAGGGCCGAGACGGGTTCTTGCGAGCAAAAAGCAGTTGTTCGAAAGGATGGACAATGGAATACGCTCTCTCTAACGATTCGATTTCTATCAAGGTCTCCACGGCCGGCGGCTCGTTTACCTCGATTGAGGCTGGAGGTCGCGAGTACTTGTGGCAGGGCGATCCCGCCGTGTGGTCCGGCCAGGCACCGATTTGCTTCCCGATTTGCGGAGGTTTGCGCGATAACAGCGCCATGACGTTTGCCGGACATCATGTGAAGCTCGCCCGCCACGGCTTTGCGCGCAAGCAGGAGTGGAAGCTGTTGAGCCAAAGCACAAACGAGCTGGCTATGTGCCTGGCATCCGAGGATAACGCCGCGCTGCTGAGCGATTATCCGTATCCGTTTAAACTTGTCGCCCGCTATACGCTCGAGGACGCCGCCGTGCGTGTCTCCTATGAGGTTACCAACGAGGGCACCGAGGACATGCCTTTCTTTATCGGTGGACACCCCGGCTTTAGGTGTCCGCTCGACGAGGGTGAGTCCTATACGGACTACGAGTTGCGTTTTGAGAAAGACGAGGCTGCGGAGCTCTGCACCGCCGTTCCCTCGACCGGATTGATTGATGTGGACAGGCGCTCCAAAAACCCCATGGTGGGAAAGACGCTGCCTTTGTCGCATGAGCTCTTCGATTTTGCGGAGACCATCTTTGACGTGCTCGAGAGCCGTCAGGTCACGCTTTCCAAAAAGGGCGAGGACAAGGGCGTTCGCCTGAGCTTTGAGGGCTTCCCGTACCTCATTGTGTGGAGCAAGCCCGAGGGTGATTTTGTGGCAGTTGAACCCTGGGGCGGCCTCTCGACCTGTTCCGATGAGGATGACGTGCTTGAGCACAAGCGCGGCTGCCTTATCGCCAAGCCCAAAGAAACCATCGTGCGCTCGTTCACAATCGAGATTCTGTAGTCGCATGTAGCCAATTCGTTTTGCAAGGCATAAGGAGCCTGCGAGATAAGGAGCTAGAAATGATCCTCACCGTTACGATGAACCCGTCCGTCGATACGCGCTATCAGCTTGATGAGCTCATTATCGACGACGTCAACCGCGTGACGCCCGAAAAGACCGCCGGCGGTAAGGGCCTCAACGTGGCCCGCGTCCTGGGCCAGCTGGGCGACGATGTCGTGGCAACCGGCCTGCTTGGTGGTCATATGGGCGCCTATATGGCCGAGCTCATGGATGCCAACGGCATTAAGAATGATTTTGTGCCCATCAAGGGCGAGACCCGCATCTGCCTCAATATCCTTCATGCCGGCAACCAGACCGAGCTGCTCGAGAGCGGCCCGACGATTGCCCCCGAGGAGCTCGATGCCTTTACCGCCAAGTTCGCCGAGCTTGCGAGCAAGGCCGATGTCGTTACCATCTCGGGTTCGCTGCCCCGCGGCGTCGAGGCGGACTACTATGCCAAGATCACGGGCATTGCCGAGAACGCCGGCGCCAAGGTGCTGCTCGATACCTCGGGTGCCTCGCTTGAGGCTGCGCTCAAGTCCGAGGTCAAGCCTGAGCTGGTTAAGCCTAACCTGACCGAAATTAACGGCCTTCTGGGCACGAGCTTTACCACCGACGATGTGGACGAGCTCCGTTCCGCGCTCGCCTCTGACGCCCGCTTCTCCGATATCCCCTGGGTCGTCGTATCCATGGGCGCTGCCGGCTCAGTTGGCTTCCACAATGGCCGTGCGTTCCGCGCCAAGACCCCCGATATCCCCGCCGTTAACGCTACGGGCTCTGGCGATTCGACCATTGCCGGCTTCGCACATGCGATTGCTGCCGGAGCCGACGACGAGACGGTGCTGCGTACCGCCAACACCTGCGGCAAACTCAATGCCATGGATCCCATGACTGGCCACTTGGTTATGGATCGTTGGGACGAGGTTTACAACGGCGTTGTCGTGACCGAGCTGTAGGAGCTTGTGCTGCGGCCCCGGCATCGGTTGCCAGCTCATGTCGACGACAAGTGCAGTAGCATTATGCCGGGGCGCGACGCCGACACTGTCGTGTTCAATCCCGACCTTACCCTGGTCGAGACGCATGTGGGTGGCAACAGCGTCGGTAATGCGTTTGCCGAGTAGCCGCCAAAGAAACGATCCGAGAGGGGATTTAGATGATTTACGGTGCATTGGGCGATATCGAGGAGTACCGTGGAATGCTCAAGGGCCTCGACGTGCTGATCGACTGGCTCGAGGAGAACGATCCGGCGAAGCTCGAGGTCGGCAGCCATCCGATTCTGGGCGACAAGGTCTTTGCGAACGTCATGGCTCCCACGACGCGTCCCGAAGCCGAGGCTCACTATGAGACGCATCAGCGCTATCACGACCTGCAGATCGACGTCGAGGGTCGCGAGGCCTTTAAGGTTGCCACGGGCAGCCTGACGCTGGTTCAGGAGTTTGACGAGAAGGACGACTACGATCTGGTCGATTCCGACGCCTCGATCGCCGGCGATCTTGCTGACGACAAGTTTGCGCTGTTTGTTGCCGGCGAGCCTCACATGCCCACGCTCGAGTTCCAGGGCGATGGCGCGCAGCCGGTCAAGAAGATTTGCTTTAAGCTGCTTGCAGATGCTTACTGGGAGGAGTAGCGCGCTGCTCGGCTGAGCTGTTCGTGTTGCGAGCGTTATCCCTTGGGGGAGCTCGCTTGGGCCCCGCTGAACGCGGTTCCTTTGGGGATTGCGGTTGGCGGGGCTTTTGTTGAGTAGGAGAGTTTCCGGCGGCGTTGTGCTTGGATTGGCGGAAGCGCGCCCGAAATCAGCAACAAAAAAGCCGCCCGAAGGCGGCTATCTTGTGCAATGGAGCCAGCGACCGGGCTCGAACCGGTGACCCCCGCTTTACGAGAGCGGTGCTCTACCAACTGAGCTACGCTGGCGGCCATGTGATGGCGCAACTGAGGCGTCAACAGCTGTCTATGATACGGGACATCGCAAATCCGCGCAAGTGTTCTGACGGCTTTTCTCACTTTAAATGCACTAATATTGGAGACGCGATGTCTTGCTCTTACGGGTCTCAAACAGAATGGGGCAGCGATGACTCAACCCAAGATTCTTCTCGCACGCATCGACGACCGTTTCATTTACGGCCAAGACGTTGAGCTGTGGAACGAAGCCGTGGGTTCCAACCTTGTCCTAATCGTCAACGATGAGATCGCGGCAGATTCGCGCCAATGGGCACCCATGAGGGTGGCGGCGCCAGAAGGCGTTTGGACGCGGTTTTTCTCGGTGCAAAGGACCATCGACGTCATTCATACCGCAACGCCTCGCCAATTGATTCTGATCATGGTGGCCTCACCCTCCGATGCGCTCGCGCTGGTTAAGGGCGGTGTGCCGATCACCAAGATCAGCATTGGTCATATGCAGGCAGGGGAGGGCAAGCACCCCATAACGCCCGCAGTCGCCGTAGACGATACGGACATCGCTGCCTTCAAAGAGCTACAAGAACTCGGCATAGAGCTAGAAATCCGTTACCTCCCCAGCTCCAATCCCGACCCCATCCAACTAGTCATTTAAGAACGTCCCCAATGACTAGGTAGCAAAGCGCCCGCCGGCGGTGGTGCCGGCGGGCGCTACTGTGCGATATGTCGCGTTGTGGGCTTAGTGCCTCATAAAGTGGTATTCGATTACATTGCTGTAGGGGTGACCCGGGCCCACAATGCCCTGCGGGAACAACGGCTGGTGCGGCGTGTCGGGGTACATCTCGGCCTCGAGAGCAAAGCCGGCACCCCAGCCATAGTTAGCATCGTCCTTGGCGTGCTCGTCGCCCAGCCAGTTGCCGGTGTAGAGCTGCACGCCCGGGGCGGTGGTGTAGTAGTCCAGCTCGCGACCGGTCCACATCTCCTCGACGTGCATCGCGCGGCGCAGATTACGGCCGTACTGATAGCCATCGATGCACAGGCAGTGGTCGTAGCCACGGGCCTGCTTAATCTGCGGGTCGTCGGCTTCCATGCCGGGCGCGACGGGGCGCAGCTCACGGAAGTCAAACGGCGTGCCCTCGACCGGAGCGATCTCTCCGGTGGGGATATTCTGCTCGTTGATGGGCAGGTAGTGGGCAGCGTTAGCAACAAAGAAGTGCTCACAGTCCATGCCGGCGTTGTGACCGGCAAGGTTAAAGTACGTGTGGTTGGTCATGGACACGTACGTGGCGCGGTCGCTCTCACAGCCATATTCGATACGGAAGCAACCGGTGCGCGTCACGGTAAACACGGCCGTAAAGGTGCGGTTGCCGGGAAGGCCCAGCTCACCGTCCTCAAGCGAGGTGGTCATGCGCACGGCATTGTGGACCTCGTCGAGCTCAACGTCCCATACGCGCTTGTGCAGACCATGCTCAAGATCGCTGTGCAGGTTGTTGGTGCCCTCGTTGGCGGGCATATGCCAGTCCGTGCCGGCGATGGTGATCGTGGCACCTGCAGTGCGGTTGGCCACAGGTCCGATGGTCGCGCCAAAGCAGGCGGGGTTGTCAAAGTAATCCTCGAGCTTATCGAAGCCCAGCACCACATCGCGCGCGTTGCCGGGGATGTCGGGCACGTCGATGCCCAACACGGTGGCGCCATAGTCCATAATGCGAACGCAGATCTCGGGCCCGTTGAGGGTGTAACAATGAACGGGGGTACCGCACGGCGCGGTGCCGAAAAGCTCGGAAGTGATCATTTGGTTCCTAACATCGAGGTATTTCGGACAAACTGTAGCGCGAACAGGCGAGATTATCACTACACCCCACTAAAGCAGGGGGTATTTTTCTCAAAAAAGTGATGATTGGAGCTGTGCTGGCGTTGATTTTTGACGCGCACGAGTCTGATACAATTTGTTCGTTACTGTTTGAATGATATGTGCGCAAAGAACGGCGAGGATTCATCGTGATTAAGGCGGAGCGACAGGATAAGGTTCGTCAGCTGCTCGAGGAACAGGGCACGGTCTCGGTCAAGGAGATCTCGGACGCACTGGGCGTCTCGGATATGACGATCCGCCGCGATCTTGAGGAGCTTGCGAGCCTGGGCGAGATCGAGCGCGTGCACGGCGGAGCCCGCAGTGCACAGAGCCGTTCACACGCTATGCTGCGCCATGAGTATTCGCACAGCGAAAAGCGCACGAAGCATGCCGAGGAAAAGTTGCAGATTGCGCGCCGTTCTGTGGAGCTTATCGAGGAAGGCTCGACCATCTTTTTGGGCACGGGCACCACGGTTGAGCAGATGGCCTCGATGCTGCCGGCGTTTCGCCTGCGCATTGTGACCAATTCGCTTTCGGTGTTTAACCTGCTCGAGGCGCGCGAAGACTGCGAACTGTGCCTGGTGGGCGGCGTGTACCGCCGCCGCACTGCCGCCTTTGTGGGCCCCACGGCCGAGGACACCTTGCGCGCACTGGGGATCGACGCAGCCTTTATCGGCGCAAACGGCATTTTGGACGGCGACGTGTCTACGTCTAACATGGAAGAGGGCCGCATCCAGCAGCTCGCCTTTAGCAAGGCCGACTCGCGCTATCTGATCGCCGATTCCAGCAAGATTGGCAAGCGCGACTTCTACACCTTCTGCCGTCTGGACAGCCTGGACGCCGTGGTGTGCGAGCCGGGCATCGCCGCCGAAGATCGTGCCGCCATCGAGGAGCATACGCAGGTCATTTGCTAGCTAGCGCTACGGGATTGCCAACGGGCGATGCGGGAGGACTTTTACCTCCTGTCATTGTGGAAACCAGCGTGTCAGCGCTACGCGATATGACGCGCAAATGAGGACTCCACTATCAAATTGTCTCAACCTGTGATATCTAGGCGGCCAAAAGCGAGTCAGATGTTACAGATCGAGATTTTTGGCTCGGCCTATTCCGTTTGTCTCGATCTGTAACAGCTAGGACCGAAAAATTCAGCTAGTTGTTACAGATTGAGATTGAGAGGATTGACCTGTGCATTCATCTCAATCTGTAACATCTAGACGTCCAAAACCGGTCTTAGTGTTACAGATTGAGACAATTCGGCGTGGTCTACCTTGTTTGTCTCGATCTGTAACGGTTAGGACTTAAAAACTCGGCTACGTGTTACAGATCGAGATAAAAGAAAAAGAACATTAGGACTTGAAAATAAAGTTTTGATAAGGGACCCGCCCAGTTAAGACGGTGCGGCAGACAATTGAGATTAGTTTGCCTCCGGAGTCGTAAGCATAATGAGTCAGTTCGATGACCGGAAGTTTTGCAACACCATAATTGCTGGCTTCGGAATCGCTAAGCTCACGTGCTCTATAGCTTTCTCTAACAGATTGGATAGACTTGGACAAGTCGTCCATGATTCTGCTAAATGCCTGAAAATCTAACTGGTTATTCGGAACGCGCGACTTTGAAATGAAGAACGTATCAGCGCCTATGAAGCTGCCTTCAAGTTCGTAGGTCAATTCAAGACGCTGAATCTCATCGCGACTTTGACATCCAAATTGTTGGAGCATCATTACGGAAATTGGACGACCTGATGTGAGGCCGCCGAAATGTTTGGTGATGGCATCCGGATCAACGCCATCGCAATGGCTTGTAAAGTCAAAGTCTAAAAGTGAATTGAGCTCGCTAACGCGTTTCGGTGCAACAAACGATCCCTTACCTTGGATTCGATAGATACTTCCACGACGCTCCAGCTCACTCATGGCAAGTCGGACGGTTGTTCTGCTTACGGCGTATTCGTCGCAGAGTTCCATTTCTGTTGGAAGTTTATCGTCTGCTTGATACACATCGACGATCTGCTTGAGCAGCGCGTCGGTGAGCTGTAAATAGAGTGGCCGTTTTTCATGTGTATCGAGCATTAGAGCCTCAGTTTGCATATTGATGGTATCTGATGGTTGCCTCAGTCGGGATGTAGCTTGAGCGCAACAATCTTAACGTATCACAGAGCGGCTCAGCATGATGATCTGATGCCTGTATCCACGAAGGGCTTGTCCGAGCGTGAAGATATTCTGGGGCAGGCAAATACCGTTCATGGAGTCCCCGATATGTTGGAGGTCAGCGCCGGCTGCTTTTGCTGCAAGGCCTATTTTCTTAATGGTCTCGCTGTCGCAAGAGTCTTGACTCGTCCCGTTCGCAGCCATGACGAGAACCTTCTCTTCAATTGACTTGCCTACGTTGTAGGATCGTACAAAGTCTACGATGGCGCGCAGGTCTGCTTCTTGGAAGCAGGGGACGGTGTAGGGGGCTGGCACGAGAAGGATATCGACACCGAGGTCAACAAACTCGCGCGCTATTTCGAGCGTCATGACAGGTTCCGCAACGCCTGCTCCATGCATTTTTCCGGCTATGATCAGGCCATTGAAATGCTCTTTGGAGAGTTTGATTGAATGGGCGATCGCATCGTTGGAGACGCCAGTTCCAGGGTTGCCTGTGAGGCAAATAAAATCAAATCCGAGTTCGTTAGCCTTTTCTAAGGTCTTGGGAGAGACGCGACGACCCATGGGGATTTCCGTACGGGATTCAGACATCTCTGCCTCGTTATCAACTGGCTCCAGATTGACGCCAATCGGCCTTCCGCATGCTCGCTTCACCCAAGTGACCGGGTTTTCATTGAGATCATCTGGAATACCGGCAATAACTGGATCGAACACATCGAACGCGTTAAACAGAAGCAGGTCGGCACCTGCGGCACGTTCGATTTCTGCATTAGTAACGCCGCTGAGAAATTGGGAAGAGGGTACGTTTTCCGCCATGATGGTACGTCCCTCGGAGGCCAGAATTGCCTGCTTTAGATCCATGGGTGACGTGGCGGCAAAATCGGATGCGGACATGTTCAGTAATCGTTTGGGCATTGTTACTTCCTTTGACTAGAACGACAGGCTTGTGACATCGTCACTAATATTGTTACAACAATATATTAAATATGTTATATCCAATCGGTGAACGGTTGCAAACTTATTGTACTGCTCCGAAAAAATAGCCTTTAGATGGACAAATCTAAAATTACGCAACTGCCGTTCACCGAATAAGTATTTGAATTCTTGACATATCGATAAAGCGGAAAAAGAATTGGTTATGACAAATCGCGCAAATGATATTACATTTCGCACGAGAACGTATTCATTTACATACGTGGATACAAACTGGGACGACGACGGTTGAGTCCGGATAAATCGTTGTGTGCCCGGGAAACATGAAAGGATGTCTTATGGACGCTATCGTCAAATTCCTTGAAAAACACCAGGCCCTCTTCGACAAAATCTCAAGGAACATTTATCTGGTGGCGATTAAGGATGGCTTTCTCTCGAATATGCCAATTGTGCTGTTCTCGAGTCTGTTCCTTCTTCTTTCGACGCTCCCTGCCTATGTAGGCATCGCGCTTCCGTCTGAGGTGCTGGATTTCTTTAATAAAATCTATGCATATACCATGGGACTTCTTGGCATTATGGTGGCCGGCACCACGGCGAGCTCACTTGCCAAGTCGATGAACCGCCGCATGCCTTCGGGCAAATCTCTCAACCCCACCTCGTGCATGGTTTGTGCCATGTGCGGCATGTTCTTGCTATCGGTGACGAACGATGTTGTCTCGATTGGCGGAGCAGATACGTCTGTTTTTGAAACCGGCTACATGGGAACCAAGGGTTTTATCGCTGCGTTCGTATCCGCATTCTTGACCGTTAATATCTATAAGGTGTGCATTAGCCATAATGTGACGATCAAGCTCCCCAAAGAGGTCCCTGGCTCTATTGCGCAGAGTTTTCGCGATATCTTTGCGTTTGGGTTTTCGATCCTTGCGTGCGCTTTTATCGATCTCGCGAGCCGTAAGCTGCTTGCTGTGCCGTTCGCCAATTTGGTATCCGCTCTTATCTCGCCGCTGTTCTCCGCGGTCGACACCTATCCTGGCATGGCGCTTATCGAGGGCGCGGTCGCACTTTTCCAATTTATGGGCATTCACGGTGCCTCGGTTGTCATGACTCCGATCAATGCTGCGCTCTACGACAATACCGTTACCAATCTTGCGGTTTACCAAGCAGGTGGACACCCGTCAATTGCTCTCGC
The DNA here is from genome assembly GCA_900541145.1 of uncultured Collinsella sp. Classification (GTDB taxonomy): domain Bacteria; phylum Actinomycetota; class Coriobacteriia; order Coriobacteriales; family Coriobacteriaceae; genus Collinsella. The sequence goes on along the minus strand of UQIH01000001.1, from coordinate 216,150 downwards.
GCTGGACTTTACAAACTTCATCGGCGGTCTGGGCGGTTCTGGCTGCACGTTCATCGTTCCTATTATCCTAATCATGTTTATGCGTTCCAAGCAGCTTAAAGCCATGGGCAAGGCATCGATTATCCCGGTGATTTTTGGAGTTAACGAGCCCGTTCTCTTCGGTATGCCGATTGTTCTCAATCCCTATATGTTCGTGCCCTTCCTAGCGGCTCCTATGGTCAACGCTATAATCGGTAAGTTTTTCATTGACGTCATTGGAATGAACGCCCCCATGTATACCATGCCGTGGGCGCTTCCCGGCCCAATCGGTGCATTCCTCACCACAGGTCTTGATGTACGTTCTCTTGTATTGATTGCAGTGCTGTTGGTCGTTGACTTTGTGATTTACTATCCGTTCTGCAAGGCGTATGACCATCAGCTTTGTTTGGAAGAGTCTGCAAAGGAGACTGCAGGAACCTCGGATGCAGATGCTATTGCCGCACAGGAAAATGTCGCAAAAGCTCTCGAGGCGGTAAAGGACAAGGCGGAGCAGATCCGCGTGCTTGTGCTTTGCCAGGGTGCCGGCACTTCGACTCTCTTGGCAAATGCTCTTCGCGAAGGCGCCGCTGCTAAGGGTATCGATCTGGTTTCTCAGTCCGGTGCGTACGGAAGCCACTATGATACGATGGATCAGTACAACGTGATTGTTCTGGCGCCCCAGGCACGCATGTACTATGACGCTATGAAGGCCGATACCGATCGCCTTGGAATTAAACTGCTCACCACAAGGGGCAAGGAGTATATCGACCTTACCAACGATCCCGAAGGTGCAATTGACTGGATCGTTCAGGAGCTGGCCAAATAGTGGATGCACTTCGTCGTTGATTCGTCGGTGTATGGTACGGCCCCGCAGCTTATTGAGCTGCGGGGCCGTATTTCGTTGAGTATCTAATTGAGACAATGCGCGCAACCGTCGTGAGATCGCATTGGCGCTCTCCGAGTCACCGACAAACTGTCTTCCATCTATGTGACCAATTCGCTTTCGGCCTTTAGCCTGCTCGAGGCGCGCGAGGATTGCGAGCTGTGCCCGGTGGGCGGCATGTACCGTCGCCGCACTGCCGCTTTTGTGGGGCCAACGGCCGAGGATGCCCTGCGTGCGCTGGGCATCGACGCGGCGTTTATCGGTGCCAACGGCATTCTGGACGGCGACGTGTCCACGTCCAACATGGACGAGGGCCGTATCCAGCAGCTCGCCTTTAGCAAGGCCGATGCGCGCTATCTGATTGCCGACTCCAGCAGGATCGGCAGGCGATACTTCTGCCCCCCCCTGCCGGCGCAGGGGTACCGCTTTACAATGACGCGCAAATAACTTTGAGCAACAAGGATGAGGCTATTCTGAGATATGACTAGACTCCGTATTTCGTCTTTATGTCCCTTGAGAATGAATCATAGTCTTCATAGAATCCCTCTTTGCTTTCATCCTCGGCGTGGTTTACACGTTCAAGGAGCTTATCCTTTGGAGCCTCTTTTGTTATTGCGGCCTCGCCATCGGGTATTGTGGATTGCAAGAATAGCTCTAGAGCATGGACGTCTTTGAGTATGTAGCCCGTCGAACGGCCCGCTCCTGTTTTTTCGATTGCGCTGCAACTAACAAGCTGACCGAGGGTTCGTTTAACGGTTACCTCGCTGATATCGGGGCAGTTGGACCGGATGTCGGATTTCTTAATGACGCCGGGTCTCTGTTGAAATAGAACAGCGATGCGCGCTTGCTTCGACATGGGACGAGTGCTTGATTCAATTAAGGTACGCTGCTCGAGCTGTCGGTAGGCGGCTAGGGTTGTTCCGAGCATGAAACGGATAAAAGGTGCTTCGGTGTTTTGATTTTCATTCCATCCAGTGGAGCTTGCAGCGAGGGCGTTGTAGTAGAGCGCCTTGTTGTCTTCAATAAGTCGTTCGATGCTGATGTAACGCGCAATGTCGTATCCAGTCTTTTCGAGCAGCAGCGTTGTAAGGAGCCGGCTCATCCTGCCATTGCCATCGTTGAAGGGATGAATGCTAACAAAATCGAAGATAAAGCGGAGCGATATAAGGAGGGGATCGCAAACTTGGCGAGATAAAGCATCGTTGAGGGACTGGCAGGCTTCTTTAATAAGTCCCGGGGTTGCTAGAGCCGAAGGGGGCCTAAAGCGCACAAATCGATTACCTTGATCGTCAATGGAGACGATTTCGTTATCGCCATCTTTCCAATGGCCTCCATACGAGATTGCCGTGTGCGCCATGAGGTCACGATGCAACTGCAGAATGACCGATGGCGTTACGGGAATGGAATCGTGTTGCTCGTGAATAAGCGACAGCACATCTCGGTATCCAGCGATTTCTTCCTCTGCGCGGGAGCTTGGCTTGGCGGAATACGCCATGATCGCTTTGAGTCTTTTTTGGGTGGTAACAATTCCTTCAAGTCCGTTGGAGGACCGGGTGCTTTGGATTTTAGCCTCCTCCATTAGGGACGATAGAAGCTCGGGTTTGACTTGACTCAGAGCAAGCTGACGGCCTTTATGCTCGCGTATCGAGAGGAGGAGGTTGGTGATTGGAGTTGCTTCGAGTTCCGCTGGGACTGTGGTGTAATCGAACTGGCGCATGCGGCTCCTTTCGGTATCACGAACATACTTTCGATATCATAATACCATTAAATGATACCGAAAGTATGTTCGTGATACCGAAAACTAGAAACCATGCTTCATAACTGCTTGGAAAGTTCGGATTTGACTATCTTATTGTCTTGATCTGTAACAGGTAGACGGTCGAAAGTGGGCTACGTGTTACAGATTGAGATCTTTTAGCCCTGGTTGCTCGTTCGTCTAAATCTATAACAGCTAGGGCCGAAAATCCCTGCTAGATGTTACAGATTGAGACAAACGGCCCGCTCAGGTCCGAGCCAAAAAAGGCCGCATGCGAACCCGTGGAGGGATTCGCATGCGGCCGACAGGGGGTATGCGGCAAAAGTTAGGCCATGAGCAGGCCGGTCTCCGCGACGTTCTTGTACCAGTACGCGCTCGCCTTGGGATAGCGCTTCTGGGTCTCAAAGTCGATGTAGAACAGGCCATAGCGCTTGTTATAGCCGTTGGTCCAGGAGAACTGGTCCTGCAGCGACCACACAAAGTAACCGTCGACGTTTACGCCGCCGTCGATTGCCTTGAGGATCCATGCGAGATGCTGGCGCATGTAGTCGATGCGAGGGGCGTCGTCGATAAAGCCGTCCTCGAAGTCGTCCTTATAGCCCATGCCGTTCTCGGTGATGTAGATCTTCTTGTAGTTGGGGTAATCGTTCTTAATGCGGAGCAGCAGGTCGTACAGGCCCTCGGGATAGATGATCCAGTCCCAATCGGTGGTGGGTACGCCTTCGCGCACGCATGACTCGCCCACGCCCTTGAGGAACCAGCGCGAGGAGCCCTTGTCGCCGGTGCCATTGTGGTTGATGTCGTTTTCGCCCTCGGCGGCACGCAGGAACTGGCACTTGTAGGTGTTGACGCCCAGGCAATCGTTGTAAGGGAGCGCGGCGGTCAGCGCGGCGATGTCCTCGTCGCGGACGTCGAGCTCGCCGCCGGCGATATGGGCCAGCTTGGTCGCAGCCTCCAAGGTATCAGCTGCATAGTGGCCGCGGAAGGTGGCGTCGAGTACCCAGCGGTTGTTGATGACATCGGCCATGCGAGCTGCCTCGCAGTCGGCAGCGCTGTTGGGATCGAGGGGATACTTGGGCTCCAGGTTCTGGACAATGCCGATCTCGCCCTCAAAGCCGCCCTCATGGAAGGCGACGACGGCCTTGGCGTGGGCCACCATCATGTTGTGCATGAGCTGGAAAGCCTTGTCCAGGCGATACTTCTCGCCGTGCGGCCAGTTGCCGACGATAAAGCTGCCCTCGGCGGTCGCGGGAATCTCGTTAAAGGTAAACCAGTGCTTGACCTCGGTGAACTCGGCAAAGCAGAACTTGGCATACTCGACAAAGGCGTCGATCGTCGTGCGCGTTAGGAAACCCTCGCCGCCGTTCTGGTAAAAGGCCTCGGGCGTATCGAAGTGATCGAGCGTGACATAGGGGATAACGCCAGCTTTGTTGCAGGTGGCGAAAAGCTCGTGATAGAAAGCGACGCCCTCGGGGTTAATCTCGCCGGTGCCATTGGGGAAGATGCGGCTCCAAGCGATGGAGACACGGATACCGTTGATGCCGAAGCGCTGGCACAGGTCGATATCGACCGGGTACTTGTTGTAGAAATCGCTTGCGGGGTCGGGGGAGAAGCGACCCTGAGCAGCCAGGAAATCGTCCCAGGGCACTTTGCCCTTGCCGTGCGTACGGGTCTCGCCCTCAACCTGGTAAGCAGCGGTGGCGCCGCCAAACACAAAGCCGTCGGGGAACTGCATGGGGTTGGTCATGAGTCATCCTTTCTGTGGGATACGAATAGGGAGAGGTGCCCGAACTGGGGATCCGGGCACCAACAGAGGGAGGAACTAGTCGAGGTTCTCGCGGAGCCACTTGATGGCGCCAGCGGGGTCGCGGGTAAGGTCGATATATTCCTTACCGCGGGGAGCGAGCAGCTTAATGCCCAGACGATCGGTGTCGGCCTTCATGTCGTTGTAGTAGCTACGAACCTGCGGGGCGAGCACGATGACGTCGTACTGATCCATGATGGCAGTGTGCTGGCCATAGGCGCCTGCGGAGGAAGCGATGTTCTCTCCGGTCTGCGCAGCACCTTCCTTGATGGCGTTGGCAAGCATGGCAGAGGTGCCGGCGCCGGCGCACAGGACGAGGACCTTCAGACCGTCGACATCCTTCTTAGCGGATGCGTTGGCTGCGGGCTCGGGCTGATCGGCGACAGGCTTGCTGTCGGCGGCGGCAACAGTCGTCTCGACGGAAGCGGTAGCCTGCTCGACAGCGGGCGCAGGGGCGTTGGCGGCGATGGCAGCGGCACCATCGGACTCGAGACCCAGCTCGGCGGCGCGCTCGGCCTCCTGGTCGCAGAGCAGCTTATCGTATGCCTTCAAGAACGGCAGGTAGATGATGGCGTCCAGCAAGATGATAATCGCGACAAATACCAGGGCGATAAGCTGGAAGTTCGTGGTGATGAAGATGCCGATGGGGGCAGGGGTAGCCCAAGGCACCACGAAGGAGAAGCCGTTCATGCCCACGTTGTCGATAAAGAACTTGGCAACACTCACGTTGACGCAACCAGCGGCAACAAAGGGGATGAGCATGTAGGGGTTAAGGATCATCGGCGCGCCAAAGAGCAGCGGTTCGTTGACGGCGAAGGCAACAGGAACAATCGAGGCCTTACCGACGGCCTTGAGCTGCTTGGACTTCATAAAGAGAATCAGCAGAAGCGGCACGATGAACGTGGCGCCGGTGCCGCCGAACTCACCCACGAGCGACATGTTAAAGGTGAGGGAGTGGGCGGGGTGGCCACCGGCCAGCAGAACCTGCAGGTTCTCGGCCTGGTTGGCAAGACGGATGGGGTCGATGCCCGGCTGGACGATCGAGGGGCCGTGGACGCCGATAAACCAGAAGAACGCGGTGGCTGCCTGGATAAGGATAAGGCCAGGATAGGTTTCTGCAGCGGTGAAGAGCGGGGAGAGCAGTTTGATAAGCAGCTCGGAGAACGGAACGCCCATGAGGTTGCGCACGACGACATCGATGATGCCGCAGATGATGACAGCACCGCCAAAGGGGATGATGTCGCGGAAGTTCTGAGCGATGGCGCCCGGGACCTCCTTAGGCAGCTTAATGGTCAGATCGCGCGAGACGCAGAACTTATAGACCCACACGGTAATGAACGCGGCGATATAGGCCGAGAACAGACCGCGCGTGCCCATGCTGGTGCAATCGAAGACCGAAAGCTCGGAGCCGTTGAACTTGGTGGTGAACTGCGTGACTGCGAGCAGCAGCATGCTGCACTGGGCGGCCACCATGGTGGAACCGTCGTTGAGCACTTTGCCGGCGGGCATGCGACGGTTCATGGAAGCCGTGAAGTTCTTGGCAGTGGTGCCGGCAACCATGATGCCCATGACGCCCATGGTGAAGTTGTAGAGCTTGTTGCACCAGTCGATGAGCGGCTGGGGCAGCGTGACGCCGACTACGCCGGGAAGGGTGGCAATGAGCAGAAAGATCGAAGAGGTGAGGACAATGGGCATGCACCCAAGGAATCCGTCCTTGATGGCCTGGAGGTATATGTTCCTCGAGATCTTCTCAAAGAACGGTTGATGCTTTTCGAGCATCTTTACGATGGCGTCCATAGAGCTCCTTTGCTACTTGATGCGCGATGCATGTGGATGGAACTGGTCGTCGATGGATGGTCAGGACTGCCCGGAAACCTTCCTGCTTAAGGAAGGCATTGCGAAATGACAACGTTGTCATTTCGTTAATGACAACGTAAGACATTTTTGGAAGAGCAACAAGGATATACGGGTGAGCGGTCGATATTGTTCGGTAAACGGTTGATTTATCAGTCAGGCAGGTAGTGTATGCTAGAACGCAAAACAAGCGATGTAAAACCGACTGGAGAAGCAGTGGCAACGATGGACAAGAAAAATGTCTCAATGAATGATGTGGCGATTGCCGCTGGTGTTTCTCTCAAGACGGTTTCGCGCGTGATTAACGAGCCCGATAGCGTGCGAGAGTCGACACGCGATAAGGTTCATTCGGCCATGGAGGCGCTCGGGTTTCGAGCCAACTTTGCCGCGCGTTCGCTCAAGTTGGGCCGTTACGGGTGCATCGGCGTCGTGCTGTTCCACTTGTCGGGCGGTGCCGTGGACATGATCGACGGTATCGCCGATGCCGCCGAAGAGCGAGGCTTTGCTCTTACGATGATCAAAAAGCGGGCGGGGGAGAAGATGACCCTTGCCGAAGCGGCGCGTAGGATGTCGCAGCTCCCCGTCGACGGCATGATTTTCAACCTGCGCCAGATGGTCGATGACTTTGATACCTTTGAGGCGCCGAAAGACCTCAAGACGGTGATTATCACACCGATGGAACATCCTACCTGCTCTACCGTCAGTGACGACCAAGAGGGCGGCGCGCGCATGGCGTGCGAGTACTTCTTGAACCACGGGCACAAGAACGTGTACTTCGTCTCTGGTAAGAAAGAGTCACTGTCGAGCCAGTGCCGTATGAAAGGTTGGCGAGCGGCACTCGAGGCACGTGGCATTGAGCCGCCCGAGCCTCTGCAAGGCGATTGGAATGCGGATAGTGGCTATGCCGCGGGCCTTGTGCTTGCCGATAAACCCGATTGCACGGCGGTCCTCGCTGCTAACGACTGCATGGCAAACGGCGTGATGATGGCTCTACGTGACAAAGGGCTCAATGTGCCCGACGACGTGTCCGTGATCGGCTTCGACGATGAGCTCTACAAGACGATTCCCAACTCGATTCTGACGTCGGTGAAGTTTCGCCACCGCGAACTGGGCATCCGTGCGCTTAACGAGGTCGTCGCAGGTCTGGAAGCCCCGAGCTCCAGAAGCCGTACGCTCGTCTCGGGCGTGTTGGTCGAGCGTTCCAGCGTAAGGGACCTGCGGGCGTAGACGTGCTCGGCCTGCTCGTCTAAATCTGTAACAGGTGGGACCCGAAAACTCGGCTAGATGTTACAGATTTAGACAATTCGGCCCGGCTTATTCCGTTTGTCTCGATCTGTAACAGTTAGGAGTGAAATGACCAGCCAGGTGTTACAGATCTAGATTGATTGGATTGACCCATCTGTTTGTCTCGATCTGTAACATCTAAGCGGTCAAAAGCGGTCTACATGTTACAGATTGAGATTTTTGGCTTGGCCTGTGCGTTCACCTCGATCTGTAACAGCTGGGACCCAAAAACTCGGCTAGATGTTACAGATTAAGATGAACAGGAGGACGGGTGCGGTCTAAACAAAATGGCCCGCGCATCACGCATCGATGCACGGGCCATTTTTTTTCTGCGAGCGGCAGGTGGCGTCAGCGTCTTATGCCTCGAGGTTTTCCTCGATCCAGGCGACGGCACCCTTGGGATCCTTAGTGAGGTCGATGTACTGTTTGCCCTTGGGCGACAGCAGCGTGATGCCCAGGCGGTCGGTGTCGGCCTTCATCTCGTTGTAATAGGTGCGAACCTGCGGAGCCAGGACGATGACGTTGTACTGGTCCATGATGGCGTAGTGGCTGCCGTAGGCACCGGCGTTGGCGGTAATGTCGATGCCCAGCTCGTCGGCGCCTTCCTTAAGCGCGTTGGCGAGCAGTGCAGAGGTGCCGGCGCCAGCGCACAGAACCAGAACCCTCAGATCCTTGCCCTTAAGGGCGGACGGAGCTGCGGAGGCCTCAGTGGCAGAAGCGGTCTCGACAACAGGAGCCTCAACGGCGGGGGCGGCAGCGGTCTTGACGGCCTTGGTCTCCTCGGCCTCTTCTTCGGCCAGGGTCTCGGCCTCCTGCTTGCACAGGACGTTGTCGTAGGCCTTGCAGAACGGGTAGTAGATTAAGAAGTCAACGACCAGCAGGACGACAACCAGGACCAGAGAGATCGGCTGGAAGTTGGTGTCGATGAAGGTGCCGATCGGTCCGGGGAGTGCCCACGGCATGGCATAGATAAAGCCGTTCATGCCCAAAAAGTCGATGAAGAACTTACCAATGAGGACGTTGGCCACGGGGGCAAACAGGAACGGGATCAGGAAGTACGGGTTGAGGATGATGGGCGCGGCGAACAGCAGCGGTTCGTTGACGGCGAACATCACGGGTACGACAGAGGCTTTGCCGACGGCCTTGAGCTGCTTGGAGCGCATAAAGAGCAGGAAGATGATCGGGACAATGAACGTGGCGCCGGTGCCGCCGAGTTCGCCGATGTAGTTACCGAAGTTCTCGGTCAGGGCGAGGGCGGGGTGACCGCCGGCCTGCAGCGTGGCGAGGTTGGTGGTGATGTTGCCAAACAGCGCGGCGTTGAGGGCAGGCTTAACGACCGAGGGGCCGTGGATGCCCATGAACCAGAACAGCGGGATCATGAACCAGATGAGGGCGAGGCCGGCGTAGGAATCGGCAGCGGCGAACAGCGGGCTCACCAGCGTGGAGATGACGTTGGCAAACGGGACGGCCAAGCAGGTGCGGCAGATAACGTCGATGACGGCGACAAACAGGATGGAGAAGCTGAAGGCGAAGATGTCGCGGAAGTTCTGGGCGATGGCGCCGGGGACTTCTTTGGGCAGCTTGATGGTGATGTCTCGCTTAATGCAGAAGGCATAGATGTTGACCGTGGCAAATGCGGCGACAAAGGAGCTCAGTAGGCCCTTGGTGCCCATGTTGTCGGTAAAGAACACCGAGACATCGGCGCCGTCGATCTTGGCACTCGTCTGGGTAACGGCCAAGATGAGCATAGCGCACATGGCGGCGACCATGGTGCTCGTGGCGTTGATGGCCTTGCCGGCAGGCATGCGGCGGTTCTTGGAGCCGGTCAGCGCGCTTGCGGTGGTGCCGGCGACCATGATGCCCACGACGCCCATCGTGAAGTTGTAAACCTTGTTGCAGAAGTTCACGACGTCGACGTTCCACCAGTCGGGCAGCGTAAAGCCGCCGACCGTGGCGACAACGCCCGGCAGGGTCGAAATAAGCAGGAAGACAGAAGAAGACAGGATGATGGGCATTGCTGCCAAAAAGCCGTCTTTAATGGCCTGAAGGTAGATGTTCTTAGAGACCTTGTCGAAGTACGGCTGACCTTTCTCCAAGAACTTAACGATCGATTCCATAGTTCACGCTCCTCTTTGCATGAAATCTTAATGGCATGGACGTTGAAAACCTATATGGTCTCCCGCTTGCTAAAAGCCCGGGTGCAGGCGGGGTCGGTCCCAGGGGGAGAGAGGGGAGCGGCTGGGTTTGTATCGCATAGGGCCGCTCCCCTCTCGGGGGAAAGCGAGGCGATGCGCTACTGCGCGTCCGCCATAGTGTCGGCGAGCTCCTTGTACCAGAGTGCCGACTGCTTGATGTAGCGTTTTTGCGTGTCGAAGTCGATGTAGAACAGGCCGTAGCGCTTGTTATAGCCATTGGCCCACGAGAACTGGTCCTGCAGGCTCCAGATAAAGTAGCCCTGGACGTCGACGCCCTCGGCGCGCGCCTGGAGCACCTTCTCCATGTGCTGGTCGACAAAGTCGATGCGCTCGGGATCGGCGACGATGCCGTTTGCGTCGGGCTCGGGGTCCTTGTGGCCCAGGCCGTTTTCGGTGATATAGATGACGGGGAGGTTGGGATAGGTGGCGCTGATGTGCTTGAGCGTGTCGTAGAGGCCTTGCGGGTAGATGAGCCAATCCCAGTCGGTGGTGGGGATACCCGGCATATCGACCTGCTGCCCGACGCCCTTAAACTTAAAGCACGAGGTGCCCTTGTCTCCGGTGCCGTTAAAGCTGTTGGTGGACTCGCCATCGTAGGCGGCGATAAACGCCGACTGATAGTAGTTGAGGCCGAACATATCGTTGCGGGGCGCCGCCTTGGCGAGCTCCTCCATGTCGCTGTCCTCAACCGTAAGTGTGGCGTTGTTGGCACGCAGAATCTCGTTGATGAGTGAGAGAGTGCGCGCGGAGTAGTGACCCAGGAAGGCGCCGTCCATGATGAAGTCGGTGTAGAAGGCGTTGTACAGGTCGGCGGCGTGCTGGTCGGCGGGCGAGTCGGTGGCAGGATATGCCGGCGTCAAGACGTTGACCATGCCAATGCGTCCGCCCAGGTGCTCGGTCTCGTCAAGATCCTTATACAGGTTGACGGCGCGGGCGTGGGCAACGAGCTCGTTGTGCTGGCTCTGGATGCCGCTCGTCACATCAAAGTGATGGTTGGGCGGGAAGTTGCCTTGGATGTATTGGGAGTGCGAGAGGCTGATGAGCTCGTTGATGGTGAACCAATTCTTGACCTCGCGGAACTCGCGGAAGCAGAACTCGGCATAGCGCACATAGGCGTCGACGGTCTTGCGGTTGAGCCAGTCGCCCTGGTTGAACAGGGCGGCGGGGGAGTCAAAGTGATGCAGGGACACATAGGGCTCGACGCCATACTTTTTGCAGCAGGCGAACAGCTCGTGGTAGTGCTTAACGCCCTCGGCGAGGGGCTCGGCATCGTCGCCGTTGGGGAAGATGCGGGTCCAGGCGATGGACACACGGATGGCGTTGAGTCCATGCTCGGCAGAAAGGCGGATATCCTCCTCGTAGCGGTTGTAGAAATCACTGGCCGGGTCGGGCAAAAAGCGACCCTGGGCGACAAGGTAATCGTCCCACATGGTCTTACCCTTGCCTGCCACCTTCGTGGAACCTTCCGTTTGGTACGCGGCGGTTGCGGCGCCCCAAACAAAGCCCTTCGGCAGCTGCTGTACGCGGTTTAGCAAAGACATATGCATACACCCTCTCGTCTCGCTGTTCGATATTGTGCGTTTGCGCTCAGGAGGCTCCCTGGTTAGCGTTCAGCGGTGAAAAAGCCCGATAAACACTATCTTAAAATGATTAGAACCAAAATGAGCACGTGAACATTTGACAATGAGCACGTTAACATCCGGCTGGGATGTATAGAAACAAAACAACTTCAAACAGCCGCGAACGGTTGTATTTGTTCGGTAAGCGGTTTTGATTGACAGAAGTTTTCATGTTGTGGTATATGGCTCGGGTATCATGAGCACGTTATCGATGTATGTACGATGCGCCATGGGCGCGGGGAATAGTTGGGAAGCAGGTTAGCGTGGAAGGCATGGCTCAGCAGACAAGGAATGGTCATTCGGCGAGCGCGGCAGAGGTTGCGGCGCTCGCTGGCGTGAGCCGCCAGACTGTGTCTCGCGTGGTCAACGGTACGCCCAACGTGACGGAAAAGACGCGCAAGCGTGTGCTGGCCGCCATGGAAGAGCTGGGCTTTCGTCCCAATTTTGCTGGAGCGGCGTTGCGCGGCGGGTCGTATCGTTCTATTGGCCTGTGCATGTACAACATCACACGTGTCGGTAACCTGGCGACGCTCGAGGGTATCATGCAAGCGGCGCGCGAGCACGATTTTGCCGTCACTATGATCGAGATGGGCGGCGACAAGCCCTATACACTTGCCGATGCCTCGCGCCGCATGGTCGAGCGACCCGTCGACGGCATGATTCTCAACATGAACCGCATGGCTCCCGATTTTGAGGAGTTTGTTCCCCAGCCGGGAGTGCGAACGGTCATCCTGTCCATGTATGCGCATCCGCGCTGCACGACGATCGACTCCGACCAGTATGGTTCGTGCGAGCTGTTGACCAATTATCTGCTGGAACATGGTCACTCGAATATGCGGTTTGTGGCGGGTCCGGAAAACTCGATTTCCTCGCGTTTTCGTGAGGCCGGTTGGCGCGATACGCTGGGTCGTGCTCATGTCGATGCCGCTCCGATGCTGCGTGGCGATTGGAGTGCGGACAGTGGGTACGCCATGGGCGAGCGGATTGCGGCCGAGGTGCTTGCCGGCGGGTCGCAGGCGCCGACTGCCGTGCTTGCGGCAAATGACCAGATGGCGCTGGGCGTTATCGCCGCGCTCGAGAACGCGGGCCTGTCCGTGCCCGACGACGTGAGCGTGGTTGGTATCGACGACGCACTCGAGGGACTTGTTCCTCACAATCGGCTGACGACGCTGCGATTTGATTTGCGCGGTGTCGGTAAGCTTGCGTTTGAGGCGGCGATTGGAGAGAGTTCGTCTATCGAGGCGATTCATGTGCCGAGTACGCTGGTCGAACGCTCGACTGTTAGGGACATACGGGGTTAGGTCCTACTCCGTTTGTCTCGATTTGTAACAGGTAGACGGTCAAAAGCGGGCTACGTGTTACAGATTTAGATTCTTCGGAAAGAGCAATCCTGTTCGTCTCAATCTGTAACAGCTAGGACCAAGAAACTCGGCTAGATGTTACAGATCGAGACAAACGGCTCCCGACCAGCCCAAAAACAAAAAGACCGGGGGCGGCGCGCCGTGTGACGTGCCGCCCCCGGCTGAGAAATGGGGACAGGTTGTGTGAGCGGGCAACCCCGCCAGCCACTAGTCCAGACGACGGGTCTGCGCCACGTGCTTATACCAGTATGCGCTTGCCTTGGGCGTGCGCTTCTGGGTTTCAAAGTCAACGTAGAAGAAGCCGTAACGCTTGTTGTAGCCATTGGTCCAGGAGAACTGATCCTGCAGGCTCCACAGGAAGTAGCCGCCCACGTTGACGCCCACCTCCATGGCCTTGAGCAACCAGCGCAGGTGCTGCTCGATGTAGTCGATGCGCGGCTGGTCGTCTACAAAGCCGTCCTTGTAGGGGTCCTTGTAACCCATACCGTTTTCGGTGATGAAGATCTGCTTGTAGTTGGGGTAGCGCTGCTTAATGTAGACGAGCAGATCGAACAGACCCTCGGGATAGATGATCCAGTCCCAGTCGGTGGTGGGGATGCCGGGCTTGTTCACATGCTCGCCAATACCCTTAACGCGCCAGCGGCCAGTGCCCTTCTCGCCCGTACCGTTGTGGTGCAGGTCGTTCTCGCCATCGTAAGCCTTCAAAAAACGGCACTGATAGTTGTTAACGCCCAGGTAGTCGTTGTAGAGCGCTGCCTCGCGCATAATCTCGAGGTCCTCGTCCAAGATCTCGATGGTGCCGCCCGAGACGGCAGCCAGGCGGTTGGCGCACTCGAGGGTGTCGGGGGCATACTCGCCGCGGAACGTCGCGTCGAGCAAAAACTGGTTTTGCAGCACGTGCTCGTTGTTGGCGGCTTTGATGTCGGCGGGGTCGTTCTCGTTGAGCGGGTACTTAAACTCCAGCGACTGGATGACGCCGATTTTGCCCTTAAAGCCGCCGTTGTGGAAGGCCAGCACGGCCTTGGCGTGGGCGAGCATCATGTTGTGCTCGCACTGGAAGGCCTCGGCCAGATGCGCCTTGACGCCACCGGGGAAGGTGCCCTCGATGTAGGTGTTGGAGGCGTCGGCCCAGATCTCGTTAAAGGTGAACCAGTAGGTCACCTGGTCGGCGTACTCCTTAAAGCAGAAGGTGGCAAAGTCCACAAAGGCGTCGATGGTCTCGCGGTTGAGGAAGTCGCCCTTCTCAAAGAGGGGAAGCGGCGTGTCAAAGTGATGCAGCGTGACGAACGGCTCAACGTGGTGCTTGTGGCACTCGGCGAAGAGATCGTGGTAGAACTGGACGCCCTCGGGGTTGATTTCGCCGGTGCCGTTGGGGAAGATGCGGCTCCAGGCGATGGAGAGGCGAATGCCGTTGATGCCGAACTCCTCGCACAGCTCCAGGTCGACGGGGTACTGGTTGTAGAAGTCCGAAGCGGGATCGGGGGAGAAGCGCCCCTGGGCCTCCAGAAAGTCGTCCCAGGCAACCTTGCCCTTACCGTGAGTGCGGGTCTCGCCCTCTACCTGGTAGGCAGCGGTGGCGCCGCCAAAGACAAAGTCCTCGGGAAACTGCGCGGGCGGGTTGGTGACGCTAGCAGGATTAACGGACATGATGATCCAATCGTCTAAATCGAAGGGCCAGCCGGTCTTGGATGGTCGGCTGGCCCTGGGCGTTACTTACTTCGAAAGTTGCTCACTCACGAAGGCGAGAGACTTGTCGCCGTTCTGGGAGAGCTCGATGTACTGCTTACCACGGCAGGCGACGCACTTGTTGCCCACGCGCTCGCAGTCTTTCTGCAGGTCGGCCAGGTAGCTGGCGGCCTGCGGGGCCAGGACGACCAGGTCAAAGTCGGGGAGCATGTCCACGTGGTTGCCATAGGCCTCGGCAGCGGTCTCAAGATTGATGCCGCGCTCCTTGGCAGCCTTGGCCAGCGCGTTGGCGAGCAAGCCCGAGGTACCGCCGCCCTGGCAGAGCACGAGCACGCGCTTGCCGTTGAGGTCGCTGGCGGTTGTTGCCTCGGCAGCGGGTGCTGCGGAGGCGGCAGCGGCGTCGGCCTTCACGGCATCGGCAGCAGCGCCGGCGGCAACGCTCTTGGCGTCAGCCTTGCCCTGGAAGGCATCGTTGAGCTTGGCAGCCTTCTCGGCGTTCTTGGCGGCGAGCTCCTCTTGGGAAATCTCGGCCTCCTCGGCGCACTTCTGGGCGTCATAGGCACGGAAGAACGGGTAGTACAGGGCAAAGTCGACAACCAGGATAAGGGCGAGCATCACAAAGGCGAGCGGCTGGAAGCCCAGACCCATGATGGTGCCGATGGGGCCGGGGACGGTCCAAGGCAGGGTGTACATAAAGCCGTTCATACCCAAGAAGTCGATAAAGATCTTGAGGATCCAGATGTTGGCGATCGGGGCAAAGACAAACGGGACAAAGAAGACGGGGTTGAGCACGATGGGTGCGGCGAACAGCAGCGGCTCGTTGACGGCAAAGCACACGGGGACGATAGCGGCCTTACCGACGGCGCGCATCTCCTGGGACTTGGCCAGGAAGCAGAACATAAAGACCAGGACGAGCGTGGCGCCGGTGCCGCCCATGCAGACGACGAAGTACTGGGCACCCTGGGTCAGGACAGCGGAAGCGTGCTGACCGGCCTGGAATGCAGCCAGGTTGTCGGTCATGTTGGCAACGAGGGCAGCGGCGATGGCGGGCTCGACGATCGAGGGGCCGTGGACGCCCACGAACCAGAACAGGCTCATGGCGCCGTAGATCACAGCGAGGCCGATGTAGCCGTCGGCAGCGGTGAACAGGGGCTGGAACACCTGGATGACGCCCTGGGCAAAGCAGAAGCCAAAGGCAGCGCGGAAGACGATGTCAAAAACCCAAAAGACGGTGATGCAGACGGAGAAGGGGATGATGTCCTTGAAGGTCTGCGAGATGTTGGGCGGAACCTGCTCGGGCATCTTGACGGTGATGTTGCGCTTAATGAAGAACTTGTAGATGATGCCAGTCGCAAACGCAGCGATGAAAGCGGTCAGCAGGCCCTTGGAACCAAGGTAGGTGGTGTTAAAGCCGCTGGCAGCGTCCGTGGCGATCGTGTCGCTCGAAAGGAGCAAGAAGCCGATGATGGCCGCGCACATGCACGAGATGAAGTTAATCTGGTTATTCTTGGGCAGATCGCGGTTCTGAGCGTCGGCGAAGTGCTTGGCCGTGGTGGCGGCGCAGGCGATGGCCAGGATGCCCATGGAGTAGTTGTAGCACTTCCACAGGGCGTTGTTGATGTCATCGGGCCAGTAGAAACCCCAGATGTTGGGGACCGAGGCTACTAGGCAAAAGATGGACGAGAAGATGATGATGGGGATGACGGAGATAAAGCCGTCGCGGATCGCCTTGAGGTACTTGTTGCGGGCGATCGCGTTGAAAAAGGGCTGACCCTTTTCGATGGTGGCGATGAGTTGCTCCATGCAATGCTCCTAAGAGTCGGTGGGTTAGCAACGATGGTAGCTTTTGGCGTTCGGTTGCCAAAATGTTGACGTTGCCATTTTGTGACACAAAAAAAGACGCGAACCGGTGGTTCCTGTGCCTGCGAACCGTCGATTCCTTACGCGTAAACGTTTGAGCCGCCCGGTGGCTCTGTGTTTGCATAATGGCAACGTTAACATTTGGGCGCTAAAAGCCGTTCGGGGAAGCAAAAATGTCGGTGAACGGTAGGTTTTGGGTGGTGAGCGTATGGTGGGGGAGGCGTTGGATATACTTGAAGACGTTTCATTTGAATGCGCAGGGTGCCACTAATGGCATCGTTGACATAGAAAGATCGACCTATGGCCGCTGTTAAAAAATCGGTATCCGTCAAAGACGTAGCGCGCCTCGCGGGCGTCTCGGAGCAGACAGTCTCGCGTACGGTGCACGATTCGCCCAGCGTGCGCCCCGAGACCAAGGAACGCGTGCGTGCCGCCATGCGCGAGCTGGGGTATCGCCCCAATTTTGCCGGTCGATCGCTGCGCCGCGGTAAGTTTAAGACCGTCGGCGTCGCCATGTTCAACATTACCGGCACCGGCAATCTCGACCGTATGGAGGGCTTTGCCGCCGCGGCCGACAAACACGGCTATGCCATCACCCTCACTAAAGTAGATGGACACCCCTATACCCTCGAGAGCGCATCGTCGCGTATGAGCGCACTGCCGGTGGACGGTATAGTCGTGATCATGAACCGCATGCCGGCGGACTTTGGCACCTTTGAGCCGCTGCCCGGTATGCAGACGGTGCTCGTTACCATGCTGGAGCACCCGCTGTGCTCGACGGTCGATAACGACCAGTTCGATTGCTCGCGCCAGGTGGTCGAGTACTTGCTGGAGCAGGGGCACAAGACCGTGCACTTTATCTCGTGCCCCGAGCGCTCGCTTTCGGGCATGCGGCGCGAGGAAGGCTGGCGCGAGACATTGCGCGCGCATGGTATTGAACCGCCGCGACTCGTCCGTGGGGATTGGACGGCACAGAGCGGATATGCTGCCGGTCAGGCTCTGGCGGAAGATCCGACCTGTACGGCCATTTATGCTTCCAACGATGCCATGGCCTACGGCTGCATTCGCGGGCTCGAGTCGTGCGGAAGGCGTGTGCCCGAGGACGTGAGCGTGGTGGGTGTTGATGACAGCCTGGGCGATATCGTGCCCGACCGTCGCCTGACCACGGTGCGCTTTGACAACAAGCGCGTCGGCATGTGGGCGGTCGACAAGATTGCCGGCGCCGATGGGGGTGCGTCTGGCGTGGAGCACATGCTGATCCCCGGTGTGCTCGTAGAGGGCGATACGGTGCGCGATTTGCGTTAGGGTGCAGCCCTGTTTGGGTTGCAGCTAATTGTGTTCGATATTGTTCAGATTGGTTTAAAAACCGTTCACGGGCGAAAAGTGACCGTTCATAGCTTGAAATTCCGTTTTGCGCTGTTCTTTTTTGTTTGAATGTTAATGTTTCTCCCATACAGAACGCAGCGCGTATGCCCGGACGCGATGCTCTCCATTGGTTCGTATGTGAAAGGAACGCAATATGGCAACCAAAGAAGAAATCTCGATGGTTGGATTCGAGATCGTCGCATACGCAGGTGACGCCCAGACCGATCTGCTTGCGGCACTCGATGCTGCTCGCGAGGGTGATTTTGAGAAGGCCGAACAGCTGCACAAGGATGCCAGCGATGCGCTTATCGGCGCCCACGACACGCAGACCAAGCTGCTTTCGCAGGAGGCCGGCGGCGGCGAGATGGAGATGACCTTCATCATGGCTCACGCTCAGGACACTCTAATGACCACTATGATCCTGGAGAAGCAGACCCGCTTTACCATCGATGCCTACAAGCGCATCGCCGAGCTTGAGGCCAAGCTCGCCTAACGAACCCTCACAACCAAGTCCCCTTCCAAAAACCCTGCCGCTACCCGCGGCAGGGCTTTTTCTGTCCTCCTCCAAGTTGCGGTGAAATGGGGACTGAATAGGGGCCGGCGGGCGCAAAACAATCCCTATTCCACCGCAACTCATCCCGAGACAGTCATTGGGGACGTTCTTAAACGACTAGTCGTTGGGGGGCAGTCTTGGTGCGCTCCGTTCGTCCTCCCGTTCGATTTTTGCTCGGTGGGTATACTTCCTTTCGCATTAAACGCCGGACTGAGGAGGTATCCAAATGCCGGATAACGGGTCAATACAAAAAAGAGACGCGCACGAGATGGCTCATGGGCGTCCTGTCCAGATAACCGAGCACACGACGGTAACCGAGCTGCAGCCCAGTCTGTCCGATGTCGTGTGCACAAACAAAAAGCTGCAGATTGGCTTTATCGTTGCGCTCGTGGTCCTGGCACTGCTGTCGGGCTTTGTAGCTCGTCCGCATTTCGCCGATACCAAAACTTGGGACTCTACCATCGAGGTCATCGACCAAAAGAAGGGCAACGTTTTGGCGCTCACGACCTCGTGCGTCGCCCTATCTGCGGGTATCACTGCGTTGCCGGGCGATACGGGAACGCCGGTTGCCGAGCAGCTCGCGCAGCTTTCGGGTAACTTGGGCATCGTGCTTGCCGTGCTCTACCTCGAGAAATACCTGCTGACCATTTTGTGGTCGGTTGGCCTGGGCATCCTGATCCCGTTTGCGCTGGTGCTCTTTGCGGTGTCGCTCGGCATTCACGGGCGCTGGAGCACGAGCGCCGTCCTGCGCCGCGTGGCGACGCGCGTGCTGGTGGTTGCCGTGATCGGCATGGCGTTGGTGCCTGCAAGCGTATGGGTGTCGCAGAAGGTCGACGAAACGTATCGCGTTAGCATCGAGGCGGCCGAGCAAAAGGCGGCCGACGCTGCGAGTGCGGCAGATAGCGATAGCTCCAAAACAAGCAAGAAAAAGACCGAGTCCGCAGAGTCCAAGAGCGTGCTCGAGCAGCTTGCCGACGGTGCCTCGGGCCTCGTCACGTCGGTGACCAGCGGCGCCAAGCAGATGACCGACGAGATCGTGCAGCAGGTGACCGACCTTATCGAAGGCGTCATCGTGATGATCGTGACCTCGTGCGTGATTCCATTGCTGGTGCTCGCGGCGTTTTTGTGGCTGGGGCACACCCTGCTGGGGATTGATATCTCCGGTCCCGCGAACTATTTGACGGGCCGCTTTCTGAGTGCTCCGTCCAAGCATGCCAAGAAGGGCAGGCAGTCTGAGTAGGCGGCAAAGCGTTCTTTGGAAGATTAACCGTAAGAAGGGCGGCCGAGACACGTTCTCGGCCGCCTTTTTGTTTGTTGAACACGTGGTCACTACGTCCGCGCCGGGCCCAAACGGCCAGCAATCATCCGTAAACGGTATTTGTTCAAAAAAGAACAAAGATAAACAAATAATTCTTGCAGTTACTGTTCGAATGTGTTCAAATAAACATGAACAGTGAAGAACCGCACATTCAGATGCCCGGACCTGAACGCGATTCAACACTTCCAAACAGAAACTACGCACCTGCGTATCTCTCAAGGAGGATGTCATGAGGGTTGTAATCGCTTCCGATGCCGACGGTATGTCGATGAAGGAGTCCATCAAGGAGATGCTCATCGCCGACGGTCACGAGGTCGTTGACTATTCCGAGACCCCTGCCGCGGACTTTGTCGATTCCGCGACCGCCGTTGCCAAGGACCTGCTGGAGCACAAGGATTCCCAGGGCTTCGCATTCGATAAGTACGGCGTCGGCTCCTATATGGCCGCCGTCAAGATTAAGGGCATGGTCGTCGCCAACATTTCCGACGAGCGTTCCGCCTACATGACCCGCGAGCACAACGGCTCGCGCATGGTCACCATGGGCCCGGGCGTTGTGGGCACCGAGGTCGCCAAGAAGATCGCCCGCGAGTTCCTGCGCGCCCAGTACGCCGGCGGCCGTCACCAGATCCGTGTCGACATGCTCAACAAGATGGCCTAACGAGAGCCACCGAGAACTCGAACTTCTACCTCAACTTGTGAATTCAGACGAAAGGACGTTCTGATGAAGAAGACCATCGCAATCGGTTGCGACCATATCGTTACGGACGAGAAGATCTATCTGGCCGACCGCCTGGAGCAGGCTGGCTACAAGGTGCTCGACTGCGGCACCTACAGCCACACCCGTACGCACTATCCCATCTACGGTAAGGCCGTGGGCGAGGCTGTTGCCAGCGGCGAGGCCGACTTTGGCGTGGCCCTGTGCGGCACCGGCATCGGCATCACCAACGCCGTCAACAAGGTTCCCGGCGCCCGCTGCGCGCTGGTCCGCGACATGACCTCTGCCCTGTATGCTCGTCGCGAGCTCAACGCCAACATCGTGGGCTTTGGCGGCAAGATCACCGGCGAATTCCTGATGGCCGATATTATGCTTGCCTTCCTGGAGGAGCCTTACGAGAAGACTCCCGAGCACGATGCCCTGATTGCCAAGATCGACGCCTGCAATAAGGCTGACGCCGAGGCTCAGGCCGACCCGCACTTCTTTGACGAGTTCCTGGAGAAGTGGGACCGCGGCGAATACCATGATTAGCGGGTATCCGGCGTAATTAACTAGTCCGTTGACGGCTCGCGTTTCTGTGAGGGGGCGCGGGCCGGTTTTCTAAACAGGAGTTCAATATGATTCTGACCGTTACCATGAACCCGTCGATTGATACGCGCTATCAGCTCGATAAGCTGATCATCGACGATGTTAACCGCGTGACGCCCGAAAAGACTGCTGGCGGTAAGGGCCTCAACGTGAGCCGTGTGCTGCTGCAGCTGGGCGACGATGTGCTCGCGACTGGCCTGCTCGGCGGCCACATGGGTGCCTATATGGCCGAGCTTATGGATGCCGACGGCGTCAAGAACGACTTTGTGCCCATCGCCGGTGAGACGCGCATTTGCCTGAATATTCTGCACGAGGGCAATCAGACCGAGCTGCTGGAGAGCGGTCCGCAGATCGCCCCGGCCGAGCTCGAGGCCTTTACGGCCAAGTTTGCCGAGCTTGCAGCGAAGGCGGACGTTATGACGCTTTCGGGCTCGCTGCCGCGTGGCGTCGATGCCGGCTACTATGCCGAACTCGTCAAGATCGCCGAGGAGGCGGGCGCCAAGGTGCTGCTCGATACCTCGGGTGCATCGCTGGAGGCCGCGCTGGAGTCCGACGCTAAGCCTGAGCTCGTAAAGCCCAACCTGACCGAGATTAACGGCCTGCTGGGTACGTCCTTTACGACCGATGATGTCGATGCTCTGCGCGAGGCGCTTGCCGCCGATGACCGTTTTGCCGGTATCCCCTGGGTTGTCGTTTCGATGGGCGCTGCCGGTTCGGTGGGCTTCCATGAGGGCCGCGCGTTCCGCGCCAAGACGCCCGCGATTGCGGCTGTGAACGCGACGGGTTCCGGCGACTCGACCATCGCCGGCTTTGCACATGCCATTGCTGCTGGTGCCGACGACGTCACCGTGCTCAAGACCGCCAATACCTGCGGCAAGCTCAACGCCATGGATCCCAAGACCGGCCACCTGGTCATGGACTGCTGGGACGAGGTCTACAACAGCGTTGTCGTGACTGAACTGTAGGGTTACGCGGTTTTACCAAACCGCGTAACGGCGCGACGCTGCAAACGCCCCTAAGCGGCAATCTGACGTTCAATCGTCGGGCATGACCAAAAGGTCAATGCCCTCCTCTTTCACGTCACCTTGCTCGCTTAGGGGCGTTTTCGCTGTCGTTGCCAAGACACCGGCGTTGCCTTGGTCGCAAGTAGTCATTGGGGACGCTCTTTAATGACTAGTCGTTTAAGAACGCCCCTTAAGAATGACCCCAATGACTACACTCAAAAACGGCGCCCGCCGGCGATGTTGCCGGCGGGCGCCGTTGTCTTGAAGACGAAATGATCCGTTTTCCTCCGTCCCCAAGGGATCATTACAGTGAGTCGATAAAGCGCTGCTGGGCGGCGCGGCCGGCTTCGTCCCATTTAAAGACGCCAGCGTTGTCGAGCACGTGGCCAAACACCACGCCGACCTCCTCGTGCAGGATGTCGATGGCGTTGTCGGCCGTAAGCTCATCGCCGCGGCGAGCAAAGACATCCTTGGCCCATGCGGCGTGGCTGCGGCAAAGGTCGTCGCCCTCGAGCGCACCGGCAAGGTCGTAGCTGGCATCGGCTTTGGCCGCCAGCAGATGCTCACGGACAGCGCCAAGCTCGGGAACCAAACGCGGCGGTAAAATGGCCAGGCCCATGACCTCGATCAGGCCAATGTTCTCCTTCTTAATGTGGTGGTATTCGGCATGCGGGTGGAAAACGCCCAGCGGATGCTCGTCGGTCGTGATGTTGCAGCGAAGCGCCAGGTAGGCCTCGTAGATCTCGCCGCCGGCATTGCCGCGGGAGTCGACGCGGCGGATGACGGGCGTCACGGTGTTGTGTGCCACGCCGTCGGCCGTGTGCGCGATAACGCCCACGGACTCGTCGGTCCACTCGCGCCAGGCGAGGATAATCTTCTCGGCAGCATCGAGCAGCTGAGCGCGGTCATGCGAGCGTAGACGCAGCACCGAGAGCGGCCACTGCAGCACAGTGCCGGTGACCTGGTCAAATCCGGGCACGCTAAACTGCGAGACTTCGGTGGAATGCATCATGGGGAACTCATGCGCGCCGCCCTGGAAGTGGTCGTGCGAAAGAATCGAGCCGCCCACGATGGGCAGGTCGGCGTTGGAGCCAATAAAGTAGTGCGGGAACAGGTCGACAAAGTCGAGCAGGCAGGTCAGCCCCTTGCGGTCGACGTGCATCGGACGATGCTCGGAGCTCATGGCAATGCAGTGCTCGTTAAAGTACGCGTACGGGCTGTATTGGAAGCCCCAGCGCTCGCCGTCGAGCTTAATGGGGATAACGCGCAGATTCTGGCGGGCGGGATGGGCGCCGCCGTCGGCTGCAGCGGAGCGTCCGGGATAGCCTTCGTTTTCGATGCAGAGCTGGCAGGCGGGATACTTCTCGCCCGTGTTTTTGGCGGCGCCGGCCGCGGCGATATCGCGCGGGTCCTTTTCGGGCTTTGACAGGTTGATAGTGATCTCCAGGTCACCCCAGTTGGTGGGGGTGCTCCATTTGATGTTGCGCGCGATGGCGGCGCGGCGCACGTAGCCGGCGTCACAGCACAGGCCGTAGAACCAGTCGGTCGCGGCGCGGGGCTCGTTGACGCCCATACGGCCGTTGAATTCCTCGTTTACAACCGAAGGTCTCGGCATGAGCACGCCCATGATGCGCATGGCGATGCGGTCGCGGCCCGATGCCGTGTCCTCGGCGGCGCCGTTGGCAACAGCCGCCTCGGCAAGCGCGGCAAGTGTGCCTTCAAGGTCAAAGTTGGGCAGGGTATCGGGGTGCAAGAGCGAGAGTTTCTCGACCTGGAGCGCCCAGGCCATGTCGAGCGCCGGGCCCGTAGCACCGATGTACTCGAGAATGGTGTTATACGCCCAGATGCGATCGTCCTGGCCGATCATCGATCGGTGGATAGCGTACTCGATCAGGTTCTGCGCGGCCTCGCGCACGTCAGTCATTACAGCCATGCCGCGTAAGCCCCCTTGTCAGAAATTGCGTAGTGGCGGGCAGAGCCCTCGCCCAGCCAGTCGTTCATCTTGGTGATAAAGGTGTCGACCAGGTCGAGCGGCACGAAGGCCTGGATGGTGCCACCAAAGCCGCCACCGTGGATACGGACGGCGCCTCGGCCGTCGAGCACGTGCTCGGCCAGTGCCAGGGCATACATCGAGGGCTGCTCGGAGCCCAGCTTGGCAACGACATTCTGCAGGTACATGGCAGAGCTGGCGCCGGACTCGCGCGTCAGGACCAGGAACTGATCGATGTCGCCGGCGTTCAGGGCAGCCCAGCGCTTGTCGACCAGGCCGTTTTCGTACCAGTAGTGAACGGCGCGCAGGCAGGCGCGGTCGCCCAGCTTGGCGCGCAGCTCGGGGAGCTTGGCGTCAAAGTCCGCCACGTTTACCTCGCACAGGCGTGCCTTGCCAAACTCGGCAGCGACGTCTTGCATCTCGCGCGGAACGGCGGCGTAGTCGTCGGTGGCGGCCACGTGATCGGCACCGACCTTAACGAGCACGAGCGCATAGCCGTGATCCTCAAAGTTGAGCTCGAGCTTCTGGGTTTTAGGCTGAGCCTGGTCCTCAAAGTCCATGTAGGCAAGGCCGCCCAGGCACACAGCGGCCTGGTCCATCAGACCGCAGGGCTTGCCATAGTAGTTGTTCTCGGTGCGCTGGCTCATCTGGGCGAGTGCGACGGGCTCGATGGCGGGTGCGCCCCAGAGCGTCTCCATGGCGCGACCGTATGCCGCCTCGACAGCAGCGGAGCTCGAAAGGCCGCCGCCCGAGGGGACGGAGCAGGTGAAGGCGAAGTCGAAGCCCTGGGGCTCAACACCAAGCGCTGCGATCTCGTGGGCCATGCCGCGGACGAGGCTCGCGGACGTGCCCTTCTCGGACTCCTGAACGTCTAGCGTGTCGAGCGCGATCTCAAACGTGGGATAGCCCTCGTCGGCAACGCGAACCTTGTTGGAATCGGTTGCCACGGCGATGCCGTCGACAGCGACATCGAGCGAGCCGGCGATGACGTGGCCACCCTCGTGGTCGGTGTGGTTGCCGCTGATCTCGGAACGGCCGGGCGCGTGTATGTAGAGCACCTGGCGGTCGCCGATGGGGCCAAACTCCTCCTCAAATAGCTTGGTGAGCGTGGCGAATGTCTTTTCGTCGGGGGTGGTCATGGGAGTCCTTTCCTTGGCGCGCACGGATGAGTTTTGCGTCGTTATGAGTACGTTAACAACTTGAAGCGGCATGAACCAAGCGTTCACGATACCGCACGTTACGGGCTATGTTAACGTACTCATAACACAACGCTTGTCACTTTTTGAGAATCTGGTAATCGGTAGAAATACGGCCGTGAACGGTACTGCCGTATGGACTTATAAAGCAGAAGAGATGCAGATAGAAAAAGTAGAGTACGTTAACATGCGTCCGACGATAGCGGGCCTCGGTGCGGGGCGTGCTTCCGCTCGGGCCGACATTCACGCTATTCAGATCTTGCGAGAGCGAAGGTGATTTTGTGGCAAGGCGCCCTTCCAACGATACAGGTACGCGCCCGGTTTCCATGGCCGACGTTGCCCGCGCTGCCGGTGTTTCGCAGCAGACGGTTTCGCGCGTTGCCAACGGCCTTCCTAACGTCAACGAGCAGACGCGCCAGCGCGTGCAGGCCGCTATGCAAGAGCTCGGCTTTCGTCCGAGTTATGCCGGTCGCTCGTTGCGCGACGGCCGTTACCATTCGGTCGGTCTGTGCGTCAACGATGTCACCAAGTTTGGCAACCTCTCAATGATCGACGGCATCGCCAGCGCTGCTCGTGAGCATAATTGTGCCATCACGCTGGTCGAGATGTCCAAGACCGAGGAGTTTTCGCTTGCCGAGGCCACGCGTCGTATGGCCGCATTGCCGGTGGACGGCATCATCATCGGCATGAGTCGCATGGCGCCCGATTTTGAGACGTTTGATCCACTGCCGGGCATTGGCACGGTCATCGTTACCATGTACGCGCACCCGCGGGTGACCACGGTCGACTCCGATCATTACGGCTGCTCGCTATTGCTTATGGATCATCTGTTTGAGCTGGGACACGAGCAGATTCGCTATATTGGCGGCCCGTCGTTCTCGGTCGACGAGCAATTTCGTCGCGCCGGTTGGCAGGATGCGCTCGAGCGTAAACACATCGAGCCGGCAGAGCCGCTCGAGGGCGACTGGTCTGCCAACAGCGGCTACGAGGCCGGCAGGTACCTGGCCGAGCACGATCGCACCATGACGGCGATCTATGCGGCAAACGATCAGATGGCAAATGGCGCGATTGCCGCGCTGCGTGATAGCGGCCTGCGCGTGCCCGAGGACGTGAGCGTGGTGGGCGTCGACGATTCGCTCGATGATTTTGTAGCACACAACGAGCTCACGACCGTGCGATTCGATCTACATCAGCGCGGACGCGAGGTGTTTGAGCATGCGGTTCCCGAGGCGGGTACGGCGGGCAAAACCGTTGCCATTCGTATTCCCGGCCAGCTCATCGTTCGACATAGCACAGCGATACCGCGCGCATAGTTTGTGCAGGTAAACGGCGGTATATTCCGCCTCAAAAACAATCGGTAAGGATGCTGACAGATAGCCGTGGCTATGAAGGCGAGTGCTATGATAGACGGGCTCTTTTGTCTATCTAGGAGGCTTTGCCTGATGGAGATCACCAAGGATATCCGCTACATCGGTGTTGACGATCACGACATCGACCTGTTCGAGGGCCAGTACGACGTGTCCGAGAACGGTATGGCATACAACAGCTACGTTATCTTGGGCGACAAGATCGCCGTCGCCGATTCGGTTGACGCTGACTTTGTCGACGAGTGGCTCGGCAACCTCGAGGCCGTGCTCGATGGTCGTACGCCCGACTACCTGGTCGTTCATCACATGGAGCCCGATCACTCCGCCGGCATCGCTGCCTTTATGGAGCGCTATCCCCAGGCGCAGATCGTGGCCAGCATGGGTGCCTTCCGCATGATGGTCAACTACTTTGGCACCGACTTCCCCGAGCGCAAGATGGTCGTCAAAGAGGGCGATGTGCTCGACCTGGGCGGCCACAGCCTGACCTTTGTCGGCGCCCCCAACGTTCACTGGCCCGAGGTGATCTTCTCCTACGAGTCCACCGACAAGGTGCTCTTTAGTGCCGACGGCTTTGGCAAGTTTGGCGCCAACGACATCGAGGATCCCGAGGGCTGGGCTTGCGAGGCTCGCCGCTACTACTTTGGCATCGTCGGTAAGTTCGGCAAGTTCGTGCAGACCGTGCTCAAGAAGGCCGCCGACCTGGACATCCAGATCATCTGCCCGCTTCATGGTCCTGTTCTTAGCGAGAACCTGGGCTACTACCTCGACACCTATAACACCTGGTCGAGCTATCAGCCCGAGGACGAGGGCATTACCATTGCCTACGCGAGCGTCTACGGCCACCTGAAGGCTGCCGTCGAGGAGCTTGCATCTGCGCTCGAGGCTCGCGGCCAGAAGGTTTCCGTCTTTGACCTGGCTCGCGACGACATGGCCGAGGCCGTTGAGGATGCGTTCCGCTACGACCGTCTGGTGCTCGCCTCTATCACCTATCAGGGCGAGATCTTCCCGTTCATGAGCACCTTCATCCACACGCTTGCCGAGCACGCCTATCAGAACCGTACGGTGGCACTCGTTGAGGCCGGCTCCTGGGCGCCCACCGCTGCCAAGGTTATGACCAAGGAGCTCGAGGGCATGAAGGACATCACGCTGACGCAGAACAAGGTGACTGTCCTGGGTTCGCTCAACGACGCCTCGCGCGCTCAGATTGAGGCCCTCGTCGACGAGCTTTCCAAGTAGCGATATTTCGCTTTTAACGAGCAAAACCACCACAAAGGGGACAGGCACCTTTGTGGTGGTTTTTGTTTAAGCGCCGGCGATGATGAGGGCTGGACGTTCGCTGTCAGTGGCCTCGGCGATTGAGGTGGCGACGGCATTATCGGGGTCGCTGTCCATCACGATGGAGTCGACGTCGGTCAGCTCGGCAAAGCGGTACATGCCGCGTCCGTTAACCTTGCTGGCGTCCATGAGGGCGACGCTTTGATGGGCCGCGGCAATCATAGCCGTTTTGGTCTCGGCCATCTGGGGAAAGTCGGTCGTA
This sequence comes from uncultured Collinsella sp., assembly GCA_900541145.1. Lineage (GTDB taxonomy): Bacteria > Actinomycetota > Coriobacteriia > Coriobacteriales > Coriobacteriaceae > Collinsella. Next base: position 188,197 of record UQIH01000001.1, on the reverse strand, counting down.
AAGCCGCAGCTGGGGACAAAGGCGCCGGGGCACATGACGGCCAGATCGGCATGGATCATTTGGAGCGCCTGCATGGTAAGTGGGCCGTACAGATAGCGATGGCCTTTGCGCAGCGCCCCGCCCAGCATGACGACATCGACCGAGGGCATGCTCTCGTCGATATAATCGGCGATGGTAATGTCGGCCGTGATAACGGTGATGCCGTCGCGCTGATCGAGGAGTCGGACAAACTCGAGCGCCGTGGTGCCCGAGTCGACGAGCAGAGTGTCACCATTGCCGACGAGTTCAATGGCGCTTTGCGCGATGGCCTGCTTGGCGGCGACGTTGACATTGATGCGGCGATCCTGCGTGGAAACGGTCAGGCGTTTGTGGAGCGATACGGCACCACCATGTGTGCGGCGCAGCTTGCCTGCTTCGGCGAGCGCGTCCAGGTCGGCGCGGGCGGTGACGGAGGACACGCCAAAGGTCTGGGCGATTTCTGCTACCTGCACCGAGGCATTATGCTCGAGCATTTCCATAATGGCGGTACGGCGTTCGTCGGCAAAAGCACGGTTGGTAGCTTGGGCCATGTTTGCTCCATTCTCGGCTAAATTTGCAGGAATTGTGTTGACTCTATTTTCGTTCATTTTCTTTTTGAGTAAGAAAACACCTTTCGATTACTTATCTTTTCTATAAAAGAAAGACGCTGAACGCACAAAATTCAATATCGAACACGCGCGCTCGGGTTCAACCCCTTCCGTTTACTTTTCAAAAACGACGGTATTGACCTGCATGGGCTCAATATCTCGCACGTGCAAAGACGCTGAATTTCATACAATGAGCGCAGTAAAACGCAAGGTAAAACGCCTTGTGAACAACTACGCCCGATGTCCAGATGCGGGCGAGGGAGAGGAGCAAACGCTCATGGCACTTGTTACCACCGAAAAGATGCTCAAGGACGCTCAGGCCGGTCACTACGCCGTCGGCGCGTTCAACGTCGAGAACCTCGAGTTTGTTATGGCCGTTCTGGCCGCTGCCGAGGAGACCAAGTCCCCCGTCATCATGCAGACCACCCCGGGCACCATCAAGACCGCTGGCCTGGACTACTTCTACGGCATGGTCAAGGCAGCCGCCGAGCGCGCTTCCGTGCCCGTCGCTCTGCACCTCGATCACGGCGATGGCTATGACCGCTGCATGCAGGCTTTCCGCACCGGCTACACCTCTGTCATGATTGACGGTTCGCACGAGTCCTTCGAGGACAACATCGCTCTGACCAAGTCTGTCGCCGATGCTGGTCGCGCCATGGGCGTGCCCGTCGAGGCTGAGCTCGGTAAGGTTGGCGGCAAGGAGGACGACGGTCCCGCGGTTGAGGGCGAGAGCCCCTACACCGATCCGGCCGAGGCCAAGGAGTTCGTCGAGCGTACTGGCTGCACCTCGCTGGCCATTGGCGTTGGCACCAGCCACGGTGTGTACACGAGCGATCCGCACATCGAGCAGTCCGTGGTCAAGGCCATCCGCGACGCCGTCGACGTGCCGCTGGTTCTGCACGGCACCTCCGGTGTGCCCGATGAGCAGGTTGCCGAGGCTGTGAAGAACGGCATCTGCAAGGTTAACTACGCCACCGAGCTGCGTCAGGCCTACACCAAGGGCTTCATGGCCTACATGGCCGAGAACCCCGCCTGCTTCGATCCCAAGAAGCCGGCCAAGGAGGGCATGCGTGAGATCACCGAGCTGGTTAAGATCCGCATGACCAACCTCAACTCCGTGGGCAAAGCAGAGTAACAGCAAGGGTACTCCGACTCGCTACATATCCCGGGGAGGGACGAGGACTTAGTTCCTCAATCGTCCTCGGGCATGCAAAAAGCCTCGCTGCGCACTTCGTGCGGCGAGGTTTTTTGCCCCCTGCGGAAAGATTGGGGAACTAAGCCCTCGTCCCTCCCAAGTTGACCTGCTCGAGGTCGTCGCCCTTGTGGCGTTAGGGCGGAAAGGATGGGGCGCGAGGGGCGCTTTGTTGGTGGGGGCTAGTATGCCCTTGCTTGGTTGGGGAAGGTTTTGTCTAGGGATGCTTGGAGCTTTTCGAACGATGCTCGCAAGTTGTGGCTCTGGTCGGTTGAGCGTTTAGCTTTTGTGGTGGGGGAGTCGAGGAGGCCGTCTCTCTGTGTCGGGGGGAAGGAGAAAAGGTCTGCATGTTTTAGGGATGGCCGCAGTGCTGCGTCATTAGAAGAATGCATGCTTATGCGGCCTCCTCGATGTCCACCAAAAGATTGCGCTCGGGGTGTGCTGCTAGGTCCCGTGCGTTGGCAGTATTATGCCGCGGCTGCTGCAAAGAAGCGCTAAAGAAAGGCTTAACCTGGTTTGGTGTTACGATGAAACTGCAGGTCAAGGCTATTGAGTAACACTCTTGAAAGGTTTTGAGCTTAAGGACTTTCTAAGGTTTGTGACGTGGATATGGCTCGCCTGTGTGAGGCGTGTGGGCGGCTCGTTCCTAGCGCTGCGGCTCTGCGGCGCGCACCTGCTCGATGACCTTTTCCATGGTGGCGTCGATGCAGTCTTTTTTGAGCTCGCATTCCCAGATGGTTATGGGTGTCCAGCCCATTTGAGTGAGTGCTGCCACGGCAGCGCGGTCGCGCTCGACGTTGCGGCGGAACTTTGCCTCCCAAAACTCAACATTGCGCTTGGGCTGGCTCGGATTGCACTTAGGGCAGCGATGCCAAAAGCAGCCGTTGACGAAGATGGCGATCTTGCGCCCGGGAAAGGCGATGTCGGGCTTGCCGGGAACCTTCCATTCCAGACGGTATCCCGTAAGGCCTGCGGCGCGCAGGCGCTGGCGAACGAGCAGCTCGGGTTTGGTGTTGGCGCGCTTGTTGCCCTTCATGGACTTTTTGATGGCGGCGCGACGGCGCACCAGTTCGCGCTCGTCAGCGGAGAGGTCCGAGGTATCGATGCCGTCGAGCAGATCGGGCTTGGGTCGCTTCTTGCTGCGGCGCTTGGCTTTGCGCTTGGGTTTGGTGGCGGGCTCATCGGTCGTGGTTGCCTCGGCGTCGTTGGCAGTGCCGTTGGCCTCGAGCCGATCTTCCTTCAACTCAATCAGAGCATCGATAAGCCCTTTGTCGGCGGGCATCCACTCAACCGTGGCAAGCGAGGTGCGCGGAATCCAGCGGATATCAAGCTGACGGTCATGCTTCTGAGGCTCGCCAGACCCTTTGGTCAGCGAGCAGTAGTAGCACTCCATGGAGAGATGGAAATCGGGGTAGTCATACTCAACGGTGTAGAAATCGCGCAGGTTGGTGACTTTTACCTGCAGCTCTTCCATGAGCTCGCGGCGTACGGCGTCTTCGGGCGTCTCGCCGCGCATGAGCTTGCCACCTGGGAACTCCCAAAGTCCCTGCATGTCGCCATAGCCGCGCTGCACGGCAAGCAGCTCATCGGATCCTTCCTTGCGAATGATCCCGGCGGCAACATGAACAGTCTTCAACAGGAGTCCTCTCTTAGCATCAACACGTGACAGGCTGGCTACCCGTACCTTACACAACGGTAAGGCAAGCGTAAGCCATATCGATGGTAGCCGACTCGGCTTCTTGCGACTATAGATGCCGTAGACTAATCGCAAGAAAGGACTCGGTATGCAAACCACGCACATGGCGACCCCGGTACTGGAGGTCGCGCATCTCGAAAAGGTATATGGAGCGCTGGGCAACGTGACCCGCGCGCTCAATGACGTCAGCTTTACCGTCAACCGTGGCGAATTTGTTGGCATCATGGGCGCCTCGGGCTCGGGCAAGTCGACGTTGCTCAACTGCGTCTCGACCATCGATAGCGCCACGAGCGGCACGATCCGCATTAACGGTCAGGACGTGACGCGCATGAAGCAGGCCAAGCTTTCGCAGTTCCGCCGCGAGGAGCTCGGCTTTATCTTCCAGGACTCCAACCTGCTCGATACGCTCACGGCACGCGAGAACATCGCCCTGCCGCTCACCATCGCCCGCACAAACTCGGCAGAGATCTCGACCCGCGTGCAGGATGTGGCAGCGCGCCTGTCCATCGGTCAGGTGCTCGACAAGTATCCCTACCAGATGTCCGGCGGTCAGCAGCAGCGCGTTGCCGCGGCTCGCGCGCTCGTCACCGACCCCACCATGATCATGGCCGACGAGCCCACCGGCGCCCTCGATTCCAAGAGCGCTCGCTTGCTGCTCGAGAGCCTGGAGGCCCTTAACCGCCGCCTACGCGCCACCGTGCTCATGGTCACGCACGACAGCTTTGCCGCCAGCTACACGAGCCGTGTGCTGTTTATTCGCGACGGCAAGATCTTCACCGAGCTGCGCCGCGGCGACATCGACCGCCGAGAGTTCTTCGACCGCATTATGGAGGTCGTTGCCATGATGGGCGGTGAGGGCTCCGATGCTCTGTAAACTCGCTTGGGGCAACGTCCGCCGCGCCGGCCGCGACTACCTCGTCTACCTTTTGACGCTCACCCTGGGCGTCACGGTCTTCTATGCCTTTAACACCATCTCGATGCAGGTCGACATCGCCGGCATCGATGAAAAGGGCTTGGCACAGGTTATGGGCAGCATGCTCGGCGACCTGACGTACTTTTTGGCCGGTGTCATGGCCTTTTTGATGGTGTATGCCAATAACTTCATCATGAAACGCCGCAAGAAGGAGTTTGGCCTGTACCAGGTGCTCGGCATGGGGCGCGGGCGCGTCGCCACGATCATGGCGCTCGAGACCGTGATAGTATCGGTCGTGGCCTTTGTCGCCGGCATTGTGCTGGGTGTGGGACTCTCCCAGCTCATGACGTTCTTTACGGCCTCGCTCTTTAAGACGCAGATTGCCAATTTCCACTTCTTTTTCTCGGTGCATGCGTTCAATCTGACCCTTGCCTGCATGCTCGTAATGTTTGTGCTCACGCTACTGCTGAACCTTCGCGCCGTGCGTCGTACCAAACTCATCGAGCTTATGGGTGCCGAGCGTCGCAACGAGAGCATCAAGACACGCAACCCCTGGATCGCGATTGCCATCTTTGCCGTGGGCGTGGTGCTTGTGGGCGTGGCCTATTACCGTCTGCTACGTGATGGGTTCCCGCTAACCGCGACGGACAGCAAGCTGCAAGAGGCCATGAACCAGTTTGGTATTACGACCGCTATGGTTACCGTGGGCACCTTTGCCCTGTTCTGGGGACTCTCGGGCATGCTCATCAAGCTGCTGCAGAGCCTGCGCGGCGTGTATTGGCGCGGCCTCAACATGTTTACCGTGCGCCAGCTTGCGGCCAAGGTCAACACGGTGTGCTTTTCGATGGGCGTCATCGCGATGCTCCTGTTTTTGGCCATCACCTCGGTGGCGTGCGGTATGTCGATTGCCAACGTGATGAACGAAAACCTGGAGCGCTATAACCCTGTTGACGTGTCTCAGACGTATGCCTATTACACGCCCGATACGCTCGACTACTACAAAGAGTATGTCAATCCGTCTGAGGCCGATCGCATGGTGTTGGCCGATAGTACGGTCGATTTGTACTCCGCATGGCACGGCGATCGTAAGGGCAAGTCGGCGGACAACAACGACGAGACCGGCAAGAAGGTCAATATCGCCGATGTTGCCGGTGAGCATGTGCAGATCGATTCGTATCTGAGTTACCCGGTTGGCGGCTCGAATCCTTCGGTGACCCCAAGTGAGATGTGCAAGACCATGGGCGAAAAGCTTCCCAAGGCGTTCGGGGGTAGCAATGCCGATACGATGGGTCTGTTTGTGACGTCGGCGAGCCAGTACAACAAACTGCGCCAGATGATGGGCGAGGAGCCGGTGCATATCGGTCACGACCAGTATCTGCTCACGTGTGATATGGGCGGCGAGCTGGTCGACATGTACACCAAGTATATGGCTGGCGGCCATGCCCTTACCTTGGGCGGGCATGAGCTCAAGCCCGCAACCGATAAGTCGGACGAAGATACGGCGGCCATCGCCAACTCGGCGATGGGCAGTAATCCGGGTACCGTCGTCGTTGCCGACGAGCTGTTGTCCCAACTTAATCTGCAGCCGTATTCCAGTAGCCTGCTCGTTAACTACAAACAGGGGATGGATACGACCGAGGCAGACGAGAGTATTAAATACACTGTGCTCGACAATCTGCTCGTTGACGGCAAGGAGCCGGGGTCGTGGGGAACCTTCATCACACGCTCCGAGATGTACGCGCAAGCAGCGCAAATGAACGGTCTTATTAGCTACCTAGCCATCTACATCGGCTTTGTATTGGTCGTTGCATGCGCGGCGATTCTGTCGATCCAGCAACTCTCCAACGTGGCCGACGGCAGCCGCAGCTATCGTGTGCTGGCACAGATCGGCTGTGAGGACCGCCAGATTCGTCATTCGGTGATGGCGCAGCAAGCGGTATTCTTCCTGTTCCCGCTGGCAGTGGGCCTGGCGCACTCCTTTGTGGCACTTAAGGTGATCATCGAGCTGGTGAGCATATTCGGAAATATGAGCATCGGTGGCACCGTGGGCCTCACCTGTGCAATCTTCCTGGCAGCCTATGGCGGATACTTCCTGGTGACCTACCTCATGAGCACCGGCATGGTACGAGTCGCCATCGCCACCCGCTACAGCGAGTAACAAGCGGGCAAAATCGTCGCAAAATCAGAGCGAATAACCGCCGCGAAGGGAGTCCAGCTCCCTTCGCGGCGGTATTTTGCGTATCTAGAGCATCTCAGATGCAAGTGAGTAGGCTTTTTTGAATCTGCCGCGCACATCGCGGCAAGTGCTCAATAAAATCGCAGGTCAGGGCTGTGGCGTTTTGAGGTGTGCTCGGCATCCCGCCAAAAGCCTACTCACTTGGTTTTACTGCTAGAAAACCGCCGCGAGGGAAAGTAACTCCCTCGCGGCGGTTTTTGGCGTTTGCCCAGATAAAACCTGCCAAAATAAACCTGTCCCTTTTTGGCAGGTTATCGCTTCCAAAAGTGGAGGATGAGTGTCGTGCGGTTTTGCTGTTCGGTTTTGACCAGGATGTTGTGGATGTGGGTCTTGACGGTTCCCACGGCAAGGAATAGCTCGTCAGCGATTTCTTGGTTCGATTTGCCCAGTACGACCAGACGCATAACTTCGGTCTCACGGTTGGAGAGCTTGTAGGCGTTGCGATAGAAGGGCATCTGCTCTTCTATGTGTCGATCAAGATCGCTGACGTTCTTTTCCTCGGGCGCCTCCTGCATGCGGATTGAAAGCACGTGGTAGGAGTAGATGATCAGCAGAATCGCAAAGTAGCAGGCAAAGACGTTTTCGCTAAAGTTGCGCTCGGACAGATATAGTTGCAGCCAAGAGGGCGCCAGACTCATGGGGACAATCAGAATGTTGTAGAAATCCTCGGCAACGATGCAACCGACCAGAATAGCGCCGATAATCAGGTGCTTTCGTTGGTTGTTAACGCGTGCCTTCAGCTCAACCTTTGTACTCTTATGAGCCGTCCATAAGATATACAGTCCCACAAAGACAAGGAATGCCTGGCGTATCGTGTAGTAGATCCACTGACGCATGGGGCCGGAGGGGACTGCGACGATAGCCAGCGACTCGCACAGCAAAAACGTTAAGACGGGGATAGCGAACTGCTTTTTAGAATGCTTATCGAGCAAGTCCATGGCAATCAGCCAAATAAAAGCCTGTGAAGCGGTCGCCACAAGGGTCCGCAACACAGGCATGTAAATGAGTAATAGTCGCTGGCCGGAAAACTCTCGTTTTGCAACGTGTATTCAAAAAAGAAGATCTCAGTCATTTCGATGGCGTAGCAAATAAAAACGCCACTGCCATAGATAAAGAAGCGTCGACGGGACGAGGCATAGGCGGCAAGCGAAAGCACTACCGTCACAATGCAGATTACGAGTATCGCTTGGGTATAGAAGAACATGAGTGTGTCCATCTGTCACCGTCCTGTCTCATTTTGATCCCTTATGGAGCCCGCTATATCCCCCGGGTATACATGCCTCCGCCGGTCGTTCCATTGCGGATTAAACGCCAAGATACAGCATAGCCGTATACCGTTCGCGGTTCCAGACGGTAAACCCCCTGTAAACTCTTGACCTGCGGGTTTATATTGGATTAGAGAGGGTGTAACTCCGTGAACGGTCTTTAATCCCGAATAAACTAGGTAAAAATTGCATACGGGTGAATGATGGTCTTGTCAACACGAGGCGTGATGTTCGAGCGCCTCATAGTTAATAGTCGGCAAGACCGGCGGAAAGGAAATCGATATGGCACTGCCTAAGGATTTCATCGACACCAACGACTTCACCAAAGAGCAGATCCTGGCTATCGAGGATCTTGGCCTGGCAATGAAGAAGGCCATCAAGGTTGACGGTTATTATCCGCACCTGCTCCGTAACAAGAGCCTTGGCATGATCTTCCAGCAGGTCTCCACCCGCACCCGTCTTTCCTTCGAGACTGCTATGACCGACCTCGGCGGCCATGCTCAGTTCTATGGCCCTGGCACCATCCAGCTCGGCGGTCACGAGTCCCTGGGCGATACCGCTCGCGTTATGGGCTCGCTGCTCGATATCATGATGGCTCGCGTTGACCGTCACAAGGACGTCGTCGGCCTCGCCGAGGGCTCCGCTGTGCCCGTCATCAACGGCATGTCCGAGTTCAACCATCCCACGCAGGAGATGGGCGACCTCATGACCATGCTCGAGAACCTCCCCGAGGGCAAGAAGATCGAGGACTGCACCCTGGCCTTCATCGGCGACGCCACCCAGGTCTGCGTCTCCCTCATGTTCATCGCCTCCAAGGTCGGCATGAAGTTTGTCCAGTTTGGACCTAAGGGCCACCAGATTCCCGACGGCGGCCTGCACGTTGGCACCGTCGAGGAGCGCGCCGAGTTCGGCAAGCAGATGATGGCCATCGCCGAGGAGAACTGCAAGGTCTCCGGCGGCTCGGTTGTCATCTCCGACGACATCGAGTGCATCAAGGGCGCCGACTTCATCTACACCGACGTGTGGTATGGCCTGTACGACGAGGAGGTCTCGGGCGAGAACTACATGGACGTGTTCTATCCCAAGTATCAGGTCACCATGGACATGATGAACTTCGCCGGCCCGAACTCCAAGTTCATGCACTGCCTGCCGGCCACCCGCAATGAGGAGGTCGTCGACGAGGTCATGGACGATCCCGAGCGCTCCCTGTGCTGGGTCGAGGCCGAGAACCGCAAGCACTCCATCCGTGCTCTTCTTGCCGCCCTGGGCAAGCGCACTCCGCTCAACGACGAGGGTGTCGAGTACTCCGCCAAGGCTGAGCTCCACGCCGCTCTCGAGGCTCTCGAGCAGCTCTAAGCCTCAAGGCTTCTAAAAGCACGTTTGCGGGCGGCGGATGCTCGTCTCCTGCCGCCCGCTCACCGAGGCCCAAGCAATTGCCTTAATACCTTAGGGCCTCGGGTCTGTCCAAGACTGAGCGAAGGAGCTCATCATGAGTGACGGAAAGAAAAAGCTTTCCTTCCTGACGGTCATTTCGACTATCATCTGCGTCGTCTTCGTTTGCGAGGCCGCCGCTCCTGCTGCTGCCATTGGCAACCAGCAGTTCTTCTGGTGGATCTTCCTGATCCTGACCTTCCTGCTCCCTTACGGCATGGTCGTCGCCGAGCTCGGCACCACCTATGACGGCGAGGGCGGCATTTACGACTGGGTACGCGATGGCCTGGGCGACAAGTGGGGCGCCCGCATTTCGTACTACTACTGGGTCAACTACCCGCTGTGGATCGCCTCGCTGGCAACCATGTTCCCCGACATCCTGGGCATGGTCTTCGGCGTCGAGTTCAACCTAATCGCCAAGATGGGCATCGAGCTTGCCTTCGTGTGGATCGTGTATCTCATGGGTCGCTCCAAGGCGGCCGACTCCGAGTGGGTCCTCAACGGTGGCGCTATCATCAAGGTCGCCGTTGCCGTTATCGTCGGCGCTCTGGGCATCTGGTATGCCATGGAGAACGGTTTTGCGAACGACATGTCCGCCGCCACCTTCCTGCCCGAGCTCACCAACACCAACGCTCTCGGCTACCTGTCCATCATCATCTTTAACTTCATGGGCTTCGAGGTCATCTGCACCATGACCGACGACATGGCCGATCCCGCTCGCGATATTCCCAAGGCTATCATTGTCGGTGGCGTGGCTATTGCCGTCATCTACCTGTTCGCTGGCTTCGGCATCGGCGCCGCTGTGCCGGCCGACTCCATCGACCCCGACTACGGCATGATCGTCGCAGTCCAGACCATGGTGGGCGACTCCATGATCTTCAAGGTCATCTGCATCGCCTTCCTGATTACCCTGTTCGCCAACATGGCTGCTTGGTCCTTCGGCGTCAACTCCGTCGCTCGCTATGCTGCCGAGCACGGCAACATGCCCAAGGTCTTCGCCTCGATGATCTCCGAGGACGACATGCCCAACGGCGCCAACCTGGTCAACGCTGTCGTTGCCTCCCTGGTGCTGTGCCTGCAGCTCGTTCCCATCGACGCCATCTCCAACGGTGTCTTCTGGATGCTCTTCGGCACCTCCGTCGTCTTCCTGCTGCTCACCTACATCCCGATGTTCCCGGCATTCCTCAACCTTCGTAAGAACGACCCGAACCGTGAGCGCATCTTCACGTTCCCGTTTAAGGGCGCCATGATGAAGGTTATGCTCGCCATCCCCTGCATCGAGCTGGTTCTTGCCATCGTTGCAACGCTGGTACCGTTCTCCGCCGCTGAAATTGGCGACAAGGTCCCGATGATCGTCATCTTCATCGTGCTCGTGCTCATCGGCGAGGTCGTCCGCGTCGTCAGCGCCAAGGGCCGCAAGGAAGAGTACAAGGGTCTGACCCCTGAGCTCGCAGCCCAGCGTCTCGCTGAGGAGGCCGCCGAGGCCGAGGAGAACTAGAGCACCCGGTTCTGGGGCTCCGATCCTCCTCGCGTACCAACGTGCGCTTCGTCGGGCTTGTCGCTCCCGACTCCGGGCACTCCGGCCTCTTCGGAGGCGTGCCCAAGCGACAGGTTTGCTAACCATTCCCTGGGGTGGGTGTGAGCTATTGCTCCGGTAACCACCGCCTACCCCAATCTCTCTTCCGTATCCTTCGTGCGTTTTGTCTCCGCGCACCGGGTTACGTCGTCGCTTGCCGGTGCGACTTCGTGAAAACCGGCGCCGGGCGCCCCGACCTTTGCCGGGGAACGGGCGCCTACCATCTCTTGGTTTTAGGCTGCGGGTAACCCGCCCGTGGCAAACGATCGTTCGATTTGGAGGAAATCTTATGCGTACGATCACCGAGTCCGAGTCCACCCCTAGGGCCGACGGCTTCTTCATGCCCGCCGAGTTCGCCCCGCAGGATCGCGTGTGGATGGGCTGGCCCCACCGCACCGACACCTGGGCCCACGGCGCCAAGCCTGCCCAGAAGCAGTATGCCGCCATCGCCCGCGCCATCTCCGAGTTCACCCCGGTCTATATGTGCGCCAACCAGGTCGACTACGCCAACTGCAAGGCCGTCTTCGAGAACGACGAGAACGTCACCGTCATCGAGATGACCACCGACGACGCCTGGTTCCGCGACACCGCCGCCACCTACGTCATCAACGGCAAGGGCGAGAAGCGCGCCAACCACTGGCACTTCAACGCCTACGGCGGCCTCGTCGACGGCCTGTACTTCCCGTGGGACAAGGACGAGCAGATCGCCCTCAAGATGGCTGAGCTCTCCGGCTGCCGCCGCTATCGTCCCGACGACATGATCCTCGAGGGCGGCTCCATCACCGTCGACGGCGAGGGTACCCTTGTCGTGACCGACCAGTGCCTCCTGTCCCCCGGCCGCACCTGCTCTGCGGTGCTCGAGGAGGAAGAGGATCCCGAGTCCATCTGGCCCAAGTACCACAAGAAGTTCGAGCCCTGGAGCGAGGAGCTTCGCGAGTACATGAACGAGCACCTCAAGGATTACCTGGGCGTCGAGAAGGTCATCTGGGTCAAGGAGGGCATCGACCCCGAGGAGACCAACGGCCACATCGACGACGTCGCCACGTTCATCGCCCCGGGCGTCATGGCCTGCATCTGGACCGACGACCCCGAGTACCCGTTCTACGAGCAGTGCCATGCCGCCTACGAGACCCTCTCCAACGCCGTTGACGCCAAGGGCCGCAAGCTGAAGGTCTACAAGCTCTGCATGCCCGTGAACCCGCTGTTCATGGACCAGGCTTCCTGCGACACCATTGACGCCGACGAGAACGCCGAGCCGCGCGTTCCCGACGAGCCGCTGATCGCTTCCTACATGAACTACCTGGTCACCAACCACGGTGTTATCGTCCCGCAGTACGGCGACGAGAACGACCAGCTGGCCGTCGACACGCTCCAGAAGATCTATGACGAGGTCTGGGGCGAGGGCGTCTACAAGTGCGTTGGCGTTCAGTCCGAGCAGGTCGTCTTCGGTGGCGGCAACATCCACTGCATTACGCAGCAGGAGCCGTCGGCGTAACTCAGGCACGCCACCTTGGCGTTCACTCGTCGCTTACGTAGCGTCAGTACGCTACGCTCCTCGTTCGCGCCAATCTGGCGCACCCGAGCACGCCGAGTAAACGTCTGGCTTTCCGAGGCACCCCATCTCGCCGCTCAAGCCGTCGCTCGCGTACCAAAGTACGCTTCGCTCCTCTTTCGCGGCGACCTGGGGCACCTCGAAAACCCAGCCGGTCAAGCGAACAGGGCTACCTGATTGATCGGCTGGCTTTTCTTTAGGCACTCCGTTGCCTCCACATCGGAGTGCCCTTTTTCTTTGATTGAATACGCGTCTGATCTGGGATTTATTGCGGGTTAGGCCAATTGTTCGCTTGAATTTCCCAGGTCAGACGCGTATTCAATTGCTGATAGTTTCCGGTTGCGAGCGCGACCGTTTTGATCGGAGTATCTATGTACCAGCGTATCGTTATCTACACGCGCCTGTTCCGCGAGCGTTGGTCCAACAATTGTATCCTCTCTTCTCTTTGGGATGGCACCTGCACCGGTGACGCGGCCTGCAACCCTACCTTGGGCTGCGCCTTCGGTACAGATGCCATCCTTTTTGCTGTAGGGGGAGCGTGCCATGGTAGGTAAAAAGTTCTCCCTGTTCGAGGTCATCCTCTCGGTTATCTGCGTTGTCTTTACCATCGAGGCGGCTGCTCCGGCGTCTGCCATGGGTAACGTGCAGTTCTTCTGGTGGATCTTCCTCATCATTACGTTTTTGCTTCCCTATGGCCTGGTGGTGGCCGAGCTTGGTACGGCGTTCGATTCCGAGGGCGGCCTGTACGATTGGGTTCGCCTGGGCTTGGGCGACCGTTGGGGCGCCCGTTGCTCCTGGTGCTATTGGGTCAACTTTCCGCTGTGGGTGGCAAGCATCGCTTGCATGTTTCCCAGTGTCATCAATGCGGTATGGGGCATCGAATTTTCGCTTGGGGTCCGAATTGCCATCGAGCTTGCCTTTGTGTGGGGCGTCACGGTCATGGCGATGCACCCGGTGGCCGAGGCCGATTGGGTCATGGACGGCGGCGCCGTCATCAAGGTGCTCATTACCGCCGTGGTGGGAATCGTCGGCATCTGGTTTGCCTGCAATAACGGCTTTTCCAACGATATGTCGTTTAAGAGCTTTGTCCCCGATCTGGGAGACACTAACTCACTGACGTATCTTTCGATCATCCTATTCAACTTTATGGGCTTCGAAGTGGTCGCGACCTTTGCCAGCACGATGAAAAACCCGTCGCGCGATATCCCCAAGGCGGTTATTGCCGGTGGCGTGGCCATTGCGGCGATCTACATTATTTGCGGTATCGGCATTGGAGCCGCGGTTCCCACCGAGCAGCTTTCACTCGATTCGGGCATTGTGGACGCGGTCGCCGCCATGGTGGGGCGCGCTCACCCGCTGACGATGGTCGTGGGCGTGGCCTTTTTGGTGACGCTGTTCGCCAACATGATCTGCTGGAGCTTTGGCGTCAACAACGTGGCGAGCTATGCCGCGCGCCATGGCAACATGCCGCGCCCCTTTGCGCTGGTGTCCAAGAAGACCGGCATGCCCAATGGCTCGGCAATCATTAACGGTTGTTTTGCCAGCCTGGTACTACTGCTTCAGATTCCGCTGGGCGAGGGCTCCGACGTATTTTGGGTCTTCTTTTCGATGAACGTCGTCTTTCTGCTCATGAGTTATATCCCGATGTTCCCAGCGTTTTGGCGCCTGCGCAAATATGACGATCGCCCGCGCGTATTCCGCGCGCCTTTCGAGGGCAAGGTGCTTGCGGTGGCACTTGCGATTCCCGTGGTGGAGCTTGTGCTTTCGATTGTCGCTACGATTGTGCCGCTCAACGGCTCGCCCGCCGAAATGGCAAAGTTGCCCATTCTCATGGGTGTGGTGATCGCCGTGTTGCTGGGCGAGGTTTCGCGCCTCATATCGCGCCGCGGCCGCAGTGTCGATAATCCCGGCGTTGGCGTGTGTGGAAAACGCAAATCGTGAGGGGGTTCGGTTCGGCAGTGTGGGACTCAAAACCGGAGTTGCTTCCGAGTTAACAAATTGCTGCGAGGATTACTGCGGCAATCGTGAAGGTTATGCTAGCGGTTGTGCTGCTCGATATCAGAGGAGAGTTTAGGCGCAAAGTAGGGGACATGGCCCAGGTAGGGGCAGCTGTCGTTGCGTTCATCAACGATGCAAGGAACGTCATCGTAGGTCATGGTCGAACCGATCTTGGCGATGGCCTTGGCGGCAGGCGCGACAATAATCTTGAGCGGTGCAATCGGTGCCATGGCCTCTCCTTTCGATCTTGGTATTCGTTCGATGTTTCTACCATAACCGTAATGCGGAATCAAGCTGGTTGTGCGCGGAATGAGGGTAGTATGAGCTTCGCATTCTTTATCTACACGATTCTTGTCATGGGCGTTGGATTGGTGACGGCATCAACTGCGCTCGTAATATGGCTCATGACTCGTCGACGCGATTGTTTGGTGGCGGCCGCGGGCTTCCTTCTCTATATCTTCGATATGTCGGTGATCTTCTTTGATGAGTACAACCGGCTCAAATATGACTATGTGGTGACGTTTAATGAGCCGCTTCAACATCCGTTACTGCGCTGCGCGCTGGGCGTGGCGATTCTTGCGTGCGTATGGCTTTGGGTAACGTTTCGCTTACACGATGAGGTGACCGTTAAGCGCGTTGCCGCATATGTCGTACCGATCGCCGTGCTTCAGCTTGCTCTGGTGCCTCGTACTGGCTTTGCGGGCCAGGTTCAGCAATATCTTTTTTGGCTTTCGCGCGATTTGGGAATGGCATTCTGCTTGGTATATGCTTACGCCTGCTATCGCAAGACGGAGAATAGGGCTGAGCGGCTCGATCTTGAGCGCTCTCGGATGTTCTTTTGCATAGCCTGCGTGCTTACCGTGATGGTGGTTATCGAAGATACCTATATGATCCTATTCTGCACGCCTGACGTTGACAACGTGATGGTGAGCGCCTTTTTATGGTATCTGGGCGAGCGGAATATCTCAGAGAATTTATTGTTTGTGGCTGCAGCCGTTCAGCTATTTAAACAGTTCAGCCATATCTTACGTGTGTTCTCGCGTCACCCTCGTGCCGATGAAGAGGTAGCGACAGAGCGCCGTGATGCACGGGAGGACCTTGTCTCGCGTGTTGTGATTTTCTCGGACGAGCATGGGCTTTCAAAGCGTGAACAGGAAGTGCTTACACTCGTATTGCGTGGACTCGATGTCCAAAATATTGCTAACGAACTTGTGATTAGTCCGGGTACCGTCAAGGCTCACCTGCATCGCATCTATGTAAAGAGCGAAGTCAAGGCGCGTGACGACTTGATTGAGACATTCTGGCGCTCGTAAGGCTGGAGTGGTTCGGCTGACGGCGTATCGCAGACCACTTGGCGTAATGAAGCGACAATAAACTTTGACAATAAAATACCTGCTCAGACGTGTAAACCTTCTTAAGCCGTCCGTTCGCTCGCTTCCATCTTGGCAGCTTGTGCAGGAGGTGCGTCAATGGGTGTTGACACGGGGCATAGGGCGCTGGACAGACGCCCGACCGCTCGTAGGCACGTGTCATGTAGGGAGCGACAAATGCTCCCTCACCGATTGGGCGCGTCGTATCGTGGCGCTCATCCATTGTCCTGTAACGTCTGAGGAGGCTCATATGGACAAAGCGGATTTAGTCATCAAAAGTAATGCTGTGTTCACTGGTGACGGGCTGGCCCCGTTCAAGGGCGGCGTTGCCGTCGCAGGTGACAGGATTGTTGCGTGCGGCGAGGATAAGTACCTCGACGCTTTTATCGGGCCCGATACCGAGGTGCGCGACTATGGCGATAAGCTCGTCATGCCTGGCATCATCGACTCACACACTCACTATGCCCAGGGCGCCTTTGTG
This sequence comes from uncultured Collinsella sp., assembly GCA_900541145.1. GTDB lineage: Bacteria > Actinomycetota > Coriobacteriia > Coriobacteriales > Coriobacteriaceae > Collinsella. The sequence continues at coordinate 171,861 of UQIH01000001.1, read as the reverse complement.
TCCGATCCCGATTTCGCCGTCAATCTCATCGATTGCACAAGCTTTGAGCAGTGTATGGAACGCGTGCAGGCGTTTGCCGAAGACCACCCGAACAACGAGTGGATCGTGGGCTATCAGGTTATCCAGTTCCAGTGGGACGTGCCCGAGATGCCTACGGCGGCAATGATCGATGAGTACATTTCGGACCGTCCGGTCTTTTTGCAGCAGGTTGACGTGCACACGTTTAGTGCCAACACCTGCGCAATCGAGAAAATCGGCATTACTGCTGAAACGCCAGACCCATCAGGCGGCAAGATTCTTAGGGATGAAGCTGGCAACCCCACTGGGGTCTTCTCGAACAACGCGGGATCCCTTTTCTTGGATGAGGTATACAATCCTGCCCCCGAGGTGGCTAGTGCTTCCTTTGCCAAGACCGCGCATCGTGCCAACGCTCTCGGTATTACGACAGTCGGCATGGTAAACCCCACTTTTGTGAGCATGGATAACCCCTATAAATTCCTCGCGGAGCTTAACCGCAAGGGCGAACTTCCGTTGCGCGTGTTCATGTACACAGACCTTTTTGAGAACGAGGCCATGACGCTCGAGGAGATTCGGGCGAAATACGACTTCCCGGGCACGCAAGTCGAGTGGCATGGCTTTAAGCAGTTCATTGACGGTGTGTGTTCCGATCATACTGCTTGGATGCTCGAGCCCTATGCTAATGCTCCCGAGACCTGTGGCGAGCCGGCTGAGGAACCTGAGCGTGTGCGCAAAGCCATCCTTAAAGCGCTTGAGTGGGGTGTCGACACGCGCATCCATGCCATAGGCGATCGTTCCGTACGCTTTATCCTGGACTGCTTCGAGGAGGGCGAGAAGCGTTACGGTCTTATGGGCTGTCGTCACTCCATGGAGCACAACGAGACTGTTCAACCTGAGGATTTGCCGCGCTATGCGGAGCTCGGCGTCTGTCCGGCCATGCAGCCGTGGCATATGCTGCTTGATATGGCAGACTTGGCAAAGGACGACGCCGTTGGTCCCGAGCGCGCGGCGCTCTCGTGGCCAATTCATAGCCTGCTCGCGAGCGGTGCCTGCGTGCATCTGGGCTCCGACTTCCCGGTCGTGGGGCTTGAGCCTATGGAGGAAGTCTATGGAGCGGTCTACCGCATGCTCGAGGATGGATCTAATCCTGAGGGTTGGTTCCCCGAGGAGCGAATCACTATGGCCGAGGCCCTGCGCGCATACACCTACGGCAGCGCCTACGCTATGCATGCTGAGGACCGCATCGGCACACTCGCCTGCGGCAAGCAAGCCGACATTTGCGTACTCGACCGCAATCTCTTTACCTGCGAGCCGGCAGAGGTGCTCGAGGCTACCGCGGCCCTTACGATGATCGCCGGCAAGGTGGTCTTTGAGGCCTAGCGCCATCGTTTGGCTGGGCGGCTTGGCGCCAGTTGTCAGCCGCCTGACATCCATTCAGCACTACTCTCTCAAGGAAAGGGGAGAACAATGGCAGAAGAAGTAACCGCTGCCGTGGAGGAGGAGCGCGAGCTCGCCTCCCAACCGATTCCCGGTCTGGTGCGTAAGTACACCATCGTCACCGGCCAGGGCATGCTCGCCCAGATCATCATGGTGGTCCTCGAGGGCCTCGTGATGGGTTGGGGCCTGGGTGCCCACGGCCTGGCCTGCGTCTCGATCATCATGTCGGTCGAGTACATCAACCTGGCCTTTGGCAACCTGTTTGGCACCGGCGTGCCCGCCGTGGTGGGCAACCTTTTGGGTGCCGGCGACATTAAGGGCGCAAGCAAGGCTTTTAGCCAGGGCTTTTGGCTCACCACGATTGTGAGTGTGCTGCTTGCTGTGGTGATGGCCGTGTTTACCGAGCCCATCTGCGCATTCTTTGGCGCCACGCCCGACATCATGGCCGATACCGTTGCCGGCGTGCGCACCTTCGCCGTGCTGCTGCCGCTCACGGTCATTGGCCAGATGGTCACCGCTGTGATGCGTGTGGACGAGAAGGTTCAGGTCCAGGCCAACCTCATGACCGTTTCGGCCATCGTTGCCATCTGCTGGCTCGCGCTTTCTACGTTTGTGCTCAAGTTTGGCGTTATGGGCGCCGGCGTGTACTACGGGCTTTCCATCGGTATCTGGGCCATCGGTATCTTCTGGTTCATCGGGGGCAAAAAGTCCCAGCTCCAGATTAGCCTGGCCGACCTTAAGCTCGACCTCGCCGTCTGCGGCCAGATCCTCAAGATCGGCTTCCCGTTCTTCCTGGTCCAGGGCGCGACCTTTATCTTTAACACCGTTGCCAACTCGCTTTTGGGCTCGCTCGGCGGCGACATGGGCTCGCTCTACATCGCAGCCTTTGGCGTGATCAACGGCTACATCCTCTACATCACCATGATGGTTGCCCAGTGCTTCTCCTATGGCCTGCAGCCCATCGCTGCCTTCAACGCCGGCGCAAAGGCTTGGGCGCGCCTTAAGGAGACGCTCTCTTGCACGCTTAAGTACCAGGTTGTGACGCTGGCGCTGGTCACCGTCGCGCTCTGGCTTGCCGCCACTCCGGTGTGCGCCTTCTTTGCCGGCAGCGATCCTGCGCTCGTTGAGGTTGCCGCCAACGCCACGCGTACCGTCATCCTGGCTGTTGCCCTGGGCTATCTTGCCATGACCATGTCGATATATTTCCAGGCGGTCGAGAAGGTTGGTGTCGCCACGTTTACCGGCCTGCTTCGCTATGTGATCTGCTCAGTGCCGCTTATGTACCTCCTCGGCAACATGATGGGTGTTGAGGGCGTGTGGATCGCCCTGGTGGTGGCCGACGCCATTACCGGCATCATCTCCATTGCGCTCGCCGCGCACGAGTCCAAGCGCCTTGCCACGCTCTAGGCTCGGACATGGCTGGCGTACGATAGTCGAACAAGTTAACTCGCCTGCAAGCCACCACAATGGGGACAGCCCCCATTGTGGTGGCTTTTGTTATTTAGGGTCTGAGATTTCGGCTCTATAAATAATGCTTTTGAACTAGGCTACTATAAGATTGTGGTAAACGCTAATATAAGATTATGGCGAATGAAACTATCCGATTATGGTAACAGCGCAATAAGGGGCGTTGATATGGCTGAGTTCATTAACAGGGATTTGCATGAGTTGCTCATTCGCATGGCAGGCTGGTTTCCTGTTGTGTCGTTGACAGGGCCTAGGCAGAGCGGTAAGTCTACGCTGGTTCGGCATACCTTTCCCGACTATTCCTACGTCACGCTTGAGGACCCTCAAACGAGGCGCGCGGCCTTGGAGGATCCGGTGAGTTTTATCCGCAACCGAAAGGGCGGACTCATCATCGATGAGGCACAATACGCCCCGGATTTGTTTTCAATGATCCAGGTTGTTTCGGATGAGCGGGGAGACGCCGGTCAATACATCCTTACAGGCTCGCAAAACTTTTTGATGATGAAAAGCATCGGGCAGTCTCTTGCCGGGCGAGTCGGGATCTTGAAATTGCTGCCATTATCGTTTCGAGAAGCGGAGAGGGGCCAGCAGGGGCAGCTGGAAGTGGATTTGTTCGCGCTCGAAGGGGGATACCCTCGCCTGCGTTCCGCCGGAATGCCGTCCTCGGTTTATTTTCCCAGCTATATCGATACCTATGTTGAGCGCGATGTTGTGGGCTTGCTTGATGTGCGCAATAAGGCGGAGTTTCATAAGTTTCTGTCCATAATTGCTCAGAGCGTCGGTGCCCTCATCAATATATCCTCGCTTTCTCGAGATACGGGCGTGAGCGTATCGACCATTAAAAGCTGGTTGTCCATCCTGGAGCAGAGCTACCTGACGTTTTCGCTGCAGCCCTATTATGCAAATGCCAAGAAGCGTCTAACTAAAACGCCCAAGCTCTATTTTTACGACACGGGGCTGCTCTGCTACTTGCTCAAAATTGGATCACTGGGGCAACTATTGGAGAGCCCTTATCTGGGGGCCGTTTTCGAAAACCTCATCGTTTCCGAAACGGCGAAGAGCCATCTCAACGTGGGCGAGAATCCCGAGCTGTATTTCTATAGGGACGACAGCAAGCGTGAAATCGATTTGCTCGACTGTACAAACTCAGGGAGCCCCAAGGCTATCGAAATAAAATCATCCAGAACGTATCACGATAAGTACGCCCGCCATCTACAGACTGTATGCGATGAGATCGACATTGCAAAAGATGCGCGCTATGTTGTAGCCCGCGTGGACTCAACGTATGAGTCGAAAGACTGTAGTGTGGTTTCGGCGCGTGATTGGCTTTTACGATAACAAGCTCGGCGTATTAACAACAGCCGCGAAGGGAACCGGCCCCTTTTTGCGGCGGTTTTTGCCTATCTGGTGCGTCTTAGATGCAAGTGAGTAGACTTATTTGGATATGCCGCGCACACCGCGGCAAATGCTCAATAAAACCGCAGGTCAGAGCTGTGGCGTTTTGGGGCGTGCTTGGCCTCCTGCAAAAAGCTTACTCACTTGGTTTTTCTGCTGGAAGACCGCCGTGAGGGAAGGCAGCTCCCTCGTGGCGGCTGACATTTGCCCAGATAAACCCTGCCAAAATAAATCTGTCTACTCTTTGAGCCAGAGCCGACACTAATTCAAATGGCGAAATCAGGCTTATAGGACATAATGTGTGTCCACGTTGGGGGCATCGGCGCAGGTCGATGCCCCTTTTTCAGCCGCTTAAATTCCGTGCCCGCTTTTAACCGCTCGGACAGAATGTGTGTCCGGTTGCCTATCGTTCCCGCAGGTAGATAACCTTTTCCGGAACCGTTAAATACCCTTTCGGAAGAGGTGCCCATGAAGGCCGTTTATTGCCCCTACTGCGGCGGTCGGACCAAGCGCAACGGCAGGACCTCGTCGGGGTCCCAGCGGTGGAGGTGCACGTCCTGCGGCGCGTCGACGACGGTGAGGTACGACGACACGGCGACGAGGCTGGACGAGTTCCTCGGGTGGCTCCTCTCCAAGGACTCCCAGGCGGCGATGCCGGGCGGCGGGCGTTCCTTCAGGCGCAGGACGGCCGAGTTCTGGGAGGTCTGGCCCATGCCCGTCCCCGACGGCGAGCTGCACCGCGTGCTCTACGTCGACGGGATCTGGGTCGCGCGCGACCTCGTCGTGCTCATATGCTGCAGCGGCGAGAGGGTGGTCTCCTGGTACATGGCCAGGTCGGAGAACTCGAGGGCGTGGTCGGCCCTCATGGCGCCGATCCCGGCGCCCGACGTGGTCGTCACCGACGGCGGGAGCGGGTTCGCCAGGGCCGTGCGCGAGACCTGGCCGCGCACCAGGGTCCAGAGGTGCACCTTCCACGCCTTCTCGCAGGTCAAGCGCTACACGACGACGCGGCCGAAGCTCCAGGCGGGGCGCGAGCTCTACCTCATCGCGCGCGACCTCATGGGCATCGAGGCGCTGCACCAGGCCGAGATCTGGGTCGAGCGCTACCTCGACTGGTGCGGGTTCTGGGCCGACTTCCTGGAGGACAGGACCGTGGTGGACGGCAGGAGGGTCTACACCCACGAGAGGCTGAGGCGGGCGCGCTCGTCGCTGTCGTCGCTGGTGTCGGCGGGGACGCCGTTCACCCACCTCGACCCCGCCCTGGCCAAGGCCGGCCCGCTGCCGTCGACCAACAACATGATCGAGGGAGGGGTGAACTCGCAGCTGAGGGCCGTCCTGCGCAACCACCGGGGGCTGACGTCGGTCAAGCGCGTGAAGGCGGTGTTCTGGTGGTGCCACGCGCACTCGGGGGACGCGAGGACGGCGCGCGAGAAGCTCGCCACGATGCCGACCGACGCGGACATCGACTTCCTGTTCAGCGTCTACTCCGCCTCGCCGTCGCGCGAGGACGGAGGGCCGGAGTGGGGCGACAGGGCCGTGTGGGAGGACCTCCACCACAGGGACCCGTACCCGTTCTGGCTGGATTAATGGATGGAAACGGATGTTCTATCGGGACACACATTATGTCCTATAAGCCCGAAATCAAAGGGCGTTCTCCGTATGGAGGGCGCCCTTTTTTATCGTGGGATGTTTTGCGTGGCAGTCATAAGGCCCAGACGGTTGCTGACGCCGAGCTTGCGATAGATGGCGTTGACGTGCTTCTTGACGGTTGACTCGCTTATGAATAGCTCGTTTGCCATCTGTTTGTTCGTTTTGCCGCCGAGCATGAGCTGCATGATTTCGGCTTCGCGCGGTTGGATATTATGTTCTGTAATGAAAGCATTCAGCTGGTCTGTGTCTTCGGTCTGGGTGAGATTAATGCCCCGAGGATAGAGGTTGGCGAGCGCGAGGCTCGCGTGCCGAGCGATTTCGAGCAGGATTGCGAGCTCGGTGTCGGTGAAGTCTCCGGCCGTGCGTTCGCGAAACAGGGTGATGCTTCCTAGCGGGCTGTCGTTGTGCGCGAGCGTGGCCGTACAGCCAAAGTAGACGCCCTGCGGTTCCATCCATTTGCGATAGATGGGCGTGGCATCGCGTCGCTCGACGTCCACGAGGTCGAGGTCGCGGTAGACGCCGACCTTATGTAGGTCAAAGCTCCATGTTGTATAGTCCATCGCGGCGTAGCGGTTGTAGTAGTCGCTCAGCGCGCGGTCGTCCATTCCGCTGCTTGCGGGGTGGACGTAGCGTGGGGCGTCACTGCCTGCCGCCTCGATCAGGTCGAACATGGCGATCCGATGGGGCACGAGCCCTGTCGTTCCCTCGAGGGTCTCCTTTTGCAGCTTATCGACACCGTGTGATGCGTGGATTGCAAGCGCGAGCTCGTTGAGAGCAGTCCAGGTCGTACTGTCCAACTCAATAGTCTGCTGTTTATTGCATGGGGGCATAGGGCGTCCTTTCCATTGTGGAGCCCAGTATGTCATGTTCTCGGCCTGAATAGAACTTTAGGTCAGCGAATGGTATACCGTTGGTCGCTGAAAGGGGCTCGAGGGACTATTGAGAACATCTCGGTGCGGCCGCATCATGGTCTCGTCAAGCAAAAGCACCGAGATTTAGGAGCTTGAAATGAAGACCATCTACGAGAGTGAATCCACGCCTAAGAAGGACGGGTTCTATATGCCCGGCGAGTATGAGGAGCAGGAGCGCACCTGGATTCTGTGGCCGCACCGCTCCGACGTGTGGCGCTGCGGCGCCAAGCCGGCGCAGAAGGTCTTCACCGAGATCATTAAGACCGTTGCACGCTTTCAGCCCATCACGGTAGGCGTCAACACCGAAGACTTCCCCGCGGTGTGCGAGATCTTCGACGGTGTTGAGAACGTGCGCGTTATCCACATGGAGTACAACGACAGCTGGATTCGCGACCCCGGCCCGGCGTTCCTCGTTAATGACAATGGGGAGGTGGCCCTTTCGCACTTCCACTTTAATGCTTACGGCGGTTTCATTGACGGTCTGTACTTCCCGTGGGACAAGGATGCTTCCATTGGCCTGCAGGTGGCACAGCTTGAGCAGGTTAACCGTTATCGTCCCGAGGACTACATCCTCGAGGCCGGCTCGTTCAACTGTGATGGTCAAGGCACCGTCGTGACCACCGAGATGTGTCTGCTCAACGAGGACCGCAACCCGCAGTACACCAAGGAGCAGATTGAGGAGAAGCTCTCTGAGTATCTCGGTATCGAAAAGGTTATCTGGATCAAGGACGGTATCGATCCGTACGAAACGAACGGTCATGTGGACGACGTCGCATGCTTTAGTGCGCCCGGCGAGGTCTGCTGCATGTGGACCGATGATCCCAACCATAAGTTCTACAAGGAGTGCCAGGAGGCGTACAAGACGCTCTCCGAGTCCACGGATGCCAAGGGTCGCAAGCTCAAGATCCACAAGGTGATCATGCCTGCGACTTCGGTATATATGACCGAAGAGGAGGCCAGCACGATTGATCCCGTCGAGGGCGTGCTGCCGCGTACCCCCGAGGACGCCTTCGAGCCGAGCTATCTCAATTTCCTGCCCATCAACGGAGCGGTGCTTGTGCCGCAGTTCGGTGACCCCAACGACGCCCAGGCGCTCAAGGATATCCAGGCTGCTTATCCGGACCGTGAAGTCATCGGTATCATGACTCGCGAGGTTATCTACGGCGGCGGCAACATCCACTGCATCACCCAGCAGCAGCCCAAGGCGCGCCACAAGTAGTAGCTCCTTGGTAAACAGGGTTTGATTATCCGTAAATGAAAGTCCGCCGGCTTCAAATGGCCGGCGGGCTTTTTGTGTGGCGGATTGGGCGTTTGCCCAGATAAAACCTACCAAAATAAACCTGTCCCTTTTTGGCAGGTGGTTTCAGCTGAACGGCGGGCCGTGCGGCTTGGGTGTGCGGGCTCACAATCTGGGGAAACCAAACAGATTGGGGGCTTGTATGATCGACTCGAAGGGAAACGTGCGACCCGAGGGCATGTTTAACAGGGCGCACCTGGCCCCCGAAGCCCAGCGCGCATACGATGCGCTACTCGAGTGCGTGCTCAACGGGCAGAAGGGCTGCGAGGTTTCGGCGCGTGCGGGCATGGATACGATCAAGGCGCTCGTATAGCTTTACGCTTTCGGATGTGACACATAGGACTGCATGCGCCGCTCCCGGCTATATTGCCTCCGAGTGCTTTAGCTCATGGAGATAGCCGGCATCAGCGATTTCGAGAGCTTGGCGGCGTCCACGAATGCCCCGGTGTTTACACCTCAGACGGACGACTTTGGACTCGCGGTCCATATCTTCAAGATGCTCAATCGCGGAATTCATCCGTACAGTTCTGGCGAGCTGGACCTAGAATTTTTGACCTAGACGACGATATTCCGGCTCTTCCGCTCAATAGCTGCGTGTGCAATGGGCGCAGCTCCTTTGTGGGGACGCTGATCGGATATGTTGTCCCTAGTTACGCTCTTGCGATCAATGACTTTGGCAACCTTATGGGCGAGGCTTTCCGCCGGTCGCTCTTTGGCAAAGCGCATGAGCGCCTTGATGCGCGCACATGGGCGCGCCTGCTCGCCCTGTATCTGTCTGAGACGGTTGAGTGTCCGCGCGGTCATCTATATCACGCTTCGCAGGATGAATGTCCCTACTGTCGAGGAGAGCGCACCCTGTTAGCTCTCTTGGCTGATTGCTGACTGTCTTGGAGAAAGCCCGTGAGGCGGCACACAGGCTAATCCTGCGTGTCGCCTCCGTACATGTAGACGATAAAGCCGTCGCCGGTGTCTTGGCTGTGATCCTCCAGGATGCGCTTCATGTTGAGGTGCTCGTAGAACTGCCAATCGGAGTTGCAGTCGCTCATCAGGAAGAACTTGGTGCAGCCTGCCTTGGCGAGCTCGGCGCGCGAAAGGTCGATGAGTGTGCGGCCGAGTCCCTTGCCCTGCCACTCGGGCACGATGATGATCAGGTTGAGCTGGCCCTGGGCATACTCGTTGCCCGTGGCGGCAAAGCGGTCGGCCGTGGCCTTTTCACGACTGTCGCCAAAGAGCGAGCCCTCGAGCTTGGCATCGGCGGTCTTTGCCATCTCGGTTGCCTGGGCGAGCATCTCGTCGTAGCAGGGCTCCCACGTGGGATTGGTGCGCGGCTTGCCGTCCTCGAAGATGCCGATACAGCAGGCGGCGATAGTGCGGCCCTCGGCCTCGGCGACGAGTGCGATGGGGGAGCGTTGCAGCTGCATAGCGATGTTAAAGCGCGCGCAGAAATCGGCGGCTTCGACGTCGCCGCGGTTGCGTAGTGTGTTGCACCACAGCTGGTTGTAAATGGCGGCGATGCCGGTCAAGTCATCGAGCGTGGCGGCGCGCAGAGTTACGTTGTCAAGGCTCATGGAGGCTCCTTCCAGGTTGGGTCAGGCCATCTCTGAGTGTGACATGGACGCAGGATTGCCGTATCGACCATTCGGCAGACGACCCTCGATCCCTCGGGGACGGAGGGCCCTAAGAAGGAATGAGGGTGGATTTTCGGACACTTGCTCAATGAGAGTGGATAATCTCCCACTTTCGCTCGAAAAGCAGGCCACAAAAACGGGAGATTATCCACTCTCATTCTGGGTAGTCGTTTAAGAATGTCCCCAACGACTACCCCAAAAGGAGCGTCCCCAAGTGCCAGCTTTGGCAACGACGCTGGTAGAAAAACGTCAGCGAAAACCCGCCAGAGCGAGTAAGGTGCCTTGAAGCGAGGCGGCATTGACCTTTTGGTCATGCCGTCGAAGCTGAAAGGCAGATTGCCGCTCTGGCGGGTTTGCAGCGTCGGCCGGTTACGGCGTTTGGTAAAACGCCGTAACCTACACCCGCTCCGCGATCTCGTGGATGAGGTAGTCGGTCTTTTCCCAGCCCAGGCACGGGTCGGTGATCGACTTGCCAAAGACGCCGCCGTCGACCGGCTGGTTGCCGTCCTCCAGGTAGGACTCGATCATAAAGCCCTTGACCAGCTTGGAGATGGACTCGTTGCGGCGGCAGCTGTCGAGCACCTCCTTGCAAATGCGATACTGCTCCAGCGGACGCTTACCCGAGTTGTCGTGGTTGCAGTCGATGACCGCTGCCGGATTGGCATAGCCGGCGTGTTCGGTATAGCGCTCGGCCAGGCGCTCGAGGTGCTCGTAGTGGTAGTTGGGGTAGGTGCGCCCATCGAGACCGATGTAGCCACGCATGACGGCGTGCGCGAGCGGATTGCCGTCGCACTCGACCTCCCAGTTGCGGAAGATGAAGCTCTGGTGCGCCTGCGCGGCGTAAATGGAGTTGAGCATAACGGTGGTAGAGCCGGCGGTGGGATTCTTCATGCCGACGGGTACCGAAATGCCGCTCGACACCAGGCGATGCTCCTGGTTCTCGACTGAGCGTGCGCCCACGGCAACATAGCTCAGCAGATCAACGAGGTATTGGTAGTTGGACGGATAGAGCATCTCGTCGGCGGTGAAGAAGCCCGTTTCCTCAATAACGCGCAGGTGCATATGGCGGATGGCCTTGACGCCCTCGAGCAGGTCGTCGGGAGCCTCGGGGTTGGGGTTGTGTAGAAGACCCTTGTAACCGGTGCCCTTGGTACGCGGCTTATTGGTGTAGACGCGCGGAATGATGATGAGCTTGTCCTTGACCTCCTCGGCGGTCTTGGCCAGTCGGTTCATGTACTCAAGCACCGAATCCTCGCGGTCGGCAGAGCACGGGCCGATGATGAGCACCTTGCGTGCGTCCTCGCCGGTAAAGACTTTGGCGACCTCGGCGTCAAATGCCTGCTTTTTGGCGGTAAGCTCGGCAGAAAGCGGCATTTCCTCGCGGATCTCCATGGGGATCGGCAACTTGCGTTTGAATTCCATGGCCATAGGGGCCTCCTCAATCTATAGAAAGAGCAATAAGCGTACTGTTGAGTGTTCGGCATTATCCGCTGTCGCACGCTAAAGTGCAAGCCCTTGTCACCCCGAAACCTGCCAAAAAGGGACAGGTTTATTTTGGCGGGTTTTATCTGGGCAAACGTCGGAGGATGTCGGGAGGGAGTGGCGCCACGCGGAACCCTAAGGCTGTTGTCGGTTCCCCAGGAAACACCCCGTGGGCAAAAAATGCCAAATATGAGTACTGTTGCTAACCTACTAACATATCCGTCTAGCGAGATAATAGACAAAGTAATAAATATGTTCATTAACGTTGGCACGCAGAAGCCTGCTAACGGGCGTTTTGATTAATTTGAAGGCGTATAGAGGCCGCAAAGAGGTCGTTTGAGGCGGTTTTGGCTGTTACTAAAAAGGTAACAGTACTCATATTTGCCCTTTTTTGCCCACGGGGTCTGGAAAGCGCCGTCAATGAGGTCTCAGGAAAAGCGTTTCGAGGCTCGAAGGACACAAAACGGGGGCGCAGGTTGTCCTGCGCCCCCGTTCTCGGGCGTCATCATTTCTCTGCGGCCGTATCTACGCCGCCTCGTCGAACTGCGAGTTGTACAGGTCGGCGTAGAAGCCGCCCTGGGCGAGCAGCTCGTCGTGCGTGCCCTTCTCGACGATGTCGCCGTCGCGGATTACCAAGATCGCGTCGGCGTTGCGGATCGTGGACAGGCGGTGTGCGATGACAAAGCTCGTGCGGCCCTGCATCAGCGCATCCATGGCGCGCTGGATGAGCTCCTCGGTGCGGGTATCGACGTTGGAGGTCGCCTCGTCCAGAATCAGCGCCGGGCGGTCGGCCAAAATGGCACGGGCGATGGTCACGAGCTGGCGCTGGCCCTGCGACAGGTTGGTGCCCTCCTCGTTGATCATAAAGTCGTAGCCGCCGGCGAGCGTATGGATAAAGTGATCGCAGCGTGCGGCGCGTGCAGCGGCCTCGACCTCGGCATCGCTTGCATCGGGGCGTCCGTAGCGGATGTTCTCGCGGATGGTGCCGTTAAACAGCCAGGTGTCCTGCAGCACCATGGCAAACTCGCCGCGAAGTGCCGCACGGTCCCAATCGCGCACGTCGATGCCCTCGACACGCAGCGAACCGCCGTCCACGTCGTAAAAGCGCTGCAGCAGCTTAATGAGCGTGGTCTTGCCGGCACCGGTGGGGCCGACGATGGCGATGGTCTGGCCGGGCTTGGCCTCGCAGCTAAAGTCGTGGATGATGGTCTTGTCGGGCGTGTAGCCAAACTTGACATGGTCAAACTCCACGTGACCGGGGCGCTTTTCGGGAATCTGCGCGTCGGCCTTCTGCTCCTCCTCGGGCGCGGCTAGGAACTCAAAGACGCGTTCGGTGGCGGCTGCCATCGACTGCATCGTGTTGCTCACGTTGCCCAGCTGCTGCACGGGCTGCGTAAAGTTGCGCACGTACTGAATGAAGCTCTGGATGTCGCCGGGCGTGGCATTGCCGGTCAGCGCGAGCTGCGCACCCACCACGACGACGCCCACGTAACCCATGTTACCCACCAAGCTCATAAGCGGCATCATCAGGCCCGACAGGAACTGCGAACGCCAGCCACTAATAAACAGGCGATCGTTTTGACGGTCGAACTCCTCGATCGAGGCTTCGGCGCGGTCGAACACCTGAATGACGTTCTGGCCGGCAAAGTCCTCTTCGATAATGCCGTTGACGGTGCCCAGGACCTGCTGCTGCTCGCGGAAGTACGGCTGCGAGAAGTGAATCATCACCATCAAGATAATCGCGGCGGCCGGCAGCGTGAGCACGGTGACGCCGGTAAGCGGCAGGCTGATTGAAAGCATCATGACGAGCACGCCGATAATCTGCGTCACCGACGTGATGAGCTGCGTCACGCTCTGGTTGAGCGACTGGCCCAGCGTATCGACGTCGTTGGTGATGCGGCTGAGCACGTCGCCCTTGCTGTGGCCGTTGAAGTAGCTCATCGGCACGACGGCAATCTTGGCGGCGATCTCCTTGCGCATACGGTAGCAAATCTTTTGCGTGACGCCGGTCATGAGCCAACCCTGGATCAGACTGCAGGCAGAGCTGGCCAGGTACAGGCAGAGCAAAAAGCCGAGCGTCTTGGCGATCCAGGCAAAGTCGACATCGCCGGTGCCGTTGACCTTGGCAACTAAGCCCTCGAACAGTTTGGTGGTAACCTGGCCGAGCACCTTGGGCCCCACAATGTTAAAGATGACCGAGCACACGGCAAAGGCGACGGCGGCAAACACGGCAATCTTGTGCTGGCCGATATAGCCGAGCAGCTGCCTCATGGTGCCCTTAAAGTCCTTGGCCTTTTCGCCGCGACGCATGCCGCCCATGCGGCCCATGGGACCACGCTGGCGGGCGGGCTTGGGAATCTGAGTCTTGGTCTCGTCTGCCATTAGCGCTCGCCTCCTTCCATGACGGTTGCAATCTCTTCTTGGGTAAGCCCCAGCTCCTCGGCGGAAAGCTGCGACTGTGCGATCTCCAGGTACGCCGGGCAGCTGCGCAGCAGTTCCTCGTGCGTGCCGGTGCCCACTACGTGGCCGTCGTCGAGCACGATGATCTGGTCGGCGTGCATGATGGTCGCGATGCGCTGGGCCACGACCACGAGTGCGGCGTCGGTAACGTTTTTGGCCAGCTCCTCGCGCAGGCGCGCGTCGGTCTTGTAGTCGAGGGCGCTAAACGAGTCATCGAACACCACGACCTCGGGCTTTTTGGCCAACGCGCGGGCGATGGCCAGACGCTGGCGCTGACCGCCCGAGACATTGGAGCCGCCCTGGCTAATGGGGGAGTCGTAACCGCCCTCGCGCTCGGCGATAAAGTCCTCGGCCTGGGCGATGCGCGCGGCCTGGCGGATGTCATCATCGCTCACCATGTCGCCGGCAAACTTGAGGTTGCTCTCGACGGTGCCCGAGAACAGGCGACCCTGCTGCGGGATGTAACCGATGCGGCGGCGCAGCTCGGAAAGGGTCATGTCGCGCACGTCGATGCCGTCGAGCGAAATGCTGCCGCCCGTGACGTCGTACAGGCGCGGGATGAGCTGCACGAGCGTGGACTTGCCCGAGCCCGTGGAGCCAATGATGCCGAGCATCTGGCCGGCGTGCGTGGTGAAGTTCACGCCGCTAATGACGTCGGCGCGGGCATCGGGATACTGGAAGATCACGTCGCGGAAGGCGAGCTCGCCGCGCGGCGCGCTGGCCGCGGGCAGTTTGGGCGAGGCGGGGTCGTTGATGCTCGTGGGGCAGGTGATGACCTCTTCCACGCGCTCGGCTGCGACTTCGGCACGGGGCAGGATGACCGAAACCATGGTGAGGATCATAAACGCCATGACGATCTGCATGGTGTAGGAGATAAACGCCATCATGTTGCCGACCTGCATCACGCCGTCGGACACGCCCTGCGCGCCAAACCAGACGATAAGCACGGTGATGCAGTTCATGACGAGCATCATGAGCGGCATCATAAAGCTCATGGCTCGGTTGGTGTAGAGCTGCGTGGTCATCAGGTCGAGCGACGCCTTGTCAAAACGCTCGAGCTCGTGCTCCTCGCGGTTGAACGAGCGGATGGGCATAAGGCCGTCGAGCAGCTCGCGGGCGGTAAGGTTCACGCGATCCACAAAGCTCTGCATCTTTTTGAACTTGGGCATGGTGAGTCCCATGAGCACGCCGACGACGGCCGAGACCGCGATGATGGCCACGGCGATGGTCCACTCCAGGCCGGTGTGGTTGGCCAGGACGCGCATGACGGCGACGATGCCCATGACGGGGGCCATCAGGCACATGCGGATAAACAGGGTTGCGGCCATCTGGATCTGCTGAATGTCGTTGGTGCAGCGGGTGATGAGCGAGGCCTGGCTAAACTTGCCCACCTCGGCCGGCGAGAAGTGCATAACCTTGTTGAAGGTCTCGCGGCGCAGGTCGCGGGCGATGGAGCAGGCGGTGCGCGACGCCACGGCACCGGTCAGGATGGTGGCGACGAGCGACACCAGGCACAGCCCAAACATCGTGGTCGCCATGCGGCTCAGGTAGGCGTTCTGCACGTCGGCGGGGTCGATGCCCTGTGCCTTGTACTCGTCCTGTACATAGCTCACGGCGCGCTGGGTCACGATGGAGCCCGACATGGAGCCCATTTTGTCCGCCATTTGGTTGGTGCCCTCGACGAGCTTGCTTTGGTCTACCAGACCGCCCTCGACACCCAGGCGCAGGCTCTTCATGGTGATCTTACCGTCGTCGGCATCAATCTGCTTTTGCATGTTTTGCGCCGCTGCGGCCTTCTGCTGCATCTCGGCGAGCTGTTCGGGCGTCATCGCTGCCATTTGCTCGGGGGTGGGCATAGTCTGGGCAGCGTTGTCGTCTTTCTCGCTGGACGAGCCCATCATGTCGCCCATGGAGTTGGCGTCGATGCCCTGGTTGAGCGAAAGGACGACAGTCTCGGGCAGGCTCATAATGTCGGCAATCTTGCCGCCGTCGGCGCGCTCGTCCTCGGTGCCCTTGTACGTGCGAATCCCGTTTTTGTCTGCCTTGCCAAACGCAGCCTCTACCGTCTTGGCGTCTTTGGCGCTCATAAAGAGCTCAAGGTCATCGAGCGATTTGGCGCGAATGGTGTCGGGCACGGGCGAGGCGATGCCGCCTTGCTGCACGCCCACGTCGACGATGTCGCTCATATAGGTAGGCAGTGCCAGATCGGCGTTGCAGCTGATTACGATAAGTACGATAGCTGCAAACAGTGCCGGGACATGTTTTTTAAAGAGCTTGAGAATCCTCACTCGGCATCTCTCCTTTCTTGATTGCGGTCGATAATTTCGTTGGCACGTCTAAGAAGGCGCACCATCTCTTGGGTATCTGTTTCGCCAAGCTGCTCGAGGAAGGCCGCGGTGCGGTCCTCGAATTCCCGACGTTTGATTTCGAGATCCTGGAATCCTTTGTCGGTCACCGTGACGTGTACGCGACGACGGTCGGTCTTTGAGTGCTCGCGCTCGACCCAGCCCTTGGCCTCGAGGGCGCGCAGGATATTGGCGATGCGGGCGCTCGAGACCCAGGCACGATCGGCGAGTTCGCTCGGCGTGAGCGAGCCGCCGGCGCGCATGAGGGCGCGCATGACGGCCATCTCGCCGCCGAGGGCTTTGTCCGCAAAGCGCGAAATGCGCTGATGCATGCTGCCAAACTCGGTAAGGAGCTGACGCCCAAGTTCACGGAAATCGGTATCTTCCACCGAAAACCCCTAACACTAGAAACTATTTTCGGTGAAAGATGATACCCTTGCACGCGCGCCCTATACGGTAGATTTTTGGGTCATGCCTAGAAAACTACCTTTAGGCGACCTCCGTACACCGTCGGTGCCAGCAAAGTTAGGAGCAGATCGTTAGGCATGTCCTAAAGCCTACTCAGAGGCACTTTACCCTGCTAAAGCTGGCATAACAGCTAGAGTGATGGACGCATAAAGGCAAGGAAAAATACCAAACAAATCGGTGAACGGTAGTTGTTCGCGCTCGCATTTCCTGCGGGTTTGTAAAAAACGCCCTAATGGTATAAAAAAAGAAACATATAACAGCCCAGATGGAGAGGGTGGCTATGTTATCCTTCACAGAAGGGTGAAATCTTGGGTTTTGGGTTGTAGTTCCAAGGTGGACAAACGTTTTTCCTGCACCAACGTGTGGTGAAGAACGGAAGAAACCGGTAGTGCAAGCCGAAAATTCAAGAATTCAATAAGCAGCGGTGTGAGAGAGCGCCGCATTACACGTAACTAGGAGCGTGGTTACACAATGCAGGAGGCATGGGAAGGCTTCAAGGAAGGTATCTGGACGGGAGAGGTTGACGTCCGAGACTTCATCCAGAAGAACTACACCCCCTACGAGGGCGATGAGTCGTTCCTCGTAGGTCCGACCGAGCGTACCAAGGAGCTGTGGGGCGAGGTTCTCGACCTGCTGCTTAAGGAGCGCGAGCAGGGCGGCGTCCTCGATATGGACACCAAGACCGTCACGGGTATCGTGAGCCACCCCGCTGGCTACATCGATAACGCCCATCGCGAGAAGGAGACCATCGTTGGCCTCCAGACTGACAAGCCGCTCAAGCGCGCGCTGCACGTCAACGGTGGTATCCGCATCGCTTGCCAGGCTGCCAGCCAGCACGGCTACAAGGTCGACGAGAACGTTGTCGAGCGCTACACCTTCGAGCGCAAGACCCACAACGCCGGCGTCTTCGATGTTTACACCCCCGAGATGCGTGCTTGCCGCTCGGCTCACATCATCACCGGTCTGCCCGATGGCTATGGCCGCGGCCGCATCATCGGCGACTACCGTCGTGTTGCCCTGTACGGCGTCGATTACCTGATCAAGGACAAGGAGGCCCAGAAGGCTTCCACTCCGACGGTCATGACCGCCGACAACATCCGCGACCGTGAGGAGCTGCAGGAGCAGATCCGCGCCCTCGGCGAGCTCAAGATGATGGCCGAGACCTATGGTTTCGACATTTCCAACCCTGCTACCAACACGCAGGAGGCCATCCAGTGGATGTACTTCGCCTACCTTGCTGCCGTCAAGGAGCAGAACGGCGCCGCTATGTCCATCGGCCGTACCTCTACGTTCATTGACATCTACGCTGAGCGCGACCTTGCCAACGGTACCTTCACCGAGGAGCAGATCCAGGAGTTCGTGGATCACTTCATCATGAAGCTCCGCATGGTCAAGTTTGCCCGTACCCCCGAGTACCAGGCCCTGTTCACCGGCGATCCGCAGTGGGTCACCGAGTCCATCGGCGGCATGGGTGTTGACGGCCGTACGCTCGTTACCAAGATGAGCTACCGCTACTTGCACACGCTCGAGAACATGGGCACCAGCCCCGAGCCCAACATGACCGTTCTGTGGTCGACCCGTCTGCCCGAGAACTTCAAGAAGTTCTGCGCCAAGACTTCCGTCGCTAGCTCCTCGATCCAGTACGAGAACGACGACCTCATGCGCGTTTACCACGGCGACGACTACGGCATCGCCTGCTGCGTGTCCTCCATGCGCATTGGCAAGGAGATGCAGTTCTTCGGTGCCCGCGCCAACCTGGCCAAGTGCCTGCTGTACGCACTCAACGGCGGTGTTGACGAGGTCTCCAAGAAGCAGGTCGGCCCCAAGTACCGCGCCGTTGAGGGCGATACGCTCGATTACGACGACGTTGTGGCCAAGTACAACGACATGATGAAGTGGCTCGCTGGCGTGTACGTCAACTCGCTGAACATCATTCACTACATGCACGATAAGTATTGCTACGAGCGCATTCAGATGGCTCTGCACGACAAGCACGTGCACCGCTGGTTCGCTACGGGCATCGCTGGCCTTTCCGTCGTGGCTGACTCCCTGTCCGCCATCAAGTACGCCAAGGTCCACCCCGTCCGTGACGAGAACGGCATCATCGTCGACTTCGAGACCGAGGGCGAGTTCCCCAAGTACGGTAACGACGACGACCGCGTCGACCAGATCGCTCACGACGTTGTGCACCAGTTCATGGAGTACATCCGCATGAACGATACCTACCGCAACTCCGTGCCTACGACCTCGGTTCTGACCATTACCTCCAACGTCGTGTACGGTAAGAAGACCGGCTCCACGCCCGACGGCCGCAAGGCTGGCCAGCCGTTCGCCCCGGGTGCTAACCCCATGCACAAGCGCGATAGCCACGGCGCCATCGCTTCGCTGTCTTCGGTTTCCAAGCTCCCGTTCCGCGATGCTCAGGACGGCATCTCCAACACCTTCTCCATCATCCCGAGTGCGCTCGGCAAGGAGGACCAGGTGTTCTTTGGTGATATCGACCTTGATCAGCTGGGCGAGTAACTATTGTTAGTGCTATACTAACAATAACGATTACTGATTAGTGCGCCGGTTTCGGCCGGCGCCTATTAATCGAAGGAGACACATTATGAAGGTTTCTGAAGTTTCCGAGACTCAGGCCGATAACCTGGTCCACATGCTCGACGCTTACGCCGAGAAGGGTGGCCACCACCTGAACATCAACGTCTTCAACCGTGAGACGCTGCTCGACGCTCAGGCTCACCCCGAGAAGTACCCGCAGCTGACCATCCGCGTTTCCGGCTATGCCGTGAACTTCCACACGCTCACCAAGGAGCAGCAGGACGAGGTCATTGCGCGTACCTTCCACGACAAGTTCTAAAGGGACTCAACTCCCACCGGAGACCCGGTAAGGCCTACGCACTTTGCCTCTCAAACGTCCTCGCCGCTTCGCGGCTGCGGAATGTTTGCGAGACAAAGTGCTCCCGGCCTTGCCGGGTCTCCTGCGTTGTCGTCCTTTAGGGAACCACGCTAAATTAAATTGGTGTCCTCGGACATGCAAAGAGGCTCGCTGCGCACTTCGTGCGGCGAGCCTCTTTGCGTCCTGACGGAATGTTTTGGAAGGTAGTCCAAACAGCCCCGGCTGGGGTCCTGTGTAGTCACCCTTTAGGCGGAACTCTCCTAATTATTTGGATGAGTCGTTTACTTACTTGTGCTGTTACCGTCTTCCCGCTGTTGTTGGGGTATGCTTTGTTCGTATGTAAACGTTTGACATGTTGATGGGGGAGGGTGCTATGGCTCGCGAGGGCGCTCGTTCTAAGGATTCTGCTAAGCCTGGCATCAAGGAAGTTGCAGCGGTGGCGGGGGTTTCGCCTACTACGGTATCTCGCGTGCTTAATAATCGCGGCTATATTAGCCAAGAGACCCGCGATAAGGTCCATGCCGCGATGGAGCGCATCAACTATACGCCCAACGATATCGCCCGTGCCATGCTCAACGGTCGCCTGAATCTTATCGGTATGATCGTTCCCTTTGTGAGCAGCCCGTTCCATGCTCAGGTTGTGCAGGCGGTCGAGCGCACGTTAGCGGAAAACGGCTTTAAGATGTTGCTGTGCAACAGCGCCAATCGACCTGATCTTGAGCGTTCCTATATCGACATGCTCCGCCGCAATATGGTCGACGGCGTAATCGTCAACTCCCTCAATATCGGTGCTGAGGCATATGCCGAGATGGGCTTGAGCCTGGTTGGCATCGACTGCGATCTTGGCGAGGGCTCTGTCCAGATTGCAAGTGACAGCTATGGCATCGGCGAGCTCGCCACGCGCCGTCTGATTGATGACGGCTGCAGGCGTATCCTGTGCCTGCGCAGCAATAGCCGCATGCGCATGCCTGCCAATAAGCGTACCGATGCCTACCTCGATGTTGTTGAGCAGGCCGGTTTGTCCGCGCTTGTCCGTGAGGTTGAGTTCGTTAAGCCCGACGACGAAAAGGGCGCGGTCGTTGCGAAGATCCTCGATGAGAACCCCGATATTGACGGCATCTTTGCGGGAGACGATACGATGGCGGCCATCTGTCTCAACGTGATGAAGCAGCGTGGCTTGAGCGCTCCAGACGATATTAAGGTCGTGGGCGCGGATGGTGCCCGCCGAACTATGACGTTTATGCCTGACTTAACAACCGTACGTCAAGATATCGATCGCATCGGAGAGCTCGCGGCGCAATCCATCATCGCTCTTATTAACGGCGATAATCCCGAATCGAATATCAAGCTCCCCGTTGAACTCATTGAGGGCAAAACCGCGTAGTTCATCCTGTGCCAAAAGAATTCCTCAAACGCCTCCGATGACCGTTCGCCGGCATATGTCAACCGTTTACCGACGACTGGAACTGCGAAAAGACGTATTGATATGAAAACGTTTGACATATGAAAACGATTGACATATCTTGCCATTGTACCGAGTTAGTATGTCGTGGAAAGGAAGTCTCGGATGCACAAGGTGTATTACCAGCCTGAGGGAATTTGGGTAGGCGACATCATGCCGTACGGCGAGGACGGCACGTTCTATCTCTATCATCAGCGTGACACGCGTAACCCCGAACCTTTCGGAGAGCCGTTTGGCTGGGCACTCGCTACGACCAAGGATTTCGTCAACTACAAGGACTTTGGCGAGAGCCTTGAGCGCGGCGGCGACGAGGAAGTCGACCAGTACATTTATGCCGGCACGGTGTTTAAGGTGGGCGACAAGTACCATGCGCTCTACACTGGTTGCAATCGCGATAAGGTCCGCGCACGTTTGATGAAGCAGGTTCTTCTTCACGCAACGAGCGACGACGCCGTCAAGTGGGAGAAGAACATCGCCGAGACGCTGCTTCCGCCCCAGGAGGGTTACGATGACCGCAACTGGCGCGATCCCTTTGTGCTTTGGGATGAGGAGAACGAAGAGTACATGCTCATCCTCGGCACGCGTGTGGGCGAGGACAAGCGTCTGATGACCGGCCGCCTGGTCAAGTTCACCTCCAAGGATCTGACCAACTGGGAGTTCCAGGGCGACTGGTGGAACCCAGGCCTGTACACCATGTTTGAGATGCCTGATCTCTTTAAGATGGGCGACTGGTGGTACCTCGTCTTTTCCGAGTACAGCGACGGCAACAAGACCCGTTACCGCATGTCCAAGTCCATCAACGGTCCTTGGATTACCCCCGCTGACGACTCCTTCGACGGCCGCGCGTACTACGCCGCTCGCACCGCATTCGATGGCGAGCGTCGCGTTCTCTTTGGTTGGGTTCCTACGCGTGACGAGGGCGGCGACCCCAGCTCTTACCTGTGGGGTGGTACCTTCATGCCCCTCGAGATCGTTCAGCGCGAGGACGGTTCGCTCGGCACCAAGCTTCCCGACAGCATGCTCGGCGCCTTTGGCGAGGGCAAGGCTGTCGAAGCCTTCGAGCTCTCCTGCGAGTCGGGCAAGGTCGAGCAGGTTTTGTCTGCAGACGCCGGCTCCACCTACTTGCTCGATACCGACATTGAGCTCGGCGGTAACGCTGCCGGCTTCTCGGTCAAGTTCGCCGAGGACGCCGAGACCGGTCTTGCCTATGAGTTCCGCGCCAACCTGCGCGAGGGCAAGCTCGAGTTCACGCCGGCTCCCCAGTACCCGTGGTTCCAGGTCAACAACATGGGCCTCGAGCGTCCGTTGTTCTTTAAGGGCGAGGGCACTCATCATGTGCGCCTGGTCGTTGACGACGATATCGCGACCATCTTTGTCGATGATGTTGCGCTCAACGCTCGCTTCTGCAACAAGCAGGGCCAGGGTGTGGCGCTTACCGTCACCGACGGTGCGCTCAAGTGCGCAAACGCAACGATCGCGTCTCTGTAGCGGCAACGAACCGTTTTATGATTTAGAAAAGGAATGGAGAGGAACATGGACTACAAGGCAGTGTCCCAGCAAGTCGTCGACAACGTCGGCGGACTGGAGAACATCGAGGGCGCCACGCATTGCGTGACCCGTCTGCGTCTGGTGCTCAAGGATACGAGCAAATACAACAAGGCCGAGCTCGAGAACATCGATGGCGTCAAGGGCGTGCTGTACAACAGCGGCCAGCTCATGATCATCTTCGGTACCGGTACCGTCAACAAGGTTTACGATGAGTTTATGGCTCTGACGGGCGTTAAGGAGATCAGCGCTTCCGAGGTCAAGGGCGCCGAGGCGGACAAGAAGGGCAAGTTCTTCTCGGTCCTCAAGGTATTCTCGGACATCTTTATCCCCATCATTCCCGCCTTCGTCGGCGCTGCAATCATCATCGGCCTTAAGTCGCTGATCGTTGCCAACGGCCTCTTCGGCATGGAGGGCAGCCTCGCCGATCACAGCGAGTTCCTCAAGAACCTCGCAAGCTTCTTTGCCATTATCGCCACCACCTTTGACTACCTGCCTGTCCTGGTTATGTATAGCGCGGTCAAGCGTTTTGGCGGCAACCCGATCCTGGGCATCCTCGTCGGTATCGTCATGGTTCACCCGAGTCTTATGAACCGTAACACGTTCGTTATGGACCCGACGGGTGCTGAGTACTGGAACTTCGGTCCGCTCTCCATCCCCATGGTTGCTTTCCAGGGCGGCGTGTTCCCTGCAATCCTGACTGCCTGGTTTATGGCCAAGGTCGAAAAGATTGCCCAGAAGTACATCCCCGAGGTCGTCTCGTTTGTCTTTGTCCCGACCGTTACCCTGATTCTTGCTAACGTTGCCCTGTTCACCGTGTTCGGCCCGCTCGGCAACCTGATCGGCGACGTCCTCGCTGGCGTAATCGATGTCCTGTACAACAGGATGGGCGTCTTTGGTGCCTTTGTCTTCGCCGCGTTCCTGCAGCCGCTCGTCGTTACCGGTACGCATCAGTTCATCCAGGGTATCGAGGCAAACCTCGTTGCCACGACTGGCTTCAACTACATCCAGGCCATCTGGTCGGTCTCCATCATCGCCCAGGGCGGCGGCGCCATCGGCATGTACCTCATTCACAAGAAGCATTCCAAAGAGCGCAACATCTGCATGTCGTCCTTTATCCCGACGCTGGTCGGTATCTCCGAGCCCGCAATCTTTGCTGCAAACATGCGCTACTCGATCATCCCGTTCATCTGCGCTTGCATCGGTGCAGGCTGCGGCGGTGCCTTCGTGAAGCTCTTTGAGGTGCGCGCCATCGGTCAGGGTCTGACCGGCGTGCTTGGCCTGCTCATCGTCACGCCCGAGACGCTCGTGTGGTATGTGGCTGGCAATCTCATCGCCTTTATCGTGCCGATCGTCTTGATCTTTGCCTACAACAAGGCAAAGGGCGTGCCGACCACTGATGAAGAGGGCGCTGGTGCTGGCTTTGATGTCAGCTTCTAGTTGAGCCGTTCAGCGTAATCTGAGGATAAGTCCATTTGGGGAAGGGCGTTCGACTCGTGTGAGTCGAGCGTCCTTCCCCATAGACGAGAAAGTCAACGGCGATGTTTAATCAAAAAAATAAGGTGACACGCGCGGACTATGAGCAGTGGCGTGCCGGACAGGATGAGACGGCGGGTCGCATCGCGTCCGACCCCGATAGGCTCCTGTTCCATGTGGAGCCTGAGCTTGGCTGGCTCAACGACCCCAACGGTTTGGTGCAGATCGGTGATACGTATCACATCTATCACCAATACGATCCATTCGATGCTGCGCATGGCGGTCCAGTGCTTTGGAATCATCTGACAACAAAGGATTTTGTGACGTACGAGAATCGCGGCCCTGTGCTGTTCCCCGATTCCGATTTGGATTCGAGCGGAGCGTATTCTGGTTCTGCCTTTGTACACGACGGCAAGATTCACTACTTCTATACCGGCAACGTCAAGCATTTTGACCGCGATGATTACGACTACGTGTTGACGGGCCGTGAGCAAAACCAGATTCATGTGGTTGCCGAGAACCCCGACGAATTGGGCGAGAAGCGCATAGCTGTTGGGCCGGTCGATTACCCCGACGATATCGGTACGCACGTGCGTGATCCCAAAATCCTTGAACACGATGGTATCTACTACATGGTTCTGGGCGCTCGTACGAAAGACGACCGCGGCTGCGTGCTTGTCTATACCTCGAGCAATCTAGAGGACTGGAGCTATGCGACGCGCATTGAGTTGGGCGAGAAGTTTGGCTTTATGTGGGAGTGCCCCGATCTGTTTGAGCTCGATGGTGGGCTTATTCTCGTTTGCTGTCCGCAGGGTGTGTCCGCCGATGGATGGCGTTACCGCAATCCGTACCAGTGCGTGTGGTTTCCCATCGAGGCCGATTGGGAGGCGCCGAGTTTTAAGATCGCCGGGCAGGGCATGCCCCCGATGGTCGATGCCGGCTTTGATTTCTACGCACCGCAGTCTTTTGAGGATGCTGCGGGTCGGCGTTTGATGATCGGGTGGTCGGGTTGCCCCGATGCGACGGCAAAAAGCCCGACGGTGGCACGCGGGTGGCAGTGCGCGTTGACGGTGCCGAGAAAACTGAGCATGCGCGATGGTAAGCTCTGTCAGCAGCCGGTGCACGAGATTGAGAGGATGCGCGGCGACTGCGTTTGCGCGACAGGCGGTGAAACCGTTGAGGAGCCGGGCCGCCTGTTTGATCTTGTGGTTTCCTGTGAGGGCGCCCAGGTGATCGAGCTCGAAATCCGCAAGGGTGTCTTTGTGCGCTATGCAGACGGGATGCTTACCCTCGATATGGGTGACGAAGGCTATGGGCGCGACCAGAGGTCGATCGAGCTCAGCGAGCTTCGCGACCTGCGCGTGCTTTCGGACACTACGATGGTCGAGATTTTTGCAAATGGCGGCGAGGCGGCACTTACGAGCCGTACCTATTCGCCGGCGGTTCCGGCGATGGAGCTGCACGCCGAGGGTGCGGCATCGATGAATTTCTACCGCCTCGTGCATTAACCGTGCGTGGAGCACGATTGGATTTGCTGGACGGAATGTGTCGCAGTTGTCGCGGCCAACTACCGCTTACCGCATATAGCGACCGTTTGCGGAATAAGTAACCCTCCTTAATAAACCGTGTGGAATCCTAGATAAGCACGGAGTTTTCCAGGGAGACGCTGTCCTTTGTCGTGTGCAAAGGGCGGCGTCTCTTTGGCGCTTGGACGCTGTTGTGCAACAGTGCGGCGGCACGTGCGTCACATATTGAAAAACCAACGTCGAGATGGGTCGTGATAAGAATGGGCAAATACGTAATCGTGGTTGAATCTGGTTCGGATGTGACGCCAGAGCTCTGCGAACGCTACGGCATCGTGCGCGTGCCTATGCATGTCACGATTGGTGACGAGACCGTCGAGGACGGCTCGATCGATCCGCTCGAGATTTATTCGCGCTGCAACGAGTTTGGCGTTATGCCCAAGACCAGTGGCTGCGCGCCTGCGGATTTTGCTCACGTGTACGACCGTATCCATGCCGAGCAGCCCGATGCGACCATTCTGCATCTTGCGTACTCCGAGGTCACGACCTGCTCGCATCAGTCCTCCAAGATTGCAGCTAAGGGCCGCGACTACGTGTTCTCCATGGACACGCGCTTTGTCTCGGTGGGCCAGTCGCTCGTCGTCGTCGAGACCGCCAAATACATCGAGGCTCACCCCGATGCCACCGTCGACGAGATTTTTGCTTTTACGAATTCCGTCATGGACCGTGTGCTTCTGGGTTTTGTTCCTACCGACCTAGCCTTCCTTAAGGCGGGCGGTCGTCTGTCCAACGTGGCATTCCTTGGCGCCCACCTGCTCAAGATTAAGCCCTGCATTGAGGTGACGGGCGGCAAGTTTGTGGCGACCAAGAAGTTCCGCGGCTCTATGCTCAAATGCGCCCGTGCCTTTATTGACCACATGGTTGCGAAGGGCGAGATCGACTACTCGCACATTGGCCTGGCGTATTCGGTGGGCCTTTCCCAGGAGCTGCGCGACGACATGGAGGTCTATGCGCATGACCTGGGCTTTAAGGATATTACCTGGACTCAGGTTGGCGGCGTCATCTCGAGCCATTGCGGCCCGACCGCCTTCGGCGCGGTGCTCACGCTCAAGGCGTAAAGCCTGGCGTCTATCGATTTCTATTGCCTTGACGGCGGGCGGGTTGCGACAACCTTCCCGTCGCTTTTGCGCGAAGTAAAATGGGACGACCTAATTGACACCTAAACCGTTTTGCCATCATGCGTATGGGCTAGAATGTCTCTGGCATTTATGTAGCTAAAACCAAAGAGAGGCAAGGTAGCGGGAATGGCTGAGATGACGCTCGAGGGTGTGGACGCTCGTCCCGAGGACTCTGCGTTTGCCCTGGGCCGCGTACATTCGATTGAGACGATGGGTACGGTCGACGGTCCCGGCATCCGCTTTGTGGTGTTTGTTCAGGGCTGCCCCATGCGCTGTGCGTATTGCCACAATCCCGATACCTGGTCTGTTAACGGCGGCACGATGGTGACCGTCGAGCACCTCATGGACGAGTTCCAGAGCAACCATGAGTTCTATCGCAGCGGCGGAATTACGGTTTCGGGTGGCGAGCCGCTCCTCCAGCCCGAGTTTTTGGCCGATTTGTTCCGTGCAATGCACAACAATTCAGATGGTCGCGTGCATACCTGCCTTGACAGCTGCGGATATGCGTTTGACCCCAACCACCCCGAGAAGTTCGATGCCGTTCTCAGCGAGACCGACATGGTGCTGCTCGACATTAAGCATGCCGATCCCGTCGAGCATAAAAAGCTGACCGGTTGCGATCCCGCACGCATTCTGGCGTTTGGTGATGAGCTTGCACGTCGCAAGATTAAGGTCGTTATCCGCCACGTGGTGGTGCCGGGCATTACCGATACGGTGGAGGAGTGCGAGGCGCTCGGTCGCCTGATCGCCCCGTGGCATAACGTGGTCGGCCTGGAGATGCTGCCGTATCACACGATGGGAGTCGTCAAGTACGAGCAACTGGGCATTCCCTATAAGCTCGAGGGCGTGCCCCAGATGGATACCGCGCGCATGCCCGAGCTGCGCAACGCCGTCATGACGGGCATGAAAAAGCGCCGCGCAGAGCTCAAAAACGCCATCGGCTAGCAAGTCATTTTGCTCCTCTACGATACCCGCGCTGCGCTGGTCTAGCGGCTTCGTATTGCGCGGTTGAGTCAAAATGCTGGTACCATACCGTGGATAAGCAGTTTTCACAGGTTTGGGGGATGGTATGCCTACCATCGCAATCATCGGTGCACTCGAAAAAGAGATCATGCAGATTAAGGAAGAGCTGAGTAACGTTTGCATGGTACAGGAGGCGGGCTTGAACGTTGTGACCGGCGGGCTCGACGGCCTGTCGATTGTCGCCACGACGGCGGGTATGGGCACGGTAAACGCTGCCGCCGCAACACAGCACCTCATTAGCAAGTATGCTCCACAGGCAGTTGTGCTTTCGGGTATCGCGGGCGGTTTGAACCCCAAGCTCCATATCGACGACGTGGTCATCGGCAAACGCCTGCGCTATCTGGATACCGATACCGCGCTTATCGCCGAGTCTGCACCGGGGCTCGAGGAGTTTGGCTCGACGCCTGCGCTGGTCGATATTGCCGCCGATGTGCTTGCTGAGCGTGGGTTTGTCGATGCTTCGACAAATGCAGCCGCTTCGAACGAGGGCACCAAGCAGTTCCTGGTCGGTACGATTGCCACGGGTAACCGCTTTGTGACGGGCGCCGCCATGCGCAATGATGCCATTGAGGCGACGCATGCCGATTGTGTCGGCATGGAGGGTGCGGCGATTGCCCATGTCGCAACTAAAAATGGTGTCGATTGCCTGGTGCTGCGCGCTATCAGCGATAATTGTGACGAGGCGTACGATGCGATTTGCGACCGCGAGTTCGACCTGTTCGAGTATGCCCGTACCGCGAGTGGCATTACGCTCGATATCGTTCGTCGTATCGCTGCTATCTACTAGCGTGCTCTTTTGTAAGAACCTACGACCAAGGAGTGTCCATGGCCGATTCTATTAACTACCAGCTTGCCAAGTTCGTTGCGAGCTATGGCAAGGTTTCGCAGATTCCCGAGTCCACCTGTCCCGAGGTGAGCTTCGTCGGCCGCTCCAACGTGGGCAAGTCGTCGATCATGAACAAGCTTTTTGGCCGCAAGAACCTGGTCAAGGTTTCGAGTACGCCGGGCAAGACGAGCAACATCAACTTCTTTGAGGCCGATGACGTGCACTTCATTGACCTGCCGGGTTACGGTTTCGCCCGTCGCTCCAAGGCCGAGCGCGACCGCTGGGCCGAGCTTATCGGCGACTTTTTCGACTCCGAGCGCAGCTTTAACTTGGTCGTCTCGCTGGTGGATATCCGCCACGACCCCAGCAAGCTCGATCACGACATGATCGACTACCTGCAGGGCAATGAGTTCAACTTTATCGTCTGCCTCACCAAGGCCGACAAGCTCAGCCGCACCCAACAGGCTCGCCAGGCAGCAGCCATCAAAAAGCAGCTCAACGTCCCGGCCGAGAACGTAATCATTACGAGCTCCCAGACCGGCACCGGCATCGACGAACTCAAAAAGCGCATCGCCGAGGCCTGCCTCTAATCGGACTGCCGCCCCTCAAAAGCTCTCATCTATATCACCCCAGTGATAGTTATTGGTAAACTATCACTGGGGTGATATTTTTTAGGAGGTCGATATGGAGCTTTGGCACGGGTCGGAGGTTGTTGTCGAGCATCCATCGTTGGATAAATGCAGACAATTCAATGACTATGGGCGCGGGTTTTATTGCACGCCACATGAGGAAATGGCAATGGAATGGGCATGCCGGACCGAGTCTGCTGGCATTGCCAATCGATATGAGCTTGATTTAGATGGCCTTTCGGTCTTGGATTTAGAGTCTGGGGAGTTTTCAATCCTCAATTGGCTTGCGATTTTGGCCGACAACCGGGAGTTTAATGTCTCGACGCCGCTGGCACGCGAAGGGCTTCGGTATTTGCTGGACAACTGCCTGATTGATATTTCTCCCTATGACGTCATCCGAGGCTATCGCGCCGACGATTCCTACTTTTCGTTTGCAAGACAGTTCGTTAACGGCATGATTTCGCTCAGGCAATTGCAGCGCATTATGTTTTTGGGGGATTTGGGCATTCAATATGCGCTTATGAGTGAGCGCGCGTTCTCGGCGATCAGGTTCCGCGATTGGAAACAGGCCCCGGGAGCCGAGTTTTATCCCAAACGATTTGAGCGAGAACAGAACGCTCGACGTAAGTACCTGGATACGGTAAACGGATTTGACTCTGATGGTGTCGACATTAGGGATTTGGTGGCAGGGAGGGTTGATTTAAATGATCCAAGAGTTAACGGATTGTGGGCCGAGTAGGACATACCCCGTCTACTACCTCGAGGATGCAATGAACAACCTCGGCGACTGCTTTGACTATGCCGTTAACGATTATGGAGCAGAAGGATCGGAAGTTGCTGAACTCTTTTGCCTGAGCGACGTAGCTCGCGAGTTCGAACGCGGCAACGCATGGGTCGTATCGGGAAAATCGGGCGTTGAGCTGTTCGCGCTTATCGCTGAAAGGTCCGGCTATCAGAGCGGGTCTATACCGGATCGCACCTATCGTTTTGAGAAGACGCCAGAGTATTGGACAGGCTGGATACTGGCATATCTGCAGTGGCGTTTAGGGGAGTCTTTCGAAGACCTGCTGCATGTCGTTCCGTTTGACGTATTGCGCAGTCTGTACTATCCCTGGCACGAAGCCTCGGAGGAACGCGTGGCTCGCCTCGTCTGCGATATGGCGAAAAAAGCGTCCAGGCAAACCAAACTTGCGTTAGCAAGAAAGAAGCTTAAGAAAACCCAACAAGACCTAGCATATGAATCGGGTGTGTCACTCCGCTCAATCCAAATGTACGAGCAGCGCCAGAGAAACATCAATGAAGCTTCGGTAACAAGCGTAAGAGCCATAGCAAAAGCCCTCCACTGCAACATCGAAGATCTCCTAGAGCCAGTCTTCGAATACAAAGAAACCAGCGCAGCGTAAACTAAGCACACAGCCGATGCCCGCCTCTAGGAAGTGCTCCAGCCTAGCAAGAGCCCCCTATCAATAAAAAGCATGCTATCAGCCCGGCGCCCCTTCAAAGCGTGGGTCCCTGTAGACATCCTCAGCAAGGTAGGCGCAGGGACGGTCGGGATGTTCCCTCAAAATCATTCCGCAGCGCGAAGGCCCCTTGTCCGTCGCTCCGTAGGAGCAGGACAAGGGGCCTTCATGCGCGAGGACGATTTTGAGGGAACATCCCGACCGTCCCGGACAGGTATATGAGGAGGATGTCTACAGGTACTCGATTTGAGCGCCCTCGGTGTCGCACGTCAGAATATGCGTCTCACACTTGGGGAACTGCTCGCGCAGCTTGACCTGCAGGAATTTTGCCACGATGGTGTCGTCGGTCACAGCCATAAGGGTCGAGCCCGAACCGCTGATCCAGATGGTCTTGGCGCCGCCGTTAAGGCAGGTGTCGCGCACGGCGTTGTAGTCGGGAATCAGACGGCGACGATAGGGTTCCTGGATGCGGTCGTCATTGGCGGCGGCAATCAGGTCCAGGTCACCAGTCTCCAAGCCGCGCGTCATACCGGCGATGCGGCCCATCTGCCACACGGCGGTGGAGAGCGGAATCTCCTGCGGCACGACCTTGCGCGCCTCGCTCGTGTGCACCTCGTAGGGCGGAATCACGGTAATAAAACGCAGGCGATCGCTCACCTCGTATCGCAGGCACTGGGGGAGCGAATCGGTCGGCGTAAAGGAGCAGACGGCGCCGCCCAGGATAGCGGGGGCGACGTTATCGGGATGGCCCTCGACCTCGGTGGCAATGCGGACGAGCTCGGCACGGTCGACGGTGTGGCCCGTCAGCGCGGCGGCCGCCATAATGCCGGCGACGACGCAGGTGGAGCTGGAACCCAGGCCGCGAGCGACGGGCACGTCGGTTTGAATGTCGATGGCAACGGGAAAAGCTGGCTCGCCCCATGCGGCCAGTGCATCGACAAAGCTCACGTAGACCAGGTTGTTCTCGTTTTGGAACTCTTCGGGGCAGCCCGTGATGGTGAGCTTGTCGACGCGCTCGAAGGTGAAGTGCGAGTAGAGGCTGACGGCCATGCCGAGGGTGTCGTAGCCAATGCCCAAGTTGGCGCTTGTTGCTGGGACGGTGATCTTGATCATGTGAGTCCTCCTGGCGTGCCTGGCTGTTTAGTTCGCTGCTCGGGCAGTCCTGCGCAAGACGGAAAGCACATTAAGTGCTTTCCTTTGCGTGCGGAACTCGCGACGAACTAAACAGCCAGGCACGCTGTGTGCGTTCGTCATCATCCCGGTGGGTGTCTGATAAAAGAAGGTGCGCCGGCTTTCGCCGGCGCCTTATAAGGGGTTTAGTTGGTAGCCATCTTTTTTGCAGCCTGCTCCACGTAGTTAGCCATGTCGGCTACGTCGCAGACGTCTTCGAAGCGGACGGGCTTGGACTCGAGCTCGGCGAGCTGGGTCGGGGCGACCGTGTTGGTTGCCTGCTCGAGCACGCGCATGGCTTCAAAATCATCCTCGGGAACGTTAAGCCCCAGAGCGTCGCAGCAGGCGCGTGGGAACTTGTAGGGGCTGGCGGTCGAAAGCAGCACGCGGGCCTTGGCGCCCTCGGCGGGAGCAACCTTTTCAAAGACGTGATAGCCGCAGGCGGTGTGCGGGTCGATCACGTAGCCGTTGGCGTCCCAGCAGCTCTTGATGGCAGCGCGGACCTCGTCCTCGCTGGCCCAACCGCAGCCAAAGACGCTCTGGATCTTGGCCAGCAGCTCGGCGGGAACCTCGTAGCGACCAGTCTGTGCCAGCTGCTCCATAAGGCCGGCAACGAGCTCGCAGTCGCCATCGGACAGGAAGTACAGCATGCGCTCCAGGTTGGAGCTAATAAGGATGTCCATCGACGGCGAGATGGTCGTGAAGAACGGACGGTTGCGGTCGTAGACGCCGGTGGTCAGGAAGTCAGCCAGCACGTTGTTCTTGTCGCTCGCGACGATGAGCTTGGCGACGGGCAGACCCATGCGCTTGGCATAGTAGCCGGCCAGGATATCGCCAAAGTTGCCGGTCGGTACGCAGAACTCCACGGCGTCGCCAGCCTCGATGGCGCCGGCGCGCAGCAGCTGCGCATAGGCGGCAAAGTAGTAGACGACCTGCGGCACCAGACGGCCGACGTTGATGGAGTTGGCGCTCGAAAGCACGGTGCCAGCGGCCTCCAGACGCTCGGCAAGCTCCTTATCGGCAAAGATGCGCTTGACGGCACTCTGGGCATCGTCGAAGTTGCCGCGGATGCCGCAGACGGCGACGTTATCGCCCTCCTGAGTGGACATCTGCAGATTCTGCACGCGGCTGACTTTGCCTTCGGGATAAAAGACGGTGATGCCCGTGCCCGGAGCGTCGGCAAAACCGGCGAGTGCGGCCTTGCCGGTGTCGCCCGACGTGGCGGTGACGATCATGATGCGCTCGGCGCCGCCGTCCTTGGCGGAAGTGCGGGCCATGAGGCGGGGGAGCATCTGCAGGGCGACGTCCTTGAAAGCGCTTGTGGGGCCGCCAAAGAGCTCCATCACATAGGTCTGAGGGACGTCAGCGCCCGGCGCAGCGTCGAGTTTGACGAGCGGCGTAACCTCTTCACTCGCGAACGTGCCGCGGTATGCCTCGTCGACACACGCCGAAATTTCTTCGTCCGTGTAATCGTTCAGTAACATTCCCAACACATTTTGAGCGATTTCAAAGTACGATTTATCGGCAAGCGAGCTGATATCGACCTGCTGGGTGCCAAGCTCGTCCGAGACAAACAAACCCCCGTCGGGAGCGATGCCGGTGCGGATTGCCACCTTACTTGAGCATGATAAAGTGCGTCCTCGTGTACTATGATAAGTTCCCATATAACAGTGCTCCTCGGATACCTTGGTCCCAATCGGTGAACCCATGGTATCAGAGCGCGCAAAACAGGTTTGCAGAGGCTTTTAGAAAGGTAACCTCCACGCCATGATAAAAATTGCCAAGTTTGGCGGCTCGTCGGTCGCCGACGCCGAACACTTCAAGAAGATCAAGGCCATCGTTGATGCCGACCCTGCCCGCCGTTTTGTGGTGGTTTCTGCCTGCGGTCGTCGCTTTAAGGGCGACACCAAGGTGACCGACCTGCTCTACCTGGTTAACGCGCACGTTAAGTATCACGTGTCGTGTGAGGAGCTGCTCGAGGACATTGGCCAGCGCTATTTTGATATCGCTGACGAGTTGGAGCTCACCTATCCCATCCGTGAGGAGTTCGCGGCCTTTGCCGAGCGCGCCCGCTCGGGCGGCTACTCCACCGAGGAGCTCGTGAGCCGCGGCGAGTACTTCACCGCTCGCCTGATGTCCGAATACCTGGGTCTGCCGTTCCTGGACGCTGCGACGGTTGTGGCATTCCATCACGACGGTACGCTCAGCATGAACCGCACCTCCGAGCTGGTGCAGGAGTACGGCCAGCAGGGCGGCTTTGTTATGCCCGGTTTCTACGGCGCGACGCGTGAGGGCCAGATCAAGCTGCTCGATCGTGGCGGCGGCGATATCTCGGGCTCGATCCTGGCCAAGTGCCTGGGCGCCGACCTGTACGAGAACTGGACCGACGTCTCGGGTTTCTATTCTGCCGATCCTCGCATTGTGCCCGAGGCTCAGCCCATCGCGCGCGTTACCTACGAGGAGCTGCGCGAGCTTTCGTACATGGGCGCAAGCGTCCTGCACGAGGAGGCCGTGTTCCCTGTGCGTGAGGCGGGTATTCCGCTGGTCATCAAGAACACAAATGCGCCGCAGGACCCCGGCACCATCATTAGCGAGACGGCTGATGAGGGCGAGGCGGAGCCCATCATTACAGGCGTGACCGGCAAGCGCGGCTTTGTCGCCATCAACGTGGCCCGCGACCGCACCAAGCCCCGTGTCGGCTTTATGCGCCGTGCGCTTTCGGTGTTCGAACGCTATGACGTTTCTGTCGAGCATATGCCCACCGGTGTCGACCGCTTTGGCGCCGTGGTGCAGGAGAAGGATGTACACGATTCGCTGTACTCGCTTGTGGGTGACATCCAGCAGGAGGTCGAGCCGCTCGAGATCGAGGTTGTCGAGGGCTTGGCGCTCATCGCGACCGTCGGCCGTAACCTGCGAGGCCGCGCGGGTATCTCGGGCCATCTGTTTGGCATGCTTGGCCAGGCCGGCGTGAGCGTGCGCATGATTTCGCAGAGCTGCGACGAGATCAACATCATTATCGGTGTCGAGGAGAAAGACTTCGACCTGGCGATTCGGACCATTTACCGTGCCTTCTCCGACGAGAACGGCATTGTGAAGGTCTCTGACCTGGAGGCCCCCGTGCCGGCCAATCCCACCTTGGCCGCGCTCAAAAAGTAGCGACTGCTCGGTAGATTTTTGGGTCATGTCTCAAAAATCTACGGCGGGGCGTTTCGTTTCGGTTTCGTTTCGACGGGGCGGGTTTCGTGCCCGCCCCGTTCTTGTATACACTGGCAACAATAATCGGCCTGCTCGGCGTGCGGGCAAAAGCCAAAACCTTTAAAGGGGGAAGCATGAAACAGTACACGGTTGCTATTTTGGGCGCGACGGGAGCCGTGGGCACCCAGATGCTCGAGTGCCTCAACGAGCAGGAGTTCCCGGTTGGCAAGCTCAAGCTACTGGCAAGTGCACGCTCCGCGGGTAAAACCGTCGAGTTCCGCGGCGAGCAGATCGTGATCGAAGAGGCTTGCCCCGAGGCCTTTGAGGGCTGCGACATCGTACTTGGAGCCGCCGGCGACGACATCGCGAAGGAGCTACTGCCCGAGGCCGTCAAGCGCGGCGCCGTCGTGGTCGACAACAGCCATGCCTTCCGCATGGATCCCGAGGTGCCGCTGGTTGTGCCCGAGATCAATGCCGACGACATCAAGTGGCATCACGGCCTTATCGCCAATCCCAACTGCGCGACCATCATCGGCCTGGTTCCCACGTGGCCGCTGCATCGGCTCGCCGGCGTGAAGCGCATGATCGTCTCGACGTATCAGGCGGCTTCGGGCGCTGGCGCGCCCGGTATGGCCGAGCTCGAGGCTCAGCTGGCCGCCCTGGGCCGTGGCGAGGAGATTCCCGAGCCGCGCGCATTTGCCGCCCAGCTGGCGAGCAACCTGATTCCGCAGATTGGCGGCGTCAAGGAGGAGGGCTTTACCTCCGAGGAGATGAAACTGCAGAACGAGGGCCGTAAGATCATGCATCTGCCCGAGCTGCGCGTGAACTGCACCTGCGTGCGCGTGCCTGTGCTGCGCTCGCACTCCGAGAGCATTACGCTCGAGTTTGAGCGCGATATTACGGTTGACGAGGCCCGTGCTGCGCTGGCTGCCGCTCCCGGCGTCAAGCTGGTTGACGATATGGCTGCCGAGGATGCACACGACCGCTTCCCCATGCCGATGGACACGTCTGACCAGGACCTGATTTGGGTCGGTCGCGTGCGCCGCGACATCTCGAACCCCGAGGCCGCGCGCGGTATCACCTTCTGGTGCTGCGGCGACCAAATCCGTAAGGGCGCGGCGACCAACGCCGTCCAGATCGCTAAGCTGCTCTGCGAGTAGTGTGGCCTGTCCGGCGGGGCCGGGCTTAGTTTTCAGAACGTCCTCGACCATGTGTGGCGCCTTGTCCTGCTCCTTCGGAGCCGCGGACAAGGCGCCACACTGGTCTGCGGAGTGTTCTGAAAACTAAGCCCGGCCCCCGCCTGCGGTGACGCTGCTGCAAGCGATCTGCGATGGGGCCGTTGTTGGTTGGGGCCGCTGGGCTGATGTGAGGGCACGTGGCCGCTGCGGGCCCTGGTCCCGGCGGTGGCCTCGGCGCTTTGCGCCTGCTGCCTGCGGGGACTTTGGGGTCGTGCGGCAGCTGCGGCGCTGCGCGCCTGCTGCCTTGGGTGACTTTGGGGTCGATTGGGGTTGTCTGCACAATTCGCGGTATTATGTTGCGGAGTTTTGAAAGGAGCCGCTGGTGGTCACGACGACGTTTGCTTCGCCTTTGGGCGAAATCTTGCTTGCCGCTGATGGCCGCGGTCTGACGGGGCTTTGGTTTGAGGGACAGGAGCATTTTGGCTCCACGCTTCTCAAAGAAGATCCTGAACATGTTGAAGGCGCCGATGCAGTTTCTGGTGCTGGCGGCATGTCGTCGGTGAGTCCTGCAAATGGTGCGGCGTCTTCGGTGCTTGAGCGTTCCTGGGCTTGGCTGAATGCTTATTTTGCAGGGCAGGAACCTCGGTTTACGCCGCCGTTGCATATGATCGGTACGGCGTTTCAGCGTGAAGTTTGGTACGAGCTGCTTTCCATTCCGCGCGGCGAGGTTGCCACGTATGGCGAGATCGCCCAGCGTGTTGCGGCTCGACATCGTGTACCGGGAAACGAGGCGCCCGTTGTGTCCCCCCGTGCCGTGGGGGCTGCGGTCGCGCGTAACCCTGTTTCGATTATTGTGCCGTGCCATCGCGTGGTGGCGGCTGACGGATCGCTCAACGGATATGCCGGCGGGCTTGACCGCAAGGAATGGCTGCTCCGGCTTGAGGGCGCGTACGAGGAGTAGCGTTCGAGTGCTTTGCCTGTAGTAGCCGACTTCGATCAAAGCTCGCTCGAGTTCGCTTTGATCAGAGCACTTAAGACCCTTGTTTTCTGTCAATAGTGCTATTTGTTCGTTGATGGATATCCGCGACTTCTGGTATTTCATTAAGCCTCTTGATAGAAAAAGAGCTGGAGTTGCGCATCGTTGAGAGGCTTTCCAGCTTTAGCAAAACAAACTTATAAGATGCGACGGGCCGCGTCAAGATAATTGCTTGACAGCCTAGGAGGCGGCTGGTTGGCTGGCTTAAAACCCAGCGCGTGAAATGACGCTCCACGCTATTCAGCGCGCTTGATAGGATGACGAACCACAGTCTTAAGTTTCTCCGGCGCACACTTGCGTGGATCGGAAAGATAGATTTCGTGATGTAAACGGGTGTCTGAGAAGTCGGGGACATAGCCCTGCTCGGTCGCATATTCATGCATGGCGTCTACGGTTGCCGGCTCGCTGTCGTAGGGTCCGGTATGCATGCATTGAACGCAGAGACCCTCGTCAACTTTAAGCAGCTCGACGGCAGAAAAGTCCAGTTTCTTTTTGGCCGTGGCTTCCGCGACCGCCCAGTCAAAGTCATCCTGAGTGACGAAATCGGGCAGGCGGATGCACGAGATAAAGTTGAAATCGTCCTTGCGTACATAATCGATGTCGCCGCTCGGGGAGTCTTGCCACCAGAAGCCCTCGAGCGGCGGTACCACAAAGTCGAAATAGCCCTCGATACTCCTTGAGCCTTTCTTTGACATCTTGACGGTATAGGCGATGCCGTAAAGCAGCGGCAGGGCATTTTGATACTCGCCACCTTCGGTATTTGGGTCGCCCTTTCCGCGAACGGCAACGTAGCTCATAGGCGGGACAGTTATGATACTCGGCTTGCTTGCAGGTCTGTAGAGCTCCTTGCATTCCTTCTTAAAGTCGAACGCCATGTTGGCCGCCTTTCTGCGTATTGGCCTGCTTAGATAGCGGAATCATATCATAGAAACGAACAGCTGTTTGAATGATTTGGCTGACAGATTGAGATGCGTGCGTTGTGTTTGGCGGTCGGCCTGACCCCATCGATGATTTCTCTGCCTCCCCGGCGCCTCATCTATAGCTGCCGTTTCCCCATATAGAACCTGCCAAAATAAACCCGTCCCTTTTTAGTCGGTGCGAAATGGGTAATACTAAAGAGTTATCCGACCAGATGGGAACCGATCGATGGCTTATATCGAATTCAAAGACGTCATCAAGGCATACGGCGAGGGCGACGCCCGCATTCACGCACTCGACGGCGCGAGTTTTACGGTCGAGCGCGGCGAGCTCGCCATCATTTTGGGTGCTTCGGGTGCCGGCAAGACCACGGCGCTCAACATTCTGGGCGGCATGGATACGGCGACTTCCGGCACCGTGACGGTGGACGGGCGCGATGTGAGCTCCGCTAACGAGGCGCAGCTCGTGGAATACCGCCGCGCCGACGTTGGCTTTGTCTTCCAGTTCTACAATCTGGTCCCCAACCTGACGGCGCTCGAAAATGTTGAGCTTGCGGCGCAAATCTGCCCCGATTCGCTCGATGCCGAGCAAACGCTTCGTCAGGTTGGCCTGGGCGAGCGCCTGGGCAACTTTCCCGCGCAACTTTCGGGCGGCGAGCAGCAGCGCGTGTCCATCGCTCGCGCACTGGCAAAGAACCCCAAGCTGCTTCTGTGCGACGAGCCCACGGGCGCGCTCGACTATAAAACCGGTAAGCAGATCTTGCAGCTGCTGCAGGATACCTGCCGCAAGCAGGGCATTACGGTCATCATCATCACGCACAATTCCGCGCTCGCGCCCATGGCCGATCGCCTGATTCGCTTTAAGAGTGGTCGCGTGGAGAGCGAGACGGTCCAGCAAAATCCCGTGCCTATCGAGACGATCGAGTGGTAGCGCCCATGGACCAGGACCGCCAAAACAGCCTACGCCGCGACGCACAGAACACGGAGCGCGAGCAGGATTTTACGACCTACCGCACTGCCCAAAGCTCAAACGATATGGTGCCGACGGTTTTTCGCCGTGGCATCTACCGCACAATCCGAGGCAGTCTTAAGCGCTTCTTGTCAATCGTGGTCATCACCGCGCTTGGCGTGAGCGTGATGTGCGGCCTTAAGGCGGGTTGCGAGGACCTGTGCGATTCGGTTGACGCCTACTTCGACCAGCAAAATGTCTATGACATTAACGTGCAGTCGACCTATGGCCTGACTGACGATGATCTCGACGCCATACAAGAGGTCGATGGCGTCGAAACGGCCGAGGGCATCTACACCGAGACCGCCTACACCGCCGTGGGTACAACGCGTGAGCGCGTGGTCGTGCAGAGTCTCTCCAAGGAGAACATCGATCAGCCGGTGCTCGTGAACGGCGATTTGCCCGAGAGCGCTGATGAAGTCGCGGTGACTTCGAAGTTCCTGAAGGCATCGGGCAAGAAAATCGGCGATACGGTGAGTTTTGCCGCCAATGACGCGAGCTCGTCCAATCAAAGCGCCAAGGACCAGTTTGCCGCGGGCGATTACACCATTACGGCCGAGGTCCTCGACCCCACTGATGTGAGCTCCGACTCGACAGTCAACGCCTTTCGCGCTGCTTCGGCGGCGGACTATAAGTTCTATGTGAGCGAGGACGCCGCGACATCTTCTTCCTACTCCGCGGTCCACGTGATCGTCGAGGGAGCCAAGAGCCTCAACTCCTATTCGGATGCCTACGCGGCAAAGATCAACAAGGTCAAGGGCAATATAGAGAAGATCCGCGAGGAGCGTGAGAAGACGCGCGCCCAGGAGCTGACGGTCGACACGCCGGCGAGCTTGGACGCGGCTGAGCGTCAGGCGAATATGCTCTTTGGGATTGAGCAGGACAACATCAATCGCATGGCCGAGGGCAGCGACGAGCGTGCGCAGGCGCAAGCCGACCTGGATCAGCGTCGCGCCGCCGCCGATCAACAGTTTGCCGATGCCCGCGCCGAGCTTTCCGATCTGGGCGAATGCACCTGGTACATCCAGGACCGCGGCAATATCGCAAGCTATTCGAGCGTGGAGAGCGATAGCTCGTCAATTGAAGCCATCGCCACGGTGTTCCCGTTCATCTTCTTTATCGTCGCCGTGCTCATCAGCCTTACCACCGCCACACGCATGGTCGAGGAGGAGCGCACACTCATCGGCCTGTATAAGGCGCTCGGTTATTCGCGCGGGCGCATCCTGTCCAAATACGTGGACTACGCGCTGTGGGCTTGTCTGATCGGCGGCGTGCTCGGTAACATCATCGGATTTGTGGGCCTGCCGCTGTTCCTGTTTACGGTGTTCGACGACATGTACTCGCTGCCCCAGATGCTACTTTCGTACGACATCGTGTCCTCGATCGTTTCGGTGGCGCTGTTTGCCGTGGGCGTGGTGGGCGCCACGATTATCGCCTGCCGCCACGAGATGGCCGAGACCCCGGCCTCGCTTATGCGTCCCAAGGCCCCGCGCGCTGGCTCGCGCATCTTGCTCGAGCGCATCGGCTTTATCTGGCGCCGCATGGGCTTCTTAAACAAGGTGGCGGCGCGTAACCTGTTCCGCTACAAAAAGCGCGCCTTTATGACCATCTTCGGTATCGCCGGTTGCACGGCGCTCGTGATCTGCGGAATGGGCATTCGTGATACGTCGGTGGCGCTTTCGCCCAAGCAGTACGGGCATATCACGCGCTATGACCTGCTGGCGGTTGCCAATCCCGACGATTTTTCGCAGACGTGCGCGGCGCTCGACGAGCGAAGCGCGGCCAATGATTCCAACGTGACGGTGACCTCGACCCTGCCGATTATGACCGACAACGTCACCTTTACGTTTGGCGGCAAGAGCGAGACCGTGCAGCTCATCGTGATTCCCGATGACCGCGCGGGTGACTTGGGCGATTACGTGCGCCTGGAGGATGAGTCCAAAGAACCTCTGTCTTTGCGTGACGGAGACGTGTATCTGAGCAAAAGTTCACAGCTGGTGTTGGGGATTCAGCCGGGCGATACGGCTCACGTCCAGGATTCGTCGCTCAACGTCGCCAAGGTCAAGGTTAGCGACATTTCGCTCAACTATCTGGGCAACACGCTTTACATGACGCAGAGTACCTATGAGCAAGTTTTTGGTCGCAGTGCTCGACTCAACGGCGTCTTTGTGCTGCTTAAGGGTTCGTCGGCCGACCAGATTGCGTTTAGCAAGAAGCTTAAGAGCGACGGTTGGCTTACCATCTCGAGCACGGCCGAACATTGGCAGAACTACGAGGCGAACTTTGCGATTATCAATTCCGTGGTGGTGCTCGTGACCTTTATGGCGGCGTGCCTGTCGTTTGTGGTGGTGTTTACGCTGTCCAACACCAACATTTCGGAGCGCGAGCGCGAACTGGCAACCATTAAGGTGCTGGGCTTCCGTCGCGGCGAGGTGCACCACTACGTCAACAAGGAGACGTTGATCCTCACGGCGATTGGTGCCGCGCTGGGTGTTCCGCTGGGCGGTGCACTGGCCGAGAGTTTTACGTACATTTTGCAGATGCCGTCGCTGTACTTTGACGTTGAAGTCGAGCCGCTGAGCTATGTGCTTGCCGTGGTGCTGTCCTTCGGCTTTACGTTTATCGTCAACCTCGCCACCAACCGAACTCTCAATAAGATCGACATGGTCGGCGCCCTCAAGAGCGCCGAGTAGCCTGCCAAAAAGGGACAGGTTTATTTTGGCAGGTTTTATCTGGGCAAACGCCGGACAACCATTAGGTGGCCCGGCGTTTGCCCCGTTTTGCTGGGGATGTTTGTCGTTCGGTGCTCTTACTGGCCAATCCAGTGTTGCGCATAGCTCTTAATGTCCTCGGTAAAACCGTCAAGGTCGTCAAGGGTGATCACGCTGTCGATAAGCAAATTGGCTATCTCGCGGTGCATTGTGCTGCGGCGAATGTTGTTTGCAATTACGCCTGAGGACAGCTTGTCTCTATTGAGGCTCTCTTCTAGTGCCCAAAATCTACTGGACGCTTCGCTGCCGCCATTCAGTATCTCAACGTACTGGCCGATGAGCTTTTCCATATAACGTTCTTGCCATTGAGGAAGCATTTTCTTAAACAGCTTCCAGTCGCTTTCGGCTACGTCGCGCATATGTCCTCCGCTCGTCAAATGGGCTTTTCATTTGCCTTTCATTCTATTTGCTTTTCGCTCGCAGGCGTGGATGAGAGGCGCTCTTTAGCCTTCGAGATTGGGCTTGAATGGGTTGTATGCCACAAAACGGGCCTATCTACTACGTTTAATTGGATACCCTCAACCATGCCGGGAAAACGAAAAATAAAACCGCAGGTAGAAGGCCTGTCGATTTTCGAAAAGGCGGTCATGGTTGGCCCCTTCGGGCTAAACGTAGTAAATAGGCCCTTTTCTTGGCGTGCGGTCAGCTCAATGCTTATCTCCGTGCCGGAACTGACCCAATTGCTTGTTAGTTGCGATGATATACGGACTGTTTGGTGCTTTGGAGCCTCAAAACAGTCCCTATTCCACCACAGCTTGGAAGGGGCGGCCGGTACCGGATGAGTGGTGCTGGTGGGTTAGGGCGGTTTAGGCCTGTTTGCGGTGCTTCCATTGCTTGCGGCACCAGCGCATGAGCGCCTTGATGACGGGAATCGTGATGAGGATGGCCCATGCGGGATGGGGCTGCCCCAGGCAAAGCCACATATAGAGAAACCATGCAATGGCGGCTGCTGGATAGACGCATTCAATGAGCTTTGACAAATGGCGTTGGTCGATAAAGTCGCCAAGCGCGTAGTAGATGGGAATCAAAAAGACGAGGAAGAGCCCCATGGACCACGCGCCGTAGATAATGCCGAGCACTAGATAGGCGAGGGCGACAAGCGCGGGGAAGGGGAATTTGTTCCATGTACGTCCGACCTTGGTGTGGAAATGCTTGCCATGATGGTCGAGCTTGTCGTGTGCTTCCTTCCAGCTGGAAAACGTCTCGCCGTCGATGGTGACGGTGCCGTCGTCATTGGTATGCACACTATGTCCATCGTCCTCAAGCGTATCGATATGCAATCCGCCCGGCCCCACATGGACCTCTTCACCCTTGCGCTCGTTGATCACATGGATGCCGCTCCAGCCAACATGGACTTCTTCGCCCTTATTGGGATCAATGACGTGGATGCCGCGCGCGAGGGAAACATCGACAAGTGGCTTATCGCTGCGATCGGCGTTCTCGGCAGAATCCTCGGCCTCGCCAGCCACATCCGCCGTCTCGGTGCTGGCGCTACCGTCCTCCAGATCGTCGGCATTGTTGGCCGCCTCTCCATA
Source organism: uncultured Collinsella sp. (assembly GCA_900541145.1). Lineage (GTDB taxonomy): Bacteria > Actinomycetota > Coriobacteriia > Coriobacteriales > Coriobacteriaceae > Collinsella. Next base: position 128,471 of record UQIH01000001.1, on the reverse strand, counting down.
CAACAGCTCATCCAGCGACACGCCATACAGCGCGGCGAGCGCAATAAGGTTATCGGTATCGGGCGAGGATTCGCTGCGCTCCCATTTACTGACAGCCTGGCGGCTTACACCCAGCTGGGCGGCAAGCGCCTCCTGAGAAAGCCCGGCAGCCTTGCGGCGATCAACGAGCCGCTGCGCCATCGCAAGATCCATGGTGGTTCCTTTCGTTTGATGGTCGAATTGAATGAGCCGAGTATGTCGAGAACAACCGGTAGCGACCACCATTTCTAGTTAGAATCTGCCCCAACCCTACCGCAACTACCGGTAGCAACCCCTAACGACCAGCCATTTCAGGACAAATGTCAGTGCAAGTAGCAGCCAAGAGCCCCCACTCAGTAAGTTGCGGTGGAATAGTTCCTAGTTTCAGCCATTTGCGGGCTATGCAGGAACTATTTCACCGCAACTTAATTTCAGACCAGGCACCCGCAGCAAGAAGACGAATAACCTCGGCGAGTATGTAAACGCAGGGCCTTCCGACCCCGCCCGACGATTTCGATTGGCGACCTTTGACGGAGTCAAGGGAGGAGCCAAATCGAAATACGTCGGGCGGGGTCGGAGGGCCCGATGGGATGGATTTCGGCCGAGGCTATTCGTCGCCGAAGCTGATGCCCAACGCCTTGGCCTCGCGCACCAGGTCGCTCTGGGGGTCGACATACTTGAGCTTGCCGGCGACCTCTTCGAGCGGCATATGGCACATCTTGCCGTCGCGCAGGGCGATCATGTAGCCAAACTCGCCGCGCAGGCAACCAAGCGCGGCCTCGACGCCGCACTGGGTCGCAAAGATGCGGTCCTGGGCGTCGGGCTGGCCGCCGCGCTGCGTGTGGCCGGGGATGGCAACGCGGGTCTCGCGACCGGTCTTGGCCTCGATCTCCTTGGCGATGTCGTAGACGATCGACGGGCTCGTGCGCTCGGCGAGTTTCTTCTTGTACTCCTTCTTGGACAGCGCCGCGTCCTCCTTGGAAATAGCGCCCTCGGCGACGGCCACGATGGTAAAGCGGCTGCCGGTTTCCATGCGATGCTCGATGGTCTTGATGACGTTATCCATGTCGTAGGGGATCTCGGGAATCAGGATGACATCCGCGCCGCCCGCGACGCCGGCGTACAGTGGAATCCAGCCAACCTTGTGGCCCATAATCTCGATAACGAACACGCGGCCGTGGCTCGAAGCGGTGGTGTGAATGTCGTCGATGCACTTGGTGGCGACGTCGATGGCGCTCGTAAAGCCAAACGTCAGCTCGGTGCCCCAGGTGTCGTTATCGATGGTCTTGGGCAGCGCGATAACGTTTAGGCCCTCTTCGCGCAGGCGGTTGGCGGTCTTGGTGGAGCCGTTACCGCCCAGCATAAACAGGCAGTCGAGCTGCAGCTTATGATAGGTGTGGACCATCGCCGGCACCTTCTCGACACCATCGGCCTCGGGGGTATCCAGACGCTTGAACGGTGTGCGGCTCGTGCCCAGGATGGTGCCGCCGCGGGTGAGGATGCCGCTAAAATCGGCGGGCGTCATGACGCGGAACCTGCTGTAGATAAGGCCCTGATAGCCGTCCTCAAAGCCATAAATCTCGATAGGCTCTTCGCTATTGGTCATAAGCGTTTTGACAATGCCGCGCATGGTGGCGTTGAGCGCCTGGCAGTCGCCGCCACTAGTAAGAAGACCGATCCTAAGCATGGTGAATCCTTCCGGGCAAGTTATAACATGCGCATAAGTTTACCCCCGCACACTGTTGATGCGGGGGTAAAACGTATTAGCTCAAGCGTATGGAAATGTAAACAACGTCAGGCGAGCGTAAGGACGACGGACGCGTCTCCTTACAGTGCGAAGGCGTTGACGTCGCCCCAGTGGCGGCGCAGCGTGATGGCGGCGGCGGGTTCGGTATTGTCAAAGACGACCGACCATTGCGTGTTGCTGGTGATATCTTCCGGATTGGGCTCTTGCGCTGCGGCACGCAGGGCCTTCCAAGCGACTGCCTCGTCCTGGGCACCGACATGGGCGTCAAGGACATCGGCGATTGCGACGGCGCGCTCCTTGCCGTGGCCCAGCTCGTCATTCTTTTGGTTGGGGAGCACTTCGTCGCCATAGCAGGCATAGAAGTTCGTAACCTGGCGTACAGGAGTCGCTTTGAAAGCGCGGTCCGGATCGTGCGGATCCCACTCTACTACGCGCGCGTCACCGGCGGCGTCGTTGATAAAGAAGTGGTAATCGCGTCCTGCCATGGCGTGCATGTCGTAGGCGGAAAGCAGGTCGACAGCTTCTTGCGTGGTGGCGGCACGGTCGAGCACCAGGCGGATGGCGAGCGAGGTATTGATGGCGGGGCGTTGCGTGTCCTGGTCACAGGGCTTGGAATCCAGGGTGAGAACGGCAATGGACACGCCGCATTCGTTAACACCGTCGAGCTGGGCAAACGGGCCCATCAACGCCGCGGCGCGTCCGGTGACGGAGTCAAGCGGAGTGTTGGCGCCCAGGTTATTGAGGGCGGCAAAGCCGATGGAGGCATAGCCGCCGCGTGGGTGATTGTGCACCAGCAGCGCCGAGGTGTCGTCTTTAAAGTCGTAATTGCGACCGGTGCGCACGCGGCCTTCGGCATCTACGGCGACAAAAGCGCTGCAGGCAAACTGGGGCGCCTGGACATGTACCGGCACACCGGGCAGCACCTGCGCTACCACGGCATCGATGTAGGCCTGGTCGTCGCGCACGCCAGCGGCGATGATGCGATCAAGATCGTAGTCGTAGGCGATGCCGATTGCGTACAGGTCATAGCCATCCGCGTAGCCGGTCAAGCGTTTGAGCGACGCGGCGGACTTGATTTGCTTGTGATAAACGATACCGGTGGCAGCGGCAAGGCTGACGGCGACTCCCGCGACACCGCAGGCGATGGCAATGTTACGTGGCTTCATGGCGGCTCCTCTCGTCCTGTTAGCGTAATTGTCGCAAAAGGTGCACGGGCATGATGGCTCAACTTGGTGAGCGGTGCGGGATTAAACACGGAATGAAGAGTGCAGCGCTGGCGTGGCGGGGTATGCTGGAGGGGACCATCAACCCAGCGAAAGGGGAGAGCATGACGGATCAGGAAACGCCCGAGCGCGCGCACGTGACGGCCGACGATATCGAGGCTGCCAACGACCTTATCGACTTTATCGAGGCATGCCCCAGCATGTTCCATACGGCAGCGACCATTATGGCCGAGCTCGACGAGGCGGGCTTTACCTACCTGCCCGAGAATGCGGCGTGGGACATTGAACCGGGCGGGCGTTATTACACGCAGCGCAACACCTCGAGCGTTGTTGCCTTTAAGGTGGGCGAGGACCTGGCCGCGACGTGGGGCGAGGACGGCGTTGCCGGCGACTACCATTTTCAGCTGACGGCGTCGCACAGCGACTCGCCTACGTTTAAGGTTAAGGCCGTCCCCGAGCTCGACGGCGCAGGCGAGACGCTGCGTCTGAACACCGAGGCCTACGGCGGCATGATCGACTACACCTGGTTCGATCGTCCGCTGGCGCTCGCGGGCCGCGTACTGGTGCGCGAGGGCGACCGTATTGAGAGCCGCCTGCTTACCACCGAGCGCGAGGTTGCCATTATTCCGAGCCTTGCCATCCATATGAACCGTGGCGTTAACGAGAGCTTTGCTCCCAACCGAGCCGTTGACCTGTGCCCGCTCATCAGCGCCGGTGAACTCAAGCAGGGAGATTTTGACGCTCTGATTGCCGATGAGCTGGACGTTGAGCCCGAGCAAATTTTGGGCCGCGATCTGTTCCTGGTCAATCGTCAGGATGCGCGCATTTGGGGCTGGGCCGACGAGTTTATCTCGACGCCCAAGCTCGACGACCTGGCCTGCGCCTATACCTCGCTGCAGGCATTTTTGGGTGCTGAGAACGCGCGCGATATCTCGGTCTTCTGCTGCTTTGATAACGAGGAGGTTGGCTCCGAGACCAAGCAGGGAGCCATGTCGACGTTCTTGGCCGATGCGCTGCGCCGCATTAACGGATCGCTGGGCTTCGATGACGAGTCGTACCATCGCGCACTTGCCGCCTCGATGCTCGTGAGCTGCGATAATGCGCATGCCGTGCATCCCAACCACGCCGAGAAGTGCGATGCCCGCAACCAGGTCGTGCTCAACGGCGGCATCGTTATCAAGGAAGCCGCCAACCAGCACTACTGCACCGATGCCTTTAGCCGCGCGGTGTTCCAGGCTATTTGCGATGACGCCGACGTGCCCACGCAGGCCTTCGCCAACAAGAGTGATATGGCCGGCGGCTCCACCCTGGGCAACCTGTCGAACATGCAGGCGAGCATGCACGCCGTAGACGTGGGCCTGCCGCAGCTGGCCATGCACTCGAGCTACGAGACCGGCGGCGTGCGCGACGTGATGTGTGCCATCCGCGCCCTCACGGTCTTCTACGAGCGCAACCTCAACATCAACGGCGCCGAAAGCGTGGAGCTCTAAAACCTACCAAAAAGGGACAGGTTTATTTTGGCAGGTTTTATCTGGGCAAATGCAGAGGATAAAACCGAACAATATTGGTGATGCGTAGCCGCCGAGGCGCAATGTGCCTCGGCGGCTTTTTGTGCACAGAGCACGGCTAATACTATTAAATGCTATACATGCTTTACGTATCTACCATAGAGTTTTATGATAATTATAAAGTATTAAGGAGGGGTCATGACCACAACAGCCGCTCAGATCAACGTACGTCTCGATGCCGATCTTAAAAGGAGAGGGGACGCCGCTCTCTCCATGGCTGGCATTACGCCGAGCCAAGCGGTGCGTGCGCTCTGGCAACTTGCGGCATCTCTGGCTGATCGGCCCGGCGCGCTCCAGGACATCCTTTCGCCTGGTCGTGCCCGGGCGGAACAGCGCGGGCGAGAGAAAGCCGCCAAGCACAAGCTCGAACTCATCGACCAAGGTTCGCAACTGTTCGCTGCTGCTTGCCGTGAATCGGGAATCGATATGGTCAGGGCTAAGCCATCGGACGACGAAGAGCTCAAACGGATTGCATATGCGGATCGCTATGGCGAGGAGATGAGCTGGCTCTATGAGTGAGGCTCCAAAGCGCATCTTGGTTGACACCAACGTGTGGCTCGATTACTTCATTCCCTCACGACGTGGTCGTTCGGCGGCAATTGAGTTTTTGCGTGATGCGTGTATGGCTCAGGCTGAGCTGATGTATGCGGCGACATCGTCCAAAGACCTGTTCTATTTGATTTCGAGCGAACATAAGGCGTGGTATCGGCGCGAGCACGGTTCGCTGTCTCAAGATGCCGCTTCGGCGGCGACATCACTCGCATGGGATTGTCTTGATGTGTTGTCGCAACTTGCTACGCCCGTGCCCTGCGACCTGAGCGACATATGGATGGCGAGTAAGCAGCGTGAGCTCCATAGCGATTACGAAGACGATTTAATCATCGCGGCAGCGATGCGCGCAAAGACAGACCTTCTGGTCACCAACGATGTCAAGCTCTGCTCACACGCACCAGTCGCCGCAATGAGCGTAGAAGACGCAAAGAATTACTTAGCAACGCTCTAACAATTTGAAGACCCCACAGGACGAACAAAAGTCAGCGAATGTCCCCAGGCAGGGCCGCGCCAGCCAGTCCCTTTAGGTTGAACAAAAGTCAGCGAGAGCCCGTCTGGGCGAGCAAGGTGCCTTGAAAGAGGAGGGCATAGGCCTTCTGGCCATGCCCGACGATTGAAAGGCAGATTGCCGTCCAGACGGGCTCGCAGCGTCGAGGGGTTCCGGCGTTTGGTAAAACGCCGGAACAATCTAGTGCTCGATCCAGCAGCGAAGCGTCTCGCCGGCCTGCAGGTGACGCAGATTCTCTGCGGCAATGTTGACCACATTGTTGAGCGTGGCGGCTAGGTGGAACCAGCCGGAGACGTGCGGCGTGATGAGCATGTTGGGCGCATCCCACAGGGGGCTTGTCGCGGGCAGCGGCTCGGGGTCGGTGACGTCGACCGCGGCGCCGGCGAGATGTCCCGATTCCAGAGCGGCAGCCAAGTCGTCGGCGACCACAAGATCGCCGCGGCCGCCGTTGGCAAAGAAGGCGCCCGGTTTCATCGCGGCGAAGAACTCGGCGTTCGCCAGGCCGCGGGTCTCGGGTGTGCTGGGCATAAAGGATGCGACGATGTCAGCCTCGGCAAGGCGCTCAGGCAGGGCATCCATGCCGTCCATGTCCTCAAACACAATGGGGTAGACGAGCGGATGGCGCTTGATGCCGTGGACGTGTGCGCCCATGCTGCGGCAGAGCGTGGCAAAGTGGCCGCCGATATCGCCCGCGCCCAGCACCAGCACGTTGGCGTTTTTGAGCGAGGTAACCGGCCCTAAATCCTCCCAGCGATGCTCGCGCTGCAAGTCGTGATAGCCGGGCAGGCGTTTCATCATGGAAAGGACCATGGCAAACATGTGCTCGCTTACGGCCTGGCCGTAGGCGCCCACGGAGCAGGAAAGCTTGGCGTCGGCTGGTACGGTGCCGGCGGCAAGGTAGTCGTCATAGCCGGCGGTCTGCAATTGCAACAGCTGGAGGTGCTTGCACGCGGTAAGCAGGGCAGGGTCAATGTTGCCCAAGATCACGTCGGCATCGGCGACCTGTTCACGTGTGGCGGCGTCGGCGCTCGTGTAGATAAAGCCCTCGCCCGGAGCGCTCGACTCAAGAATTGCGCGATGGCGGTCATTGACGGGCAGCAAAACCAGGATGTTCACAAGCAGTCCTCTCCGCTCGACCTGCCAAAAAGGGACAGGTTTATTTTGGCAGGTTTTATCAGGCAAAACGTTCAAATAAAAACGCCGGATGCAAGACGAGCGTGCCCGTCAGCATCCGGCGCATCCACGGCTACCAGCTCAGCAGCTCGTAACCGTCCTCGGTCACCACAAGCTGTACCTCGCACTGGGCCGAATCGCTACCGTCCTTGGTGCGCACGCACCAGCCATCGCCCTTGCTAATCTTAATGTCGGGCGCTCCGGCGTTGACCATGGGCTCGATGGTAAAGACCATGCCCGGAGCCATGATGGTGTCCACATCGGGCGCCTCGGTGGTAAAGCCCACAAACGGGTCCTCGTGGAACTCCTTACCGATTCCGTGTCCGCCGTACTCGCGCACCACGCTAAAGCCGGCGTCCTCGACGGTCTTTTGCACAGCCTCGGCCATCACGGACAGCGGCAGCCACGGCTTGACGGCGGCAAGGCCAGCCTCCACGCTGGCGCGGGTGACGTCGACCAGGCGCTGGCGCTCGGCCGAGACCTCGCCGATGCAGAACATACGGCTCGAATCACTAAAGTAGCCGTCTAGGATCGTGGAGCAGTCCACGTTGATGATGTCGCCCTCGTGCAGCACGTCCGTATCGCAGGGGATACCGTGACAGACCACATCGTTGATCGAGGTGCATACGCTCTTGGGGTAGCCCTCGTAGTTGAGGTCGGCCGGCGTGCCGCCGTGCTCGACGGTGTAGTCGTAAATCATCTGGTCGATCTGGTTGGTGGTCATGCCTGCAGCGATATGCTCGCCCACATAATCGAGCACGCCCACGTTGATGGCGGCCGAGCGCTTAATGCCCTCGATATCGGCGGGCGTCTTGTAGAGCGTGCGAGGCAGAACCTCCCAGCCCTCTTCCCACAAGCGCTCGAGGCGCTCATCAAAGGCGCTATGGCATTTCTTATATTTTTTGCCGCTGCCGCACCAGCAAGCGTCGTTGCGGCCGGGCACAGGTCCGTTGTCAAACATGGCTAACTTCCTTTCATCCGCAGCTAGTATAGCCCACCCACGCGTCCATAAAAGTTGCGGTGATATAGTTCCGATTTAAGCGGTTTAACAGCATAAATAGGAACTATATCACCGCAACTGATGGAGCGGGATGGCGGACACTGGCTGCTGCGTGGTTTTGCTAGTAGCTCACCTGGCAGGGAATGCCGATGGCGCGCACGCGCGCGGCAATGGCGTCGAGCACCTCAGGCGCCGCTTTGGCAAGGCCGGCGACCGGTGTCTCGCGCGCCACCGTGTAGATGGTCGCTTCTTGTGGGCGAATGCGCTCGAGCGCCGCGAGCCAGGGGGCAACGTACTCCTCGCCGATGTTGTCGATGAGCTTGCCTTGATACTCGCCGGTCAAAAAGATCGTCTGGATAATAACGTGACCGTCAAAGCTTGCGAACGTCTCGATCTGGTGCTCGACGTCGTAGGGGCCAACGGGCTGGTCGAGCAGCTGGATAAACGCCGGGTCGACGGTATCGAGCTTAAGAATGTTGTCGTCGACCATCATGAGCGCGTCGTGCACCTCGGGGCGGTCGGCGCGCGTGCCGTTGGAGAGCACGGCGATCTTGGAGTTTGGGGCAAGCTCGTTGCGCAGCGCGACGGCGCCGGCGATGGCCTGCGGAAACTCCGGTGCGGCGGTGGGCTCGCCGTTGCCTGCGAAGGTGATCACATCGGGAAGTTCGCCCTCGGTTGCCATCTCGCGCAGCTTTGCCTCGAGCGCGTCGAGTACCACGGCAGCTGTGTTGTACGGCTCGTGACAGGGGCGCTCGGCGTTGAGGCCGTTTTCGCAGTAAATGCAGTCGAACGTGCAGATTTTGCCGCTGGCCGGCATCATGTTGACGCCGAGCGAGAGACCAAGGCGACGGCTGCGAACGGGCCCAAAGATGGGGCTGGCATTCAAAAACGTAGACATAGGCATATGCTCCTCAAGACAATTGTGCCTAAGCATAGCATCGGCTCCAAAGCAGGGTGCGGGCTCTTGCTTTACAAGTTTCGTTTTTTCACGTCGCTCATTATGCCGTGTCATGAAAAGCCTCGGGTCGGGTAAAGTTAATCTGTTAACAAGGCGTAAAGAAATGCGGGCCCATCCAACCGTACTGACGTGCAGCTGGATGGGCGTTGATGATGGGGGCACAACATGGATTTTACGGTCGAGAATGCGGGCACCACGATTGCCTGTCGCGAATATGCCGGCCCGGATGTGTCGCCTGATGCTCCTGCTTTGGTGTGCGTGCACGGCGCTTGTGTCGACGGCACATTTTTCGACGGTATCGCTTGTGAGCTCAGCCGCAACTACCGCGTAATTGCCTACGACCGCCGCGGCTGCGGTGGCAGCAGCGATGCGGCAGACGGCAGCTATGATCTTGCCGCTCAGGCCGCCGACCTGCAAGCCGTGATCGAACACGTCGGCGCTCCGACAAATGTGCTTGCGCACAGCGCCGGTACGTTGGTGGCGCTGGAGCTTCTTCGTACCGAACCCCATCTCGTCGCCCGTGCGATTCTGCATGAGCCGGCTGTGTCGGCCGAAGGCGTCGGCATGGGCGCAGCTCCGGTTTTGCTCGATATGATTGCGGCTGGAAAGGTTTCAAGGGCGCTCCGGCTTTTCTTGGGAGCCCTCGGCGACTTGGACCCCGAGGCTCCTGGGACGACCGAAGCGGAAGTCAAACATGCCCTGCGCAATGGTCGTTGCTTTATGGCCAATGAATACGGAACAAATATGACATATGCTCCCGACTGGGAGCGCGCCCGCGCGTCAAAGGCGGTGTCGGCCGTGTTTTTGGGCGAGCTTTCGGTCGATACGCCCCGCGAGGCTGGCACGCGAGCGGCTGCCGAATATCTCGATTGCCCCCTCGTGACGATCCCGGGCGCGCATAACGGTTTGCGCGATCGCCCCGTTACGGCGGCAAACGCCGTTCGCGATGTCTTGGAGCGTTAGCACGCTCGATGACCTGCGGGGAGAGGGGTCGTTAGCGTTTCGTCATTGTTAACGAATGCGCCCATAACCGCGCGCCCGCGGCTCCATTACCGCCGCTTGCCAGGCCATAAAAATGTAACGATAATCGCGCGTTTGCCTTCAGCTGTTAGATGTTACCCTTGTACCAATTGATATGCACCGTTGCCGTGCGTAACGATAGAAAGGGCCCCATATGCTCAATAATCACGAGGTCAATCTAACCGACGAGGAGGCTGCCGCTGAGGTCGCCCGCGTCGCGAAGACCTACCCCGTGGTGCGTTTGCTGTCGGCCGATCAGATTAAGAGCGAGCCTAACTGCCTGCTCGTCGGCGATCGCTGCCCTTGTCTGCGTCAGTCGAGTCTTGAGGCTTTGGCAGACTCCGATGAGGTGTCGGAGCAACTGCTCAACGATGGTGTTGAGTACCGTGCTCGCCTGCGCCCTCTGAAGGTCGAGGGCGAGCCTCATGTCTTACTGATGGTGCGTTCGATCGATGAGCAAGAGGCTGCAGAAGAGGACCTTGTCTACACCGACGTGCTGACGAGCGTGCGCAATCGCCGATATTACGAGGAAAAGCTCCGTAGCGCCCGCATGAATGCCGGCGTTGCGGTGATCGACCTTGATGATTTTAGGGTCTTCAACGATACGTGTGGCCGTCATGCCGGCGACCTTGCGCTCGGTGCTGTGGCGACGGCCATACGCAGCGGAATTCGTTCGACTGACGAGCTCGTACGCTATGGCTGCGACAAGTTTGTGGTCGTCATGCCCAATATTCCCTCCGATGACTTCACCCGTCGCCTGCATCAGGTGTCCGATGCCGTTCATGCCACGATTGTTCCGGGCCATGAGTACGTGAGCCTGACGGCATGTGTTGGTGGCGTTCGTATTCATGGCGAGACGGTCGATGAGGGCGTTGGCCGCGCTGTCCAGTTATTGAGCCGCGCTAAGGCAAAAGCCGGTACGGTCGTGACCGATGCCGATTCCATCGAAGCCTTCCAAAGCGAAAAGCCTTTGGTGCTTATTGTCGATGACTCCGAGATGAACCGAGCCATTCTCAACGAGATGCTCAAGGACGAGTATTGCATCCTCGAGGCCGACAACGGTCGTACGGCGCTCGACATGGTCGACCGCTATGGCGATGAGTTGTCGCTCGTGCTGCTGGATATTGTCATGCCGGGCATAAGCGGCTTTGAGGTGCTGGCCGATCTGTCGCGCCGATCGGGTATCGACAATCTGCCTTTCATCATGATATCGAGCGAAGATTCCGATGATATGGTTCTGCGCGCGTACGAGCTGGGCGCCTCGGACTATATCAACCGCCCGTTTGACTCTCGTGTCGTGCGCCGCCGTGTAAGCAACACCATCCGCCTATACGCCAAACAGCGCCGCCTGACGAGCCTGCTGTCCCAGCAGTACAACGAGCGCGTCAAGAACAGTCGCATGCTCATTGACATCATGGCCGGCGTCATGGAGCTTCGCAACGGCGAGAGCGGCAGGCACGTTACGAATATCGAAAAGCTGACCGAGCTGCTGCTTGACTGTCTGGTCCAGCGTAGCGACACTATCTCCCTCGACAACGAGGAGCGCTCCACGATTGCCCTGGCTTCGGCGCTGCACGATATTGGCAAGATGGCGATCGACGATGCGATTCTCAACAAACCCGGGCGCCTTACGCCCGAGGAGTTCGAGATTATGAAGACGCATACCACAATCGGCGCCGACATGCTGCTTGAGCTGGGTAGCCATCACGCCGGCAATGCGCTTATGGAATATGCGTACCAGATTGCGCGTTGGCATCACGAGCGCTGGGACGGCAAGGGTTATCCCGATGGCCTTAAGGGCGACGAAATTCCCATTGCCGCACAGGTGGTTTCGGTGGCCGACGTGTACGATGCTCTGACGAGCGTGCGCGTGTACAAGGACGCTATCCCGCACAAGGAGGCAATTCAGATGATCCTGGACGGTAAGTGCGGCACCTTTAACCCGCTGCTGCTCGATTGTCTGCTCGATGTGCAAGACCAAATTGCCGAGACGTTGGCACGCCCCGCTGACGTCGTCGCGTTTCCCACGATTTAGTTTGACCAAAGGAGTTTTTAATCCATGATTTCCATGCGTGAGGCGTATGAGAAGATCGGCGCCAATTATGATGACGCGTGTGCTCGGCTGATGGGCGGGGAAATGCTTGCCCGCTTTGCCCTCAAGTTTTTAGATGACGAGAGCATGGACAGGTTGGAGGCTGCCATGGCGGCAGGAGACGCCGAGGAAGCGTTTATGGCAGCGCACACGCTCAAGGGCGTGAGCCAGAACCTGGGATTCGATAATCTGTACGAGCCGGCGGTCGTGGTGACCGAAGCGCTGCGCGGCGCCGATGCCGTTGACGGCGCTCGCGAGGGAATGCATGCGTTGCAGCAGCAATATGCGGCTACGATGTCGGCCCTGCGCGAGGCGGCCGAATAAGAGCTTGCGAGCCTTGATGACTATGAGAGTGGATAATCTCCCGTTTTAGGCCCGGTGGTGGCCTCGAAGTGGGAGATTATCCACTCTCGTTCGATACGTGTCCAAAAATCCACTCTCACCCCTTCTGATTAGTGAATGGGCTATGCGCACTGGCGGGGCTTTCCGCATGCAATCAATATCGTTGTTCGATAAACTGTTCGAATAACGATAGAGTCGATGAGGGTGAGTGTATGTCTAACAGCGTTCAGCGTATGGCCAAAGCGGGCGAAAATATCAGGAAGCTTGGCTTTTGCATGGCAGCCGTTTTTGCAGGGATGCTCGTCGCTTTTGCCGCGTTGGTTGTTTACGTGATCTGGTATGCGGTTGCAAACGTTGCTTCTGTCGATTCTTTCGGCGTCGTGACGCTTCTCGATGGCGGGTGCATCGTTATCCCAAGCGGACTGTGCCTGGCACTCGTCGTGGGTATTTCGCTTGTCGTTCTGTGTGGGATCAGCCGTAACATCTCGCGAGGCGTCTCGCCCTTTACCAAGACGCATGTGCGGCTTATCCGTGTTCTTGCGCTTGGCTTTGCTGTTAACGCCGCGGTTTCGCTTATTGGTGCCTACGGATCGGTCAATCTTACCATTGGTGGGCTGGAGCTTTACGTCGTGCCTCATTCCTTCGTTATTGAGATTTGCCAAGGCGTTGCCTTTGATGCGGGGTCGCTTATCGGCGCGGCTGTCTGTCTGTGTATCTCGGTGATCTGGAGTTATGCCTCGCTGCTCCAAGAGCAGTCTGACGAGCTTGTGTAGGAGGAAGCATGAGCTATCTCATCATCGAGCTTGAGACGCAGCTGCTTAAGACCGGAAAGACCAGTGCTGATCTGATTCGTGCCACGGGGCATACTCCGGCTAATATTTCTAAGCTAAGAAACGGAAAAATTAAAGCTATTCGCCTTAAGACGCTTCTCGATATTTGCGATGAACTTGACTGTCAACCGGGAGATATTATTCGGCGGGTGAGTGAGAAAGAGCTTGAGGAGCTTATTGTTGAGCGTGCAAAAAATGTCGTGAGACAGATGCGGAATGGTGGAGGCAATGAGGCGTCGCTTCCGACATCAGTCTTTGCTGTAGATTTGAGCGACGAGTAGCATATAGCGAGCAGCTAAAACGAGATATTGGTGTGATGGGGCCCGTGTCTAGCGCGGGCCCCATCTCTTTAAATTATCTTGACAAATATAAGTTATCGATAAACAATAACACAAAGTAAAAGCGATAATAGAAAGGAGGAACGATATGAGCTGGATTGTCAAACCGAGTTATGTGGACCCCGGTGGTGGGTGCAACGGTTACTGCAAGACATTCTGTGGAGCACGCACTTGCGTCAATAACTGCAGCAAAAACTTCTGTTTAGTTAATCTCTAGCAGTTGCGGCTGCTGCCAGGCGACAGTCTGGCAGCAGCGGTTTTGCTATCAAGCAGAACGGGAGGCCAATGAGTGCATCAGCGATAAAGCTATCAAAGGTGTCAAAGCGCTACGGGAAACGGCGCGTTTTGCATGACGCTTCCTTCGAGGTGCATCAGTCTGAGCTCTGTGCCCTTGTCGGTGCAAACGGTGCGGGCAAAAGCACGCTTATTAAAATCGTCTTGGGCCTCTGCGAGCCATCGTCGGGGAGCGTGGAGCTCTTTGGAGGCAAATCAAAAAGAGAGCTTGGCTTGATGCGGACGCGTGTCGGCTATGTGCCAGATTCCAGCGGAGCATACCAATCCCTCAGTGCGGTTGAGAATCTCCAAATCCGATGTTTGGAATGGGGGCTTGATGCGAATCGTGAGATTCCTCGCGTTTTGAGCCTAGTCGGGCTGGACATCGAAGAGAAAAAGAGCGTGAGCAGTTTTTCTCTGGGAATGAAACGGCGGCTGGATATAGCTACGGCTTTGTTGGGTGACACTGATCTGCTTATTTTTGATGAGCCAGCAAACGGGTTGGACCCGCTGGGCATCGAGAGTATATGGGCCCTTATCGGTCGATTGAATCGAGAACAGGGTAAGACCATGCTCATCTCTAGCCATGATTTGGATGAGTTGGCATCGGTTGCAACAAGCTGCCTGTTTCTTCATGACGGCGAACTGCTGAAAAAGGAATCGATGGACGTCATAAGGGATGAGGCGTCGTCCCTAAAAGAGTATTACAGGCGCTTGATGAAGGCGGTCTCGCTATGAAACGGGCGATCCATCCCGTAAAGGCAGATATGATGCGTTTGCACAGGATGTTTCCGGCGAAGTTTGGTCTTGCGCTTATGCTGGCGTTCGGCCTTCTCTTTGGCATCTTTCTAAAAAACGGAACAACGTTGCTCGCCTTTGGCAATAGCGTTTTTGGGGAGGATATTGGCTTCTGCTGGAATGTAATTGATCCTTCTGCACCCGATGAGTCCCTTGTGCGCAGTGCTTTTGCCGGCACCTCTCTGTTCGTTCCGCTCATCGTTTGCCTGGCGATTTTACAGGAGCGCGGCTATGAAGAGGGATACCGAATTTCTTCAGCAAGAGGTCTTACCCGCTTTAATGGGGTCCTAGCACATGTGTTTTCGTCTGCTTTAATAATTGGCGCAGCATATAGTGCGCTTTGCCTTCTTCTTTTTGCAATAGCCATAATACGTGGTGGGCAAAGCTGTGCGCACGACATGCTGGCTGCATTTTTGCCTGCGATGATAATCAACGCCGTATTGGTGATATCGGTTGCGTTGGAGACGGTGACCATCTATCGGATTACAAGCAGCGCCGTATTTAGCGGGGCTGTGGCAATAATCGGATTTGTCACGAGCTTGACGCTCTACGGAACTTACCTTCAGACGCCCATACCATCCTTGCGATGGATCTTCCTCCTTCCAGGGCCGTACCTTGGAGTCGGATGTGCCCTTGGGTATAGCGATATGGGTCAGCTGATACTTCTGGAATATGGCGTGGCAGCCAGCTGTCTATCGGTATTGATTTACGCTCTCGTGAGCTTTCGCGCTGGGGGTGTGCTCAATGGCTCGTCAGATTAAAAGACTTCTCCAGTCAGAATTGAAGCATGTGAGCAAATGGGTGTACGCCTTAATCTTGGTAATTTATGCGTGCATGGTGGCATTGCAGCTTAATTCTTTCCCGATGTGGTTCTGTAGCCTCCGTGAGAACAGTTTCTTGGGCTTTTTCCCAGACCCGACGCTTCGGCTATCGGCAGAGGATGTCCTTCTATTTGGTAATGCAGAGGTCTTTCGCGGTCTGCTGTTCAACGTAGCCCCGTTGGCTCATGCATTGTTCTTTCCGTTCATCGCGGCTTGCATTGTGCCGCGCTTTGTCAGTTCGGGCTTTATTGAGGAACCGTGGGGGTTGTCGGCGGCTCGGGGAGGGAAGCGGGTGTGCGCTACTGTTGCGCGGGCGATACTGTCATCCCTCGCCCTTTTGGTCGCGTTTATCCTGTCGAGTGTCGTTTTGTACTGTCTTAACTGCGCAATCGTTCTGGATGCTCAGCAGTATTTCAACCTGCTTGTATTTTGCTATCGACTTGTTCTTGCTGCCGCTGCCTGCCTTGCATACGTGGTCTCTTGCGTGATCGCTGTTTCCTATTTTGGGTCCGGCTTCGGTCCGATTGGCATGCTGTTGCTTGTCAACGTTGTAGCGATCTACATACAGATCGGGGCCAATTCCATGCTTCCGCTTCCAGCCTCGATGCTCATGTGGATTTGTGGCGTGACCCCGTTGGGGAATAGTCAATGCATTTCGATTCTAATTGACTGCCTAATAAACGTAGCAAGCGTTTTTGCCATTTGCTTTACCGTCGACCGATTGCGGTCGAGATTTCTTTGATTGCTTGTGAGGGATAAACATATGAGACCGTCTCAATACAACCTGATTGAAACCCGTGGCGAAAGGACGCTGGTGATGAATGCGAAGACCGGTGCGATCCTTTCGTTAGATAAGCAGCATGCAGAAAGAATGTGCCGCATGGTATCGGGAAGCGAATGGGAGCCAGATGAATTGCGCGAAGCGTTGCTTCAAGGAGGAATGCTGTTAGAAGATGATCGTGACGAAAAGGAGGAAATGAAGGCGATAGGCCGTCTTGTTCGGTTTTCTGATCGCTCTCTCGGCATGACGATAGCCCCGACATTGGAGTGCAACTTCTGTTGCCCATACTGTTATGAAAAAGGGCAACGCAAAAACGACAATGACTCCGGAGGTCGAAGACCGACTTGTTTCATTTGTGAAAGAGCGTTCACGGGGACTGAGCGAGTTTGACATCAGTTGGTATGGTGGAGAGCCGCTGCTACAAGTCGATAGAATTCAGCGACTCACAGAGCGTATAAAGGGGGTCCTTAATCCGGAGTGTTCCTATGCAGCATCCATTGTCACAAATGGGTATCTTCTGACGCCAGAAGTGGCTGCGGCTCTCGCGGCTTGTGACGTCAAGATGGCTCAGGTGACTTTGGACGGTTCTCGACAAGATCATGATTCCCGGCGAATCTTGCGGAACGGACAGCCGACATACGATGCGATTCTAGACAACGTTTCTAAAGTCACCCATCTGTTAGATATTTCTATCAGGTGCAATGTCGATGCCCATAACATTGTCGGTGCTGGCGATTTGCTGGATGCGCTCGAGGAAAAGGGCCTTAAAAACAAGGTGGGATTCTACCTAGCGCCTGTCGACAATATCAATGATACGTGCCCAAGCGACAGTAGTTGTTTTTCGATGGAGGCATTTTCTGAGGAAGAGCTGGACTTTTATAGCCATGCCGTTGATAGGGGGTTCTACGTTGACCTGACGGTGCGCTTTAATCCGGCTATATGTGGCGCTGTTTGTGCAGGGTCATTTGTAGTGGATCCGGAGGGCTACCTTTATAAATGTTGGGATGAAATCGGGATGCGTGAACGCTCCGTCGGCACACTTGCCGAAGGGCCGTGGATGAATGCTCAGCTGGTCCAATGGCTAAACTATGAGCCGAGCGATCATGAGTGTGAAGAGTGTTTTGCCTATCCCTCATGCATGGGAGGTTGCCCTAATCACGCTCTTCATGGAGGGTCAAAACAGTGCGTATCTCAAAGGTATCAGGTGCGCCAACGAATGATTTTGACCGAGAAGGCTCAGCGATTGCTTTCGGAACTGGATTCAGCTCATGTTTAATCTCTGCGCAAGAACAATAATCAAGAATCCAAAGTATATAACCTATCTTCTAATGTGCCTGCTCTCGCTTGTGGTTGGTCTCGCAATTCCTTTTCTGACGGGGCAACTGGTCAACAACTTTGTCGGTGTCGCGCGAGATGGGGAAAGCGCAATCGCCATCGGCGCTGAGATAGCAGCGCTGGGTATTATGCGAGCCGGTTTGAATTGCGTCAGTGAGCTGGTCTATGTCGATCTGCAAACACATGTGGGATTTGCATTGAATGAAGAGGTGATAAGTCACGTTCAAAGGCTACCACGGGCCTTCTTTTCTAATTTTGATGCCTCCTATTACAACCAACAGATTAATCATGACGCTAACGATTTGGTGATATTTGTTATAAACGCAAGTGTCCAAAGCGTGAGCAATATAGTGACGTTGCTTGTGGTGTTTGTTGTCCTGGCGACCATAAACGGTCACCTGGCAATGCTGTGTATGGCTCTGGGCATAATAGGTGGCGCGGTCTATTCGCTTTTCAAAAAGTGTTTGTTCGCAAGAAGTTTCGAGGCTCAAGAGCAGGAGGCTCGATTCTTTTCCGATCTGGAGAAGCAGCTTAGCAACGCACAATTTATCCGCAGACATGTTCTATTCGAGGTTTTCAAGCAAAGGCTTGAGCACTCTTTTGCAGAGCTATATCGTTTCGTTTATCAGAACCAGCAAATTAATGCGACCTTTACGTTTGCCAACACTGCCGTCACATCTTTGGCACAGGGTGGAATCTTGATCCTGGGCGCAAAGGAAGTTCTCGACGGCAATTTGCTGCCCGGCTATCTTATGACGGCGCTAAGCTATTACTCCTATTATTCTTCGGCTATTGAATTCTTCCTTGCGCTGGGCAAGGACTATCAAACGTCAAAGGTATCCTACGAGCGTTTGCGGCGCTTGCTGGACATGCCCGAGGACTCAAACGGGGACATTATCCTCGATGATGTTTACGAGGTGAACTGTTCCGAGCTGGCATATAGCTATCCGGGGTCTGTAAAGACCGCGTTCGGAGACATTCGGGCTTCTTTAGAAAAAGGAAAGGTATACGCAATCGTTGGGTCGAACGGTTCCGGTAAGAGCACGCTGCTGGATGTGATAAGCGGTTGCGATCCAGAAAACTGCAAGGGTGATATTTGGATTAACAGCAAGCCCCTGAGCTCTCTGGACCGTTATGCGCTGCGAAAGCGCAATATCGGGATTACGGAGCAGGAGCCGCCCCTGACCGAAGGGTCGATACGGGACAATTTAACTCTTTGCTGCAGAAGCGCTGAAGAGCGTGACCTTGAGAGCCTCATTGAGAGAATGGGGCTTAAAAAGATGGTCGATTCAAGTGGTGGACTTGATGTCGAGCTGGACGATAGGCAGAACAATATTTCAGGAGGGGAAAAACAGAAAATAGCGATTATTCGCCAGCTGCTGAAAAACCCGGACGTGATGATGTTTGATGAGCCGACATCTGCACTTGACAGCCAAAGCAAGCAGGCGTTTATCGAAATCCTTAAGGAAAGAAAGGGGCGACATATCACGGTCATCGCTACGCACGACCCTGTGCTTATTTCGGCATGCGATGAAGTGATTGAAATTGCCTGACGGGCTAGTGGACCGTGCATATCAAATTCAGGGGGGCGGGCACCGTAGCTGGTGTCCGCCCCCCCTGGCTTAGGAGGCTTTAACCTGAGTGGTTCGCGAGCTAGCGCGCCTGCTTAACCTTGGCTGCTGCCTCGACAAACGACTTCCACAGGTTAAAGTCGGTCTCGAGCGTCTGCCAGGTGTACTCGGGGTGCCACTGCACGCCCAGGCAGAAAGGCTGGCCTTCGACTTCGATGCACTCGGGAACGCCGTCGGTTGCCTTGGCGACCAAGCGCGTGCTCTTACCCAGACGGTCGACGCAGCAGTGGTGTGCGGAGTTGGTCTGGATAAGCCTGTGCCCGCCAACCGCGCGTTCCAGCAGCGAGCCCGGCACGACCTCGACGGGGTGCACGGGATCGTTGAGCACGTGAGTGTGACGCCACTGCGTGCGACCCTCGCGCGCACCCAGGCTCGGCACGTCCATGCACAGGGTGCCGCCGGTGGCGACGTTGAGCAGCTGTGTGCCGCGGCAGGTGGTAAAGAGCGGCTTTTTGGCGCGGAGCACCTCGTCGACCAGCTTGAACTCAAAGCTATCGCGGATCTCGCAGCAGAGGGTGGGGTCGTAGGGCCGATCGTCGCCCCAGCGCTTGGGGTTGACATCCGGGCCGCCGGGAATGGCGATGCCATCGGCGATATCGACGTAATGACGGATGACCTCAATGTCCTCGGTGATGGACATCTGCAGCGGCAGGCCACCGGCGGCAAGGATGGCATCGACAAAGACACTTGCGATTTCCTCGTTGGGGGAGAGCGTCTCGCTCAAAAACGGTTTTGCCTCTTCCCAACGCGGCGCGACGAGGATGAGCGGACGGTCGGCGGGGGCAACGTCGACGTGCGGGGTATAGGACGAGGAAGTACGTGTTCCGATCATGGGTGCGGCTTTCGAATCCGGGTGGACATGGCATAGGGGTGGCGCGGGACAAACGCTGGTGATGAATTTGCCCGCGTGGCAATTGGGCTAGTGGCCCTTGATGGAGTTGAGGAAGTCCTGGGCGCGCTTGGTCTGGGGGTGGTCGAAGAACTCGTCGGGCGTGCCGGTTTCCACGATCTGGCCGTCGGCCATAAACACGACGCGGTCGGCCACGCGGCGGGCAAAGTTCATCTCGTGCGTGATGACGATCATCGTCATGCCCTGCTGCGCCAAGCGCACCATGACCTCGAGCACCTCGTTGATCATCTCGGGGTCAAGGGCACTTGTGGGCTCGTCAAAGAGCATGGCCTTGGGCTGCATGGCGAGTGAACGGGCGATGGCCACGCGCTGTTGCTGGCCGCCCGAGAGCTGTGCGGGCACCTTATCGGCCTGCTCGGCAACGCCCACGCGGCCCAGTAGGTCCATGGCGCGCTCGCGAGCCTCATCCTTGGAGACGCCCAGCACGTCGACCGGCCCCAGCATGACGTTCTGCAGTACGGTCATATGTGCGAACAGGTTGAACTGCTGAAACACCATACCCAACTCGGCGCGCATGCGGGCAAGGTCTTTGCCTTCCTGCGGAAGCGGCTGACCTTCGATGAGGATCTCGCCCGAGTCGATGGTCTCCAAGCGGTTGATGGTTCGGCACATGGTCGACTTGCCCGAGCCCGAGGGTCCGATCACAACGACGACCTCACCGCGGTCGACCGAGAGATTGATGTCGTTGAGAACGTGCAGATCGCCATAGTGCTTATCGACGTGCTTGAGCTCAATCAGCGGCTGATTGCCGGTAGAAGAAGTGCTCTGTGCCATGGTGCTCGGCTCCTTATGACTCGAAATGGTAAAGCGTTAGCGGATGATGGTCGCGCCGGTCTTGTGCGAAACGTAGACAGCGGCCTTGTTAATCGCGACGTTGATGAGGATATAGATGACCGCGATTACCAGGTAGACCGACACGAGGGCATCGTAGTTGGTAATGAGCACGCGGGCGTTTTGCATGAGGTCGGGGTAGCTCACCACGTAGGCGACGGTGGTGTCTTTGACTACGACCACGAGCTGCGAAATCAACGACGGAATGATAAATCGAATAGCCTGCGGCAATACGATTTCAAAGGTGATTTTAGCCTTGGAGAGACCGAGCGCCTGGGCCGCCTCGACCTGCCCGCGCGGTACGGCGTTGACGCCGGCGCGGAAAATCTCGGCAAGTACGCCGGCTGCAGCGAGCGCGACGGGAAGCGTGAGCATCCAAAACGACGGCAGCGAGATCTTGTACTGGGGCAGCACCAAAAAGAAGAAGTAGATGAACAGCAGGCTCGGCACGCCGCGGAAGAAATCGGTGAGCACGCGGCAGACCAGCTGCAGCGGCTTAATGTCGCTGGTACGGCCGAGCATAAGGGCTAAGCCCAGCACCAGCGCGATTGCGCCAGCGGTGAGTGCGACTTTAACGGTGCCCTCAAAGCCGGCAAGCAAGAACTTCCATGTGGTGAGGTGCGTAAAGAAATACCAATAGTGGACCGAAAGCTGGCCGGTCACATAAAAGCGCTGCAG
Source organism: uncultured Collinsella sp. (assembly GCA_900541145.1). GTDB lineage: Bacteria > Actinomycetota > Coriobacteriia > Coriobacteriales > Coriobacteriaceae > Collinsella. The sequence goes on along the minus strand of UQIH01000001.1, from coordinate 107,044 downwards.
TACCAGGACGACGAGTGCGGCGACGGCAACAAGCGAGATGGCGGTGCCGATGCGAATCTTGGCGCGCATCTTGGGGCCGGGAGCCTCGTAGAGCGCATCGCGCATGGTAAGCGCAGGGGAGGAGTGCTTGCTCATCGGAGGATCCTCACCTTCTTATCGATATAGTTGCCAATGTGGCTCACCACAAATGCCGTGCCCAGGTAGCCGAGCGCCGAGATAAAGAATGCGGCGACGCCGCCGAGCGAGCGCGTGTTGATGTAGCTCACCACGCCGGTGAGCTCCTGCGGTTTAAGCGGCACCTGGCTGCCGAGGGCGGTGGTGAGCATGACGGCGATAAAGAGGTTGGTCATGGGCAGCACGCTTGAGCGCAGTGCCTGCGGAATCACGATCTTGGCGAGGATACGGCTGAAGCTCATGCCCAGCGAGCGGGCGGCTTCCACCTGGCCGACGCCGACGGTGTTGATGCCGCTCATAAAGTTCTCGGAACCAAAGGCCGAGCCCAAAAGGACCGTGGCGACGATAACGCAGGTGCGGTAGGGCAGGACGACCTTGAGCGGCGGCAGCGCGTAGACGACGATGATAAGCAGCGCGATGCCGGGGATGTTACGGAAGACCTGGACATACAGGTCGCCAAAGACGCGCAGCGGCTTGAGCGGCGACACGCGCATCACGGTGACGGCAACGGCCAGCACCATGGCGATGGCAAACGACTCAAGCGTCATGCCCCAGGTTGCGAGCAGCGCGTCGATATAGTTCTGGCCATAGAGCGACCAGAGCTCGGAGAGACTCATGCGGACCTCCCGCCGGTAAGGGAAGGGGCTCCCGCGTGTACGGAAGCCCCGACAACTCAGTGAGGAAACAGTTTATCGCAATAAAGCGCATCGTGCGTTTCCGTATGGTTTCGCAACGGCCGTTACCAGGCTCGCTGTCTAGGCGCCGATCTCGGGCAGCTCGGGTACATTGGTGTCGCCCGTACGGTCGCCAATGCAGATCTGCCACAGCTCGGTCCAGGTGCCATCGTCCTCAATCTTCTTAAGGAAGTCGTTGACGAAGGCGACGCCGTCGGAATCGAGCGGCAGGCCGATGCCGTAAGGCTCCTTGCTGCCGAAGGGCTTGCCGGCGATCTTGTACTTGCCGGGCTCGCGAACCAGGGCGCTCTGCTGCATGTTGTTATCGATGACGTAGGCATCAACGCGACCCTGCTGGAGTGCCTGGCGGGCCTCCTCGTCGGTCTTGAACTCCTGCTGGCTGGCCTTGGGGGCGAACTCCTCCAGGATGGCGGGGCCGTTGGAGCCGGACTGGACGGCGACGTTCTTGTCGGCCAGGTCGTCGACGCCCTTGATGTCGTCGTTATCGGCGAGCACCAGGATGGCCTGCTGGGTGTAGTAGTAGGGGCCGGCAAAGGAGACGAGCTTCTTGCGCTCGTCAGTGATGGTGTAGGTGGCAAAGACGGCGTCGACCTGGCCGTTCTGCAGGACGGACTCGCGCGTGTCCGAGGTCACCTGGGTGATCTCGACCTTGTTCTCGCCCAGAATGTAGTTGGACAGGAGCTGTGCGATACCGGCATCGAAGCCGCGGGTCTTGCCGTCCTTCTCGTTGAGGAGGGAGAAGAGCGTGGAAGTCTGAACGCTACCGATCTTAAAGACGCCGGCGTCCTTGACGGCCGTGGCCCAGGTGCTGGCGGCGATGGCATCGTCATCGGCCTTGGGGCCGTTGTCGACGAGCTTGTCGAATGCCTTAGCGTCGAGTGCGGTGGAAGCCTCGGTATTATTGGAGCTCTTGGAAGAGCCGGCGGCGGAACCCTTGTCGGCCTCGGCGCTGGTGTCGGAGCAGCCGGCAAGACCAAGGCCGGCGACGGTTGCGAAGGTGGCGGCAACGAAGCCGCGGCGGTCGAGAACGACCTGCTGGGAGAGGTTCTTGCTCATGGGAGAACACCTTTCTCAATAAAATCCCTAGCGGTTGAGTAGAGTTATACCCTATCGCGCTCAAATGGGTCAACACGAAATAACTCAGAAACATACTTGCCTTATAGGTAATTCCACCTACCAAAAAGGGACAGGCACCTTTGTGGTGGTTCTGACCGATGCAGCGGCATGTCTCGCTGCTTTATCTCAATCTGTAACATCTGCAGCCGTTTTTGCCGAGTGACTGTTACAGATCGAGATTTTCTCTTCAGGGGGATTCGAATGTCTCAATCTGTAACATCTGGACGGCCAAAAGGTCTCTATCTGTTACAGATTGAGACAAAGGTCAGGGACTAAGACGTCTTGTCTAGATTTGTAACAGTTAGACGGGAATTCGGGCCCTAGATGTTACAGATTGAGATAATCGCGTCGCGAAAACAAAAACCTCCGCAGGGGGGTGCTTTCCTTGCGGAGGTTTTCTTACTCGTTGAGTAGTCTCACGGCTTCGGCGGCCATATTCTCGACCGTCATGCCGTTCTGTGCGAGCAGTTCGTTGGGGTCGTAGCGGTCGGGGAAGCCCTTGGCGATGCCGAAGGTGCGCGTGCGCACGGGCGTGCAGGCCAGGTAGCACGCCACCCGCTCGCCCCAGCCGCCGTCCAAGATGCCGTCCTCGAGGGTGACAACAACGCGATGCTCGGCGGCAAGGCTATCGAGGAACTCGCGGTCGAGCTCGGTTGCAAAGCGCGGGTTGACGAGTGTGGCCTCGATGCCGTACTCGGCAGTCAGACGGTTTGCCACGCGCTCACCCAGCTCAAAGAAGTCGCCGAGCGCAAGCACGGCCACATCGCGGCCCCGACGCACCACGTTGTAGCGAACGGCGCTGTAGTCGGTGTCTTCGGCGGGCGCAAGGTCGGGGCGGCTTACCAAGCCGATGCCCGGTACGCGGATTGCCACGGGATGCTCGCGGTGGTCGAGCGACCAGCTCAGCATGGACAGGTATTCCTCCATGCAGGAAGGCGCCAGGTAACGCATATTGGGGAGAGCGCCCAGCATGGAAATATCAAAGAACGAAAGATGCGTCTCGGACGTGGTGCCAAAGATCGACGCACCAAACACCAGGATGGTTGCGGGGGCGTCGTTGAGGCACAGGTCGTGCCACAGCTCGTCGTAGGCGCGCTGCAAAAACGTGCCGTACACACCAAAGACTGGCTTGGCGCCCGAGCGCGCAAGCGCGGTGGCAAAGGTCACGGCGTGCTCCTCGGCAATGCCCACATCGACGAACTGTTTGCCGGCGGCAGCGCGAAGCTCGGGTGTAAAGCCCATAATGTAGGGCGTGGCGGCCGTGATGCCAACGACCTGTGGATCGCGCTCGATGGCGGCGCTGAGCGCCTCGCCCGTAATGTCAGCATAGGTGCGCGGCGCGGGCTCGCTCGGATGGCCCGGGCAGAGCTTGCGCCCAGTCGCCATGTCAAACGGACCCACGTGGTGCCAGCGTTCGGGGTCGCTCTGGGCCGGCTCAAAGCCCTTGCCCTTGGCGGTGGAGACGTGCAGCACGATGGGATGATCGATATTGCGCAGTTCCTGCAGCGCGTCGACCAGGGCCAACACGTCGTTGCCGGCGTCCAGATAGCGATAGTCGAGGCCCAGCGCGCGGAAAACGTTGCGCTCACAGGTGCCGTTGCTGGCGCGCAGCTCGGCCAGATTGCGATAGAGGCCACCGTGGTTTTCGGCGATGGACTGGTCGTTATCGTTGACGATGATGATCAGGTTGCTGTCGAGCTCGGCGGCATTGTTAAAGCCCTCAAACGCCAGGCCGCCCGAAAGCGAGCCGTCGCCAATGATGGTGATGACGTTGTACGCATCGCCCGTCAGGTCACGAGCGTGCGCCAGGCCGCAGCCCAGGCTCACTGACGTGGAGGTATGGCCCATGGCGAACAGGTCGTGCTCGGACTCGTCGGGATTGGCAAAGCCAGAAGCCTCACCATAACGCTCCGGATCGATATAAGTGTACGCGCGCCCAGTCAGCGCCTTGTGGGCGTAGGTCTGGTGCGAAACGTCAAAGACAATCTTGTCGATAGGGGAGTTAAACACGCGATGGAGCGCAACCGTAAGCTCAACGACGCCCAGGTTGGGGGCAACGTGCCCGCCGACGGCGGCGGAGCTTTCGAGGATTGCCTGGCGGATCTCGCCGCAGAGCAGCGGAAGCTCGGCGCGGTCGAGAGCCTTGACGTCCTCGGGCGTTGTCGTTTGCGTAAGCAGCATCGTTGTGGGTTACTCCATGCGAATCGAGCGTCGGCGCTCCCTCGGCCGACACAATTGCACAAGACAGTCTCGCACATTTTGGCGTTTGATATGTGACGGCGGCGCGGTAATTCGCCAACTGGTGGGGCAAAACGTTTTGTCCGATGCCATACTGATGTGTTCCATGATGTTTTTATCGATTGTGCACAGGCCGTGGCTTGCCGCCGTGAGCCGCTGGAAGGAGGCAGCATGTCCGATGCCGTTCGTGCCGAGAAAATCGCGCACGAGGTCGACGATGCCGCCCGCCAGCTCGCCCAGGCGGGCCGCTTGGACCTGACGCGCGAGTTTATCCAGCATGGCGACGTGACGGTCTATGCACATGTGACCTCGGTGGCACGGGCAAGTCTGTCCTTTGCCGAGCGCTTGGGCCGCGTCGGTGTCTCGGTTGACCGCGGCTCGCTGCTGCGCGGGGCCTTGCTGCACGACTACTTTCTCTATGACTGGCACGATTCCGACCCAAGCCATCGGCTGCATGGCTTTCGCCACCCATTTTTTGCCCTGGCACGTGCGGAGGAAGATTTTGAGCTGACGCCGCGCGAGCGGAATATTATCGTGCGGCATATGTTTCCGCTGGTGCCGGTGCCGCCGACGTGTCGTGAGGCTTGGATTGTGTGCCTGGCGGATAAATGGTGTGCGCTGCGCGAGACGGTCGCCGGCCGCCTGCCGCGCAAGGACGAGGCGGACGATGACGTGAGTAAAGCATCGAGCGAAAAGAGGAGAGGGTAGACGGTGGAAACCGCGATTGATATGGCGTTTGGCGGCGCGACGCTTGTCGCCTGCCCGCTCTCGGCACTGGTGCTCTCGTTTGCCTTTTACGGGTTTTGCGGCTGGGCGTGGGAGTCGACAGTATGCGCCATGCTCAACCACGGACGCTTCGCCAACAGTGGCTTTTTGCTGGGGCCGTGTTGTCCTATCTATGGTGTGGGCGGCATTGCCTGCTGGCTTTTGCTGCGCGGGATTCCGGATGCGTCGAGCCAGTTTGTCGCTGCAGCGCTCGTATGCAGCGTGATTGAGTACAGCGTGGGCGTGCTGTTGGAAAAAACAACGGGCGCTCGCTTTTGGGACTATTCGCACCTGCCGTTTAACCTGCACGGGCGCATCTGCCTGTACTGGGCCTGCGCGTTTGGCCTGGGTGCGTTGTGCATTTGCCGTTTAGTGGAGCCGGCATTGCTGGGGCTGCTTGGCTATCTGCCGGTGCTGATTGTGCGGTTGTCCGCCTTTATCGTCACGGTCGCGATGGTGGTCGACGCGGTGTGCTCGTTGGCGAGCTGGCGGCGTCTGTCCGATCAGCTGGAGCGCGTCCGGGCCGACCTTGCCGACCGCATCAATGAGTCGCTTGCCGATGCCTCGGACTCAATGCTCGAACGTATTCCCGATTCTACGATTGACTCGGTGGCACAGACGCATATCCGCAGCCGTGCCGTTAACGCGTGGCTGGCCGAGCTGGGCGACGCGACGCTCGATGCCCTTCGTGAGAAGGCTTCGATGCCGACGTTTATCTCGGATGGTGCTCGCGGCCTGGCGCTCGCTGCCCGCCGCGTGGCCGATGCCGCGCCGAGCATGCCGCGTCCGTCGCTCAGTCGTCGCCTTGCCGGCAAGCGCATGAGCCGTCCGGTGCCAAGCGTGTCACTCAGCCGCCGCGACCTACGCTTCTTTAACGCCTTCCCGCGTCTGCGCATCAATCGCTACGAAGGCGTCATTCGAGCAACTAATCTCCGCGACCGAGCCCGCGAGCTGTTCCGCCACTAGCCGGGACGGGCGCGCTCACGGCTCCCTTGCTCGCGTATTTCCCGTTCGTTTCTCGTCCGTTGCCGTGCCGTTTCCAAGATTGCGGTGCCGTTTCCATTCGACAACGCTGCGTTTAACAACGCCGTATCTGGTCTACACCAGTTGCCCCTCGGCCGCATTATGGGCGCCGACAACGTTCATGCGACCAAGGGAGAGCGAATGTACGATACAGGATCGACAACGTTTATGCTCGTCTGCACCATGCTCGTGTTTTTAATGACACCGGGTCTGGCGTTTTTCTATGGCGGCCTGTCCAGGCGCAAAAATGTCATCAACACCATGCTCATGTGCTTTGGCGCCATTGGTTTGGTCGGTGTACTGTGGATTGTTGCCGGCTGGTCGCTGGCCTATGGCGGTAACGGCTCGAGTCCGTTTATTGGAGGCCTTGACCAGCTGCTGTGCCTGCCGGTGCTCGGCCAGGTGCTGCAGGCGGCTGAGGGCAATGCCGCGGATGGCGCCGTCTATCCTCGGATCATTAACATCGCCTTTCAGATGGCGTTTGCCATGATCACGGCCGCTATCGTCACGGGCAGCCTGGCCGGCCGCGTTAAGTTTGGTGCCATGACGGCCTTCCTGGGCATTTGGCTGCTCGTGGTCTATGCGCCGCTCGCCCACATGGTCTGGGGCGGCGAGGGCTCCTTTATCGGCGACATCATCGGCGCACTCGACTTTGCCGGCGGCGACGTGGTGCACATCTCGTCCGGTCTGACGGGCCTGATTCTTTGCTTAATGCTCGGCCGTCGTCGCGGCTTTGGCATGGTGAGCTATCGTCCGCATAACGTGCCGTTTGTGGCGCTAGGCGCCGGCCTGCTTTGGTTTGGCTGGTTTGGCTTTAACGGCGGCAGCGAGTTTAAGGCCGATGCCGTGGCGGCACTCGCCATCCTCAACACCGTGACGGCCAGCGCGGCAGGCATGGTCTCGTGGCTTGCCGTCGAACGCGTGCATACCGGCCGCCCCACGCTGGTGGGTGCCGGCACCGGTTTGGTTGCGGGCCTTGTGGTGGTCACGCCCGGCGCGGGCTTTGTCGAGCCGTGGGCAGCGCTGGTTATGGGCCTGATCGTGTCGCCCGTCTGCTACTTGGCCATCAGTCATCTTAAGACCAAGTTCGGCTACGATGATGCGCTCGACGCGTTCGGTTGCCACGGCATTGGCGGCATCTTGGGCGGCGTGCTCACGGGCCTGTTCTGCGTGCCGGAGCTCTCGTGGACCGGTAAGGGCGGCCTGCTCTACACGGGCGACGTGTCGTTGCTCATCTCGCAGATTTTGGGCATTGTGGTGACGGTCGCTATTGTGCTGGTGCTCGATTTGGTGATCGCCGCGGTGGTCAAGGCGCTGTTCCACGGCAGCCTGCGTGTGGACGAGGCCGACGAGGCGCTGGGCTTGGATGCGAGTCAGCACGGCGAGAGCGCATATCCCTCGTTCTCCGGACTCGATTAGCAGCTTCCCCAAGCACCGCACCTTGCCGCTCAATCGTCGCTCACGTACTTAAGTACGCTTCGCTCCTCTTTCGCGGCAATCTGCGGCACTTGGGAAACCTGCTAAGACCAGTCAGTTGAACTTTTTGATCTCTGAGGTTGGTTTGCGGCATTTGGAAAACCCGTGCCACATGAATGAGCAATTCATTTCTTTATTAAAGAGAGGAATTCACTATGAAGAAGATTACGGCGATCGTTCGTGCTGAGAAGCTTGAGGTTCTTAAAGATGCGCTGTTTGCTGCTGATGTTCGCGGTATGACTATCAACCAGGTGCAGGGCTGCGGCTCACAGCATGGCTGGAAGGAATACGTGCGCGGCAACGAGTTGCTTGTCAACACGATTCCTAAGGTGCAGTTCACGCTCATTTGCGCCGATGAGCACGTCGACGGCATTGTCGACATCATCTGCAGCGCCGCCCGCACCGGCGCCGTCGGAGACGGCAAGATTTGGGTCGAGCCGGTCGAAGAAGTTATCCGCATCCGTACTGGCGAACACGGCCCTTCTGCGGTTTAGGACAATCTTTCGACTGACGGGCGTGCCTCTCTTGGGGCGCGCCCGTTCTCGTCTACAATATCGCGCAGACGAAGGAGAGGCATGCCCATGATCAAGATGTTTGCGAGTGACTTAGACGGAACGCTGCTGAACGCCCTGCACGAGGCAGATGGGACCATCCGCCGTGCCATTCGCGAGCTGACCGAGGCTGGCCTGCATGTGGTTCCCGCGACCGGGCGCTCGACGCTGCCGATTGGCGAGCATGGTTTTACGGGCCTGGCGCTTGACGCCTGCTGCTCCAATGGGTCCATCGTGCGCGACAGCCATGGCGAGGTGCTCAAGACCTGGACCATCGACCCACAGGTCACCGAGGAGCTGCTCAAGGCGTTCCCGGACATTTGCTTTGATTGCTCCACGCCCGATGGCATGTTCTCGAGCGGGTCGTTCGAGATGCACCAGGCGGGCTTTAAAAAGGACAGCCCCATCAAGCGCATCGTGATGCGCGGTATGCGTGCACGTGGCGGGTATCACGAGGAGCAGTATTTCGACCAGTCGATCGGTGACATCCTGCGCCACGATGTGTGCAAGATCAACTGCCGCGTGACCTCGCCCGAGCTGGAGCGCGACCTTAAGGCATATTTGGCCGAGCGCTCGGACCGTGTAGTCAACGCGCCGTTTGACCCGGTGATGTTTGAGATCACGGACGCGGCGTGCAACAAGGGCGAGAGTGTGTCCTGGCTGGCGGGCTACTACGGCATTGCCGAGGACGAGGTCGCGGTCTATGGAGACGGCGGCAACGACATTGCCATGCTCAAGCGTTTCCGTCACAGCTACGCGACCAAAAACGCTAGCGATGCAGCTAAAGCCGCCGCGAGCGCGACTATCGGCAGCTGCATGGTCCACGCCGTTCCCAGACACATGCTCGCCACCATGCATAAGCAGAACTCCCGCACCATCATCGAATAATGTGACAAAGGGATAGCCCCTTTGTCACAGTTGACGCTGGTCTCTTGAAATACGAACAAACATTCGCATACCTAACTGCGCTTTGATAGAATTGATGCTGTTGGCGGCAGTTCCATGTGCCGGGCAGCGCCCTCCATCTGACGGGAGGTGATGCCCATGACCGATTTGATTGATTTCGTGAGGCTTCTGACTGCTTTGGTCTCGTTCTTCACGGCGCTTGTCGGCCTTTCCGAGGCACTCAAGCAGCGTTCGAAGCGCAACAGAAGGGGTCGCCGCCGCTAAGGCGTTGACCCCCTAATGCAAACAACGGCGCTGCCCAGCTTTGCAGAACTTGGGCTGCCGTCGACATTATTCTACCCACGAATGACATTTTGGACAATCGGTAATGCCGCTCCAAAAGCCAGGTGGGTTGTGACAAAAGGACTGCCCTTTGTCACATCAAAAATATTGCCTTTACGTGTTGATGCACACGGTGTGCAATAATACTCGCACTGTGCAATAGCGCACAGGCTGAGTAACAAGGAGGACGCTTGTCCCAGCTCGAGAAATGCGATCGCCGGTCCCTTCGCTCGCAGCGTGCCCTTCGCCAGGCACTTGCCAGCGAGCTTGCCGAAAGCGGCGACCTTTCGCGCATTAATGTCGCGTCGCTCACCGAGCGCGCTGGCCTAACGCGCCGCACGTTCTATTCGCACTACCGCGATATTCCCGACTTTATCAATCAAATCGAGGACGGCTTGCTGGCCGAGATCCGTGAGCGCATTGAGCTCATCACCGCAGCTCAGCTGCCTGATCTCTATCACAACATCGATGAGCTCGAGCCGGCGCCCGGTTCGGTTGAGCTGCTGCGTTATCTTGCGGCCAACCGCGATTTAATCGGTGCGCTGCTGGGTCCGGGCGGCGACCAGGCCTTCATTAAAAGGATTATCGACACCGCGCGTGAGGCCGTAGTGCCGCGTGCGCAGACGGGCATTTTGGGCCTGGCGCTGGGTACGTTCTTTGACTACTACGTTACCTACGTCGTGAGTGCCGAGGTCGGCATGATTCAGCGCTGGTTTGAGCGTGGGCTCACCGAATCGCCCGAGGCCATGGCGCGCATTATGACGGTGCTCGCTTTTGTGCGCCCTGGTGACCTGTATGGCCAACCCATTGATATCAACGTGCCGGAATACGGCATGAAGCTATTGAACCTACAGCTCGAGGACGCGGCCGACACCGCCGCAGCCGTCGAGTCCAACAACTAAGAGGAGAGACAATGAGCAAACTCGTCGAGGGCATCAAGGACCGTATGTTTGCTGCCGCGCGTGAGGCTGCACCCGCCGTGGTGGATGCCGCGCAGAAGGCCGCGACCGCGGCTGCCGAGAAAGTTGCCGAGGCAGTTGCCGATGCCAAGAACGCGGCAGGGGAGACGTCCGTTGCTAGCGAGCCCGCCACCGCCGCTGAGCCCGTAGCCGCCACCGCCGCCCACGCCCCCGAAGGCGCGATTTTCAACCCCGAGAACGCTCGTGGCAACCTGCACCTGGGCATCGACGTGGGCTCCACCACCGTTAAGCTCGCCGTGCTCAACGACGACAACCAGATCGTCTACGCCAAGTACCAGCGCCACCACACCGATGTCCGTGCCTGTGCCCGCGACCTGTTCGAGGGCGCTGCGACCGTGCTGCCGACGGCCCAAATGACCTGCGCCATTACCGGCTCGGGCGGCCTGCTGCTGTCCCAGTGGCTCGACCTGGAGTTTGTCCAGGAGGTCATCGCCAGCAAGCGTGCCGTCGAGACTCTCATCCCGGCCACCGATGTCGCCATCGAGCTGGGCGGCGAGGACGCCAAGATCATCTATTTCGACAACGGCATCGAGCAGCGCATGAACGGCACCTGCGCCGGCGGCACGGGCGCGTTCATCGACCAGATGGCAACCCTGCTGCACACCGACGCCAGTGGCCTCAACGAGCTCGCTGCCAACGCCACCACCATCTATCCCATCGCCAGCCGCTGCGGCGTTTTTGCCAAGACCGACGTGCAGCCGCTGCTCAACGAGGGCGCCCGCCCCGAGGACGTCGCCGCCTCCATCTTCCAGGCTGTCGTGACCCAGACCATCTCGGGCCTGGCGTGCGGTCGTCCCATCCGCGGCAACGTCGCTTTCCTGGGCGGCCCGCTGCAGTATCTCTCCGAACTGCGCCACCGCTTCTACCTCACGCTCAACCTGGACGAAGAGCACCGCATTGTGCCCCAAAACGCTCACCTGTTTGTGGCGAGCGGCGCCGCCATGGCGCACGAGTCCAATAAGCTCAGCACGTTCCCGCAGCTCATCGATGCCATCGATGCCCTGGGTGACACACAGGGTGCCGAGGTCGAGCGCCTGGATCCGCTCTTTGCCACCGACGAGGACTTTGCCGAATTCAAAACCCGCCATGACCAGGAAGTCGTCCCCAAGGGCAAACTCGACGGCTACACCGGCCGCGTGTTCATTGGCATCGACGCCGGCTCCACCACCATGAAGGCCGCGCTCGTGGGCGAGGACGGCCAGCTGTTGCACACCTGGTACGGCAACAACAACGGCGACATCCTGGGCACGGCCAAGGTCATCATGGCCGATTTCTACAACCACATCCCCGCCGGCTGCACTATCGGCCACGTGACCACTACGGGCTATGGCGAGGCGCTGCTCATCGAGGCCCTCAAGGCCGACTCCGGCGAGATCGAGACCGTCGCGCACCTGCGCGGCGCCAAGGCGTTTCTGCCCGGCGTCGAGTTCATTCTGGACATCGGCGGCCAGGACATGAAGTGCCTGCGCGTCAAGGACGGCGTCATCGAGCACATCATGCTCAACGAGGCTTGCTCGTCGGGTTGCGGTAGCTTTATCGAGAGCTTCGCCGTCTCTATGAACATGGACGTGCGCGCGTTCGCCGACGCCGCCATCCATGCCAAGGCCCCGGTCGACCTGGGCAGCCGCTGCACGGTCTTTATGAACTCGCGCGTCAAGCAGGCGCAAAAGGAAGGCGCCACGGTGGGCGACATCGCGGCCGGCCTGTCCTATTCCGTCATCAAGAATGCCCTGTTCAAGGTCATTAAGCTGCGCGACTCCAAGGAGATCGGCAGCCAGGTGATCGTTCAGGGCGGCACCTTTATGTCCGATGCCACGCTGCGTGCGTTTGAGCAGCTCACCGGCGTTCATGCCGTGCGTCCCGACATCGCCGGCTGCATGGGCGCCTACGGTGCGGCCCTGCTCGCCCGCGATCGCGCCGGCGCCGATGGCACCTCGACCATCCTTTCGGCCGAGGACATCGCGCACCTTACTGTGACGCAAAAGCATGTCCGCTGCGGTCGCTGCTCCAACAACTGCCAGCTCACCGTTAACGACTTTGGCGGCGGCAGACGCTTCATTACCGGCAACCGCTGCGAGAAGGGCGCTGGCCACAAAAAGCAGAAGACCGAGGCCCCCAACCTCTTCAAAAAGAAAAATGAGCTGCTCTTTAACCGCGAGGTCCTGAGTCCCGATGAGGCCCCGCGCGGCACCGTGGGTATCCCGCGCGCACTCAACATGTACGAGAACTACCCCTTCTGGCACGCGTTCTTTACGCGCCTGGGCTTTAGCGTGCAGCTGTCCGACCAGTCGAGCAAAAAGACCTACCAGGCGGGCATCGAGTCCATGCCGTCCGAGAGCGTGTGCTACCCGGCAAAGATGAGCCACGGCCATGTGATGAACCTCATCGACCGCGATGTCGACTTCATCTGGATGCCGTGCGTGCGCTGGGAGCGCAAGGAGGATCCGACGGCTGGCAACTGTTACAACTGCCCCATCGTCATGAGCTACCCCACAGCGCTGGCGCTCAACATCGACGAGATTCGCGAACAGAACATCGAGTTCCTGTATCCGTTTGTGCCGTATCACGATAAGACCGAGCTTAAGCGCCGTCTGTACCAGGTGCTCGCCGTCGACCGTGTGGCCGATGCGCAAGCCGGTCGCGGTCGCGTGCGCGGTCCCAAGATCACGCGCTCCGAGGTCGATGCCGCCGTCAACGCTGCTTTTGAGGCCGATGCGCGTTTCCACGAGGATATCCAGACCATGGGCGAGGAGGCTCTTAAGTGGGTCGAGGACCATGGCGGTCACGGCATCGTGCTCGCCGGTCGTCCCTACCATAACGACCCCGAGATCAACCACGCCCTGCCCGAACTTATCTCGAGCTTTGGCTTTGCGGTCTTTACCGAGGATTCGCTTGCGCATCTGGTAAAGCCCGAGCGTCCGATTCGCGTCGTCGACCAGTGGATGTACCACAGCCGCCTGTACGCCGTCGCCCGTTTTGTGACGATGCGCAACGACCTGGACCTGATCCAGCTCAATTCCTTCGGCTGCGGCCTGGACGCTCTGACCACCGATCAGGTGCAGGAGATTCTGGAAGCCAGCGGCAAGATCTACACCGTGCTTAAGATCGACGAGGTGTCTAACCTGGGTGCCGCGCGCATCCGCATCCGCTCGCTCATGGCAGCGCTCAAGGACCAGGAGGCCGAGCGCCTGGCCGATGCCACGGCCGCGGGCGAGGCCTACGAGCAAGGCGATGCCGCGCCGGTGGCGCCCTCCACGGATGCCCCCGCGTTCGCGAGCCGCAAGTACACGTTTGAGGCGCAGCGTGAGAGTGCTTCGACCGCGTGGCCCAAGGTGCCCTTTACCGAGCAGATGCGCGAGGAGGGCTACACCATCCTGTGCCCGCAGATGGCGCCGATTCACTTTGACCTGGTCAAAGAGGTGTTCCGCGGTGCCGGCTACAACTTGGAGCTGCTGCCCTCGACCGACCACGATGCCGTCGAGGCTGGCCTGCGCTACGTGAACAATGACATTTGCTATCCGTCGATCCTGGTGACGGGCCAGATTATGGAGGCCATCGAGAGCGGTCGGTACGACCTGTCCAAGACGGCCGTGGTTATCAGCCAGACCGGCGGCGGCTGCCGTGCCACCAACTACATCGCACTCATCCGCAAGGCCCTGCGCGAGAGCGGCCACCCCGAGATCCCGGTGATCTCGCTTTCGGCCGTGGCGCTCGGTGAGGACAACCCCGGCTTTAAGATTACGCCGGCACTGCTTAAGCAGGCAGTCTACGCAGTGCTCTTTGGTGACGTCATGATGCAGATGCTCTATCGTTGCCGCCCGTACGAGGCCACGCCCGGTGCCGCCAACGCACTCTACGAGGAGTACATGGCGCGCGCCCGCAAGCTGGCGCCTAAGTTCAACAGGCACAACTACACCAAGTTGTGCCGCGAGGCCATCCGCGCGTTCGACACCATGCCGCTTGTGGGCGAGGGTACCAAGCCGCGCGTGGGCGTGGTTGGCGAGATCCTGGTCAAGTTCCATCCCACGGCCAACAACCACGTGGTCGATGTCATTGAGCGCGAGGGCTGCGAGGCCGTGGTACCGGGCCTGCTCGACTTCTTCCTGTACTCCATGAGTAACGCCGAGCTGCAGAAGGACGAGCTGGGAAGCTCTGCCACGGCGCGCGCTAGCATGCAGGCGCTCATTAAGCTGGTGGACTGGATGCGCACGCCGGTGGAGGAGATGCTCGAAAAGTCCCGCCGCTTCGAGGCGCCCGAGCGCATTGGCACCATGGCGGACAAGGCTCGTACGGTGCTTTCGGTGTGCAACAACATGGGCGAAGGCTGGCTGCTCACGGCCGAGATGCTCGACCTGATCGACCACGGTGCGCCCAACATCATCTGCACGCAGCCCTTCGCGTGCCTGCCCAACCACGTAGTGGGTAAGGCCGTGATCAAGGAGCTGCGCCGTCAGCACCCCGAGAGCAACATCGTCGCGGTGGACTACGACCCCGGCGCGTCCGAGGTCAACCAGCTCAACCGTATTAAGCTCATGATCAGCGTGGCCAAGGAAAACATGCGCGCCGGTAAGGGCTTTAAGCTCGAGAAGGTGGCGCCGCTCGCGATGGATGAGGTCACTGGCCAGATGCGTGCCCATGACGGCTGCGTGAGCTGCGGAACGGCCAGCGAGGAGGCCGTGGCGTCGGTCGCCGAGCGCCTGGGACGCGGCATTAAGAAGTAGTTGGCCTGCTATGTGCTAGATATGAGACAAACGGGTGGTAGCCGTACCGGCTACCACCCGTTTTTGCTGGACATATGTTGCGCAAATCGTTTTGTCGCAGCCTTCTGTGCACTCGAATTTCGGAAGTGCGGGGAAAAACGCGAACCTCCCGAGCACACCGCCTTTTTAGACTCTCGCGACCTGCGGTTTTGTTGTAAAAAAAGCCGGTCTGGTCGGCGGAACTCGATTTTTCACCGCACTTCCGAAAAAGCGGTCCAGCAGCGTTAAAAGGGGCCTCCAAAATCGAGAGATAATGAACAGGTGTTGCCGTTCGCCGCAAATTACCGTCCGTTTATAGAACCCACCCCCAGCGTGCAACCCTCCTTACGGTTGAATAAATACACATCTATGGAATTACGTAAGAGAGGACCGTCCCATGAGCTACAAGACCGTTTGCGTCGCCGGCGGCGGCGTGCTGGGAAGCCAGATTGCCTTTCAGACTGCCTACTGCGGCTTTGATGTAACGATTTGGCTGCGCAGCGAGGGCAGCATCGGCCGCACCCAGCCCAAGATCGATCATGTGCGCGAGGAGTACATCGCTGCTATCGAGGGCATGGCGGACGGCACGGGCGAGTGGTGTGCCGGCATCGCCGATAGCGACCAGACCTTCGACAGGGAGACGGCGCTCGCCGCCGTCGAGCGTGCCTACTCTACGCTCAAGCTGGAGTTAGATCTTGCCAAGGCCGTGGCCGACGCCGACCTGGTCATCGAGTCTATGGCCGAGGACACCCGGGCAAAAATCGAATTCTACAAGAAGCTCGCCCCGGTCCTCCCGCAAAAGACCGTTGTCGTGACGAACTCCTCTACGCTGCTGCCGAGCACCTTTGCCAAGTACACTGGTCGCCCCGAGAAGTACCTGTCGCTGCACTTTGCCAACTCCATCTGGAAGAACAACATGACCGAGGTCATGGCCCAGGACCAGACCGACAAGCGCTATTTCGACGAGCTCGTCGACTTCGCCAACGACATCCGCATGCTGGCGCTTCCCGTCAACAAGGAAAAGAACGGCTACCTGCTCAACTCCATGTTGGTGCCGTGGTTGCTTTCGGGCCTGGACCTGTACGTCTCGGGCGTCAGCGACCCCAAGAGTATCGACCTCGCATGGACGCGCGGCACCGGCGCTCCCAAGGGCCCGTTCCGCGTATTCGACACGGTGGGCATCCAGACGGCCTACAACATCGTCATGCAGTATCAGAAGGTCCCGGGCCTGGTGAGCCCGCTGCTCAAAAAGATGATGATGCCCTACAACTTTAAGGCCATGGCGTCCGTCCTCAAGAAAATGCTCGACGAAGGCAAGCTGGGCGAAAGCTCGGGAGAGGGCTTCTTTAAGTACTAAAAATGATTCCTCGGGAACGGAGGAAAACGAATCATTTTTGGTCGCCAGCAGTGAGAAGATGGACCCAGAAATAGAAAGGAGTGGCAATGGGCCGGCTCGGGCTTTGAGGACAAGTTGCTGCAGGCCCAGGGCGATTTTTCGCTCAACGCGGGCCAGCACAGCGTGACGTATCTGCCGAGTTCTGACACGGCAACGACCGGTCGCTATCAGGTGCTGCTATACGACAACAACTTTGGTGCGGCCGAAAGCTATCCCAAGTTCGACTGGGGCCAGCTGGGCTCCGCGGTGGTGACCGACTACAACAAGGGCACGCATTCGTTTGGGCGCATCTTTACAGTGGACGAGACGGCGCGCACCTACGAACTTGAGGACCAGATCGCCGTGCTGTTTTCGGGTTACGTCAGCAGTGCGCAGCGCGTCGGCGATTCAAATAGCATGCTCGTGGCATCGGGCCAGGCCAAGACCTTTATCGAGTACGATCGGTATGGTCTACCCATCGCTACCTTTGAGATGGAAGCCGAAAAGTACATCTATCGCGTGTACAAGTACGATCTGTAGGGCCGCGCTCTGCATCACTTCACATCGAACTCCACGCGATCGAGCTCGGGCACATTGAGGTCGATGAGCTTGCGGGCGACGTGGCGGTCGTGCGCCCCGAGCGCCTCGCTTGTCGTCACATGGGCAACAATCTCGCGCTCGACGATGCCCCTCTCGTCGCCTTCGGTGGCCGAGGTCTCGACGGCGACGGTGTAATCCTTAAAGCCCGGCAGTACCGCGGCAAGCTCGCGCGTGGTTTCGGTGACGCCGTAGCCGTCCTGCACGCCGGCCTGCGCCGAGCCAATAGACCCCGCCGTCATAACGATGCAGGGGATGGCAAAGACTACCGTGCCCACAATGATGCGGCGGCGCACCTTGCGTGACAGCTCGTCGACCTCGGCATTTTCCTCGGCGGTCACAATGCCGTCGCCGTTGAGGTCGCGCTTGAGCGGCACGCGCAATAGAAGCAGCACGGCTTCGGCAGCCAGCGCGATAAAGACCACGTTGATGCCAAACTCGTAGAGCGCCGAGAGAAACAATGACCCGCTTGCGATGGCGATGCCATAGCCCGCCGCGCACAGGGGCGGCATGAGTGCGGTCGCCACAGCCACGCCGGCGATGAGCGTGGCGGGTTCCTGGTCGCGCGAGTTGCCCAGGCCACCCGCAAAGCCGCCCGCGAGCGCGACGGCAAGGTCCCACACGGTCGGTGTCGAATTGTCGATGATGGCGGCCGTGGTGGTGCCAAGGGGCGAGAGCTTAAAGTACAACGTGGACGTGACCAGGCAAAAGGCCATCTGCAGAGCCAAGCTCGCGACGGCCTCAAGGGTAATCTCGCGGTCGAGCGTGGCGATGCCGTATGCCATGGCAAGGACCGAGCCCATGAGCGGGCAGATGAGCATGGCGCCTACAATAGCGATATCCGAGTCGATATCGAGGCCGATGCTCGCGATCAACATGGCAATGATCAAGATGCATAAGTGTGAGCCAGTCAGGCGCGCCCCGTTTACAAAGCGCTTGCGAATCACGTGATAGGGCGCGCGTCCCTCGCGAATGTTGAATGCCCGCTTTAGAAAGCGGCTTGCGTTCTCCATGGCCTCGCTGTGGGCGGGGCGGATGCCATGGCGCCGATGATGGCGCTCGCGCAGTCGCTTGAGCTGTTGTTTATCGAGTTCCATGTCCACCTCGTATTGCCGTAGGAACGCGGGTGCGTTCACAGCATGTACTCTACACCGTGACGGGCGGGGCGGTCATCTTGACAGGGAACTTAGGCGAGCAGGCAAAGAAAGACACGCCACATGCGAGTACTGCTGAGGGTTTCGGCAGATACAAAAAAGCGCGGGGCCGGATGGTCTCCGACTCCGCGCTCTGTACGGGTACGTTGTTGTTGGGTTTAGCCCAGCAGGCTCAGGCCAACAGAGACAAACGCCAGGATAACGCCGACGATGGACTCGCCACCGAGCAGGCCGCTGGCGACAACCAAGCCCTGCTCCTGGAAGGCGGCGTCCTTGGCGGCCTTTTCCTCGTCCGAAAGACCGGCCTCGGCGTCGCGGTGAGCGGCCCACTTGTCGTAGGCGAGCTTAACGCAGGAGCCCAGGAAGGCCGTGAGCGACATGTAGAACGGCAGGTACACGCCCAGGCCGATCATCATGGCCGGAATGCCGAGCCAGTACATGACGATGCCGGCGATAAAGCCGCCTGCGAACCACGGTACGCTCGGGATGCCCGAGACCATGGTGGCGACCACGCTTGCCTGCGCGGCCACAAAGCTCTTGTCGGGGCCAAAGGCGTCCGGACCATAGGCGGTTACGAGCGCGACCATGACGGCGGCAGCGACCAGGGCACCCACGATGCCGCCGATGGCCTGGCCGACCCACTGTGCGCGCGGGTTGGTGCCCAGCACGGCGCCGGCCTTAAAGTCGTTCATGACGTCGCCCGCAAGGCCGCACGCCACGGCCACGATGCCGGCGATAAAGAACAGCTTGACCTGCGCGAGCTGTGCGAAGGCGGCCACGATGAGCATGACGATGAGGCCAAAGATCTCCATGGGGTCGATACCCGTCTGGCCGCAGCTCTGCGCGCTCATGATGGTGGTGACAAAGGTGAACAGCGTGACGATGACGGCCGGAACGGGGCCAAGGTCGAGCACGATGGCGATGATCACGGCGATGGCGGCAGCGCCCAGGCCGATGATACCGGCGTCGAGCTTAAGGGAGCCCGAGATGAGCGACTGCTCGTCGGTGTCGGTGGAGCTGTCGGCGGCGAGGCCGCGGACGATACCGGCGACCTGCGGCAAGATGTCCTTGAGGACGACGGCGACGCCAAAGCCCATCATGAGGCCCATACCCAGGGACTTGACGATGCCCTGCGCGGTCATAACGTCAAACAGCCCGGCAGCGGTGCCGCCAACGATGATGCCAAAATTGCCCAGCAGCGCGCCGGCAAACCAGAAGGCGACGGGGGCGAAGCCCACCAAAAAGCCGATGGACAGCAGCGTGGGCGAGTTATAGATGGCAAAGGTCACGCCGGGGATATTGAGCGTGCACAGCATGCTGGGCACCACGCCCAGGGCGTCGCGCAGCACGCTGTAGATGCCGGCGACGGCCATGGAGCCAAAGAGCTGCTTGCCGGTCTTGCCACCGGCCTCAGTGGCGCGCAGGGTCTGAGCCGCGGCGTTGCCGGTGGGGAACTCAAGCGCGGCGTCCACGATAAAGTGACGGTGGATGAGTGCCGTGGCCAGCAGGCCCAGGATAGTGCCGGCGAGCGCCACGATAAACATGTCGAGCCAGCTGATTTGATCGGCATAGCCCAGCATCCAGGCGCCCGGGATGGTAAACGCCAGACCGCCGGCGACCATGGCGCCTGCGGACATGATGGTGTGGGTGACGTTTGCCTCGTTGAGGCTGGCGTTGCCCATGAGCTTAAGGAAGAACAGCGAGATGACGGCAGCGAAGACGATCGGCCAGGGGAGGGCGCCCATCTTGAGGGCGGTATAGGCCGAGCTTGCCGTGATGATCACGCAGCCAAGGACGCCGATGACGACGCCGCGCAGCGTGAGTTGCCCGCGCATCGAAGTGCGGTTCGAGGGATTGCTCATATAGAACTCCTTTGCGTATATCCGCTTCCCCGGGAGCGCCGCTACGGATACGGCGCGGGAAGTCGGGTTACCAAGGGCCGCCGCGTGAGCTCGCAAACGACCGCGCACCAGTATAGCCGCAAGCTAGTCATTTTGGGATGACTGGTTTAGGTAGGCGATATACTGCTGGGCAGACGAAAGGAGCGCCGACGATGCTTAATGGGTGCGCATATATATTGACGGTCGACGTGGGCAACACGTTCATTCGCTTTGGCCTGTTTGCCGAGGATTCGGCCGCGGTACAGGAATGCCCGCTTGCGACGTGCGAGATCACCACGCCGTCGAGCATCACAGCAGACGAGGCACGCATGCGTCTCGTGCAGGTCATGGCCGCACTGGCGGCCGATGCGGGCATGCCGGGTGCGCTTGTGCCCGCGGCTGCTGTGCTGAGCTGCGTGGTCCCGGCGCTCGAGCGCCCGTGGAAGGCGGCACTTTCCCGTACCTGCACGGGGCGCGTGCTCACGGTGGGGCCGGGCCTCAAGACCGGCATACCCGTGCACTACGATGACCCGGCCGAGATCGGTCCCGACCGCATCGCCGACGCCGTGGCGGCCCGCGCCGTCTACGGCTCGCCGTGCATCGTGATCGACCTGGGCACGACGACCAATATCGAGGTCATCGACGCGCACGGTACCTTTGTCGGCGGCGTTATCGCGCCAGGCCTGGCCCTCGGCGCCCGTTCGCTTTCGGCGGCAGCAGCGCGCCTGCCGCAGGTTGAGCCCTCGGCGCCGACACACGTCATCGGCCGCAACACGCGTGAGGCCATGCGTTCGGGCGTGGTTCTGGGCGAGGTGGCCCGCATCGACGGCATGCTCGACATGGTGCTTGCCGAGATGCGCGCGACCAAGGCCGCGGGGGAGGGCGATGTGCCCATCGTCATTACCGGCGACGATGCCAAGGCGCTTGCGGCGCTGGTCGGTCACAGTCTGACGGTCGACGACGCGCTGACGCTGCGGGGCCTCGCCGAGCTCTACCACATCAACCAAAAGCCCCGCCGCGCGTAGCGATGGGGCGGTGGGATAAGCGCCCCTACCTTTCACCTGCTACAATGGGTCAAACTATTGCGATTTCGGAGGTGTCTGGCATGTCGGACGATCTTCATCAAACTGCGTCGGGCAAGCGCCGCGACGTTATTAGCTGGGATGAGTTCTTTATGAGCGTGGCCATCGCCGCGCAGCGCCGCAGTAAGGACCCCAACACGCAGGTGGGCGCGTGCATCGCCAACACCAACCACCGCATCCTTTCGGTGGGCTACAACGGTACGCCCTCGGCGCTCAACGATGACTTTTTCCCGTGGGGTACGAGCGACGACCCATTGCAGGATAAGCACAACTACGTGGTGCATGCCGAGGCAAACGCCGTGCTCAACTACCGCGGCTCGCTCAAAGACCTCGAGGGTTCCACGGTCTACGTCACGCTGTTCCCGTGCCACGACTGCGCCAAGATCCTGGCGCAGGTGGGCGTGGGCGAGGTCGTCTACCTGGACAACAAGTATGCCGACACCGATGACGGCCGTATCAGCCGCCGCATTCTCGACTCCTGCGGCATCAGCTACCGCCAGGTCATCGTCGATGTCCAGATTGGTACCGGGGGACAGGCTCAGCAGTAGCGCGTGCCAACGCCAGCTGGCGGCAAAACAGCCAAAAGAGCCCCGTCCCAAATTGACTACTCGTGAAAGTCGCGTCCGCGCGCATGGACGGCTCGTGAGCGGGTACATGGCTGTAGTAACATAGCTTCTGTCCGCGGGCGTGCCCGCGTTGTTGTGAGAAAGGAGCCCCTGTGGCTGTTAACGAAGAGCTGCTTAAGAAGGTTCTTGAAGAGATTCGCCCCAACCTGCAGGCCGACGGCGGCGATATGGAGTATGCGGGCGTCGACGACGAGGGCGTCGTCAAGCTGGAACTGCAGGGCGCCTGCGCCGGCTGTCCCATGAGCTCGCTAACCCTTTCCATGGGTATCGAGCGCATCCTGAAGGAGCATGTGCCCGGCGTTACCCGCGTCGAGCAGGTCAATGCTTCCGGCGAGGCCGAGGACCTGTACGACGAGTACGCGCCGTTCTAAGATGCGAAAGCTGCGGACGGTACGCTCCGCATAGACGTTACGTCCAAATATGCGGCTGCGAGCGTAAGGCCCGCGGCCGCATTTGTATGTAGGGAGCAGGGGGATCGATATGCTCAACGACCTCTACCATATGCTTGATCCCGTCGCGATCGCGGCGGGCCCCATCACCATCTACTGGTACGGCCTGGCCTACGTGGTCGGCGCTCTGCTCACGGCGGTCGTCATGTACCGCACACAGCGTCGCTGGGGCTTTAACATCACGATTGACGACCTGACGAGTGTCGTGGTCGGCGTGGTCTTTGGCCTCATTATCGGTGCGCGCCTGTTTTACGTCGTCTTTTACGGCGACGGCTACTACTGGGCGCATCCGCTCGAGATCTTTGCCACCAACGAGGGCGGCATGAGCTTCCATGGCGGTTTGGTGGGCGGCATTATCGGCGGCATCATTGTGTGCCGCATGTATAAGCTCGATGCATGGACTTTGGCAGACCTTGCCGTCATAGGCGCGCCGCTGGCCTTGTGCCTGGGCCGTTGTGCCAACTTTGTCAATGGTGAGCTGTGGGGTAAGCCGACCGATCTGCCCTGGGGTGTGGTCTTTGGCGGCACCGCGGGCGATATGCCGCGCCATCCCTCCCAGCTCTACGAGGCGTTTCTTGAGGGTATCGTGCTCTTTTGCATCCTGCAGGTACTCAGTCGCAAAAAACCGCTGCTGCCCCAGGGTACGTTTATGGGCGTCTTTGTGATGGGCTACGGCATCGTTCGCTTTTTGATTGAGTTTGTGCGTGTGCCCGATGCGCAGCTGGGTTATCTGCTGGGAGGCGTCATCACCATGGGCCAGCTGCTGAGTCTGCCGCTCGTAATCGCGGGCCTGGCGCTCATCATCTTCGCCCGCCACCGCAACCAGCCCCAGCGCGTCTACCTGGACGCCTAACCACCAAAAAGTGAACAGGCACCTTTGTGGTGGTTCGCTGGGCAACGATGACAGAACCGTAACGTTTCCCCAGATAAAACCTGCCAAAATAAACCTGTCCCTTTTTGGCAGGTTTCTAGAAAGGCTTTCGGACTGTGAAGGATTCCGACCTCTCCACAACGGCTGCGCGCGACGCTGCCCGCATCGTCTGGTTTAAGCGCTACCCCGCCAAGCAGACGCTCATCGCATTTTTGCTCGCGCTGTTGGCGACCACGGCGTTTTCCATCGATCCTGCCCCGGTGTCGAGCAACGCAGTCTTGGCGATTGACCCCAAAGCCTCGGGCATGCTGTACGTGTGCTACGAGGTGCTCCTTTCGTTTGCCGGCCATACCGACGCGGTCATGCTGCTTGCACTTGCCTGCCTGCTCACCTTGCCGTTTCGCTACGTGTTCTTTGGCCGTGGCGACACCTGGCGTCCATCGATCATTCTGCCGTCGCTGTTCTTCGCCATCTGCATGGTGTTCGGCCGCAGCTACGACCTCACCGACTCGGCCGAGATTGTCCTTGGCGACAAAGCTCGCATCATCTGCGCCTGGATTGGCGGCGCGGGCTGGATGCTCTTGGCGGTCGTTGCCTTCTACCTTGCCTTTGAGTGTCTAGATTGGCTGAGCTCTCGGCGCATTCCGTTTTCCGAAGCGCACTTTGGCCGCGTATGGCGTGTGACTCACGCCGTGCTCTCGGTCCATCCCTTTGCCGGGCCCTTCCTGGTGCTTATGATCGCCTGGGCGCCCACGCTCATCGCTTCGCTGCCCGGCCTTTTTATGGGAGATACGGGCGCGCAGATTCGCCAGTGGTTCAACTATCCCAACGGCACGAGCGACTACCTGCGCCTACTCAACCCCAACGTGCTGCTCAACGGGCATCATCCCGTAGTGCACACGGCCATTATCGGCTCGTGCGTTCAGCTGGGGCTTTCGATGTTCAACAGCGCTAACGCGGGCCTCATCATCTATACCTGCGCTCAATTTGTCATTACGGCCGCCTGCATGGCCTATTCCATTTCATCGCTGCGCAAACTGGGTGTGAGCCTGCCGGTTCGCGGTGCGATCCTGCTGTTCTTTGCGTTTATGCCGATGTTCTCTAACTACGCGGCGCTGCTCACCAAAGACGTGCTCTTTGCCGATGCGTTCTTGGTGCTGCTGGTACAGACCGTCAAGCTCGTGGCATGTGGCTTGCCCCGTCGTGATGCCAATGTCGAGCGAGCGGGCGAGAAAGCCCCCGTGCTCTTTGCGCGCCACGACTGGCTGCTGCTCGCTCTGGGCGCCATGGGTTCCACGTTTCTTCGCAACGGCGGCCTGGTGTTTCCCCTGGCGGCATGCGTAATCGCGACGGCGTTTTGCGCATGGGACGCACATGTGGCTCGCCGTGCGGCCAAGCAGGCTAGTGCTGCACCTTCGGGCGCCATCCCGCGTTTCCGCTGGGTGGGAGTTCTTGCGGTGCTTGCACTCTGCCTTGCCTCTAACATGTACTTCACCAAGGTCTTTATGCCGGCGCACGACATCACGCCTGGTTCCAAGCGCGAAATCCTCTCGATTCCGTTCCAGCAGACGGCTCGTTTTGTCCAAAAGCACGACGGCCTCAACTCGGGCGTCAACCCCACGGTTAAGGAGGACGGCACCATCGTGGAGGCTCCTTGCGACGGCTTGGTGACCGACGAAGAGCGTACCGTGATCGACCGTGTGCTCAAGTACGAGAACCTGGGCCGCCGTTACAACCCGGATAAGTCGGACGCCGTCAAAAATTGCTTTAACGAGTATGCCTCGCAGGAGGACATCAAGGCCTATTTTGAGGTGTGGGCCCAGATGTTCAAAAAGGATCCCGAGTGCTATATCTCGGCGCTCATCAATAACTACTACGGCTACTTTTATCCGAGTGCCCGCGATGCGTGGGTCTACAGCACGGCGCGCAGTGCCGAGATTATGGCGAAGCCCGATAACCTCAAGTACTTCGACTTCCATCCGGTCGATAGCAAGGTTGTGCGCTGGTGCGACCACCTGATCAACCTGTATCGCGTGGCGGTGCAGCGCATCCCGTTTATCTCGCTCACCATGAGCTCAGCCACCTATGTGTGGATTATGATCGCCGTG
Organism: uncultured Collinsella sp.; assembly: GCA_900541145.1. GTDB lineage: Bacteria > Actinomycetota > Coriobacteriia > Coriobacteriales > Coriobacteriaceae > Collinsella. Next base: position 81,918 of record UQIH01000001.1, on the reverse strand, counting down.
GTGGTCTATCTGCTACGTCGTCATTCGTGGCGCGGGCTGGCCATTTGGGTGCCGCTGCTGGGCGTGCTCGCCGTGTGCCTGATCGGTCCCTGCAACGGCTCGACCTACATGCGCTATCTGTATCCGGTCATCGCCTGCATGCCCTTTGCCATCGGCGCCACCATCACCCGCAGCGACCTCCTCTGGTCCTAATTTGGTGCAAAGGGGTCAGGCTGCTTTGTGCCAAGGGGCTGCATCATCACGACGCCTTCATTTTGGGGTTTATCTTGCAGGCCGGTAGGTATATCATAACGACGTTTGTTTATATTGCCCGAGCATCCACGCTGGGCTTTAGGTCGAAACCGATAGGAGACACGTATGTCCGGACACTCTAAGTGGGCCACAACCAAGCATCGTAAGGGCGCGCAGGACGCTAAGCGTTCCGCCCTCTTCTCCAAGCTCAGCCGCAACATCACCGTTGCTGCCCGTCTCGGCGGTGACCCGCTGCCCGAGAACAACGCCAGCCTCGCCGCTGCCGTCGCTAAGGCCAAGGCTCAGTCCATGCCTAAGGACAAGATCAAGTCCGCTATCGATAAGGCCTTTGGTTCGGGTGCCGACGCCGCCGTCTACGAGAACATCGTGTACGAGGGCTACGGTCCCGCCGGTGTCGCCGTCTACGTCGACTGCCTGACCGACAACCGCAACCGCACCGCCGCTGATGTCCGTTCCGCCTTTTCCCACGCTGGTGGCAACCTGGGCACCTCCGGCTCCGTCGCCTTCCAGTTTGAGCGCAAGGGCCAGATCGTCGTCGCCAAGGAGATCCTGGACGAGAACGCCAAGAAGGAGACCATGATCGCCAACGGTGCTGCCGGTGACGAGGATGAGTTCATGATGGCCATCGCCGAGGCCGGTGGCGAGGACTACGAGGACGCCGGCGAGGAGTGGATCGTCTGGACTACTGCCAACGAGGTCATGGCTGTCTCCAAGGCGCTCGAGGAGCAGGGCGTCCAGGTCAAGGGTTCCGAGACCACCATGGTCCCGACCACCCCGACCGAGGTCTCCGGCGCCGACGCCAAGAAGGTTCAGCGCCTCATCGACCGTCTTGAGGAGCTCGACGACGTCCAGGATGTTTACAGCACCATGGACATGACCGACGAGGTCATTGCTGCCCTCGAGGAGGAGTAGCGCCCGCACGGGTTAAGCCGTGCATATCTGGGCATAATGAAGCGAGCATGCAAGCCTCGTGGAATAGATGAGCCGGATCCGCGTGCGTAGAGCACCGGACCCGGCTCTTTTATAATGATGCGAACCGTTTTGCATTTCGAGAGCCGAGATTTGAAGGGAGCGCCACGTGCGCGTACTCAAACGAGCCCTAGCGATCGTGTATCTTGCCGCCGCCATCGTGGCGCTGGGTACGCTTGTCTGCCAGTTTTGGGGGCCGTATACGTATCGCTTTATGCTGCTGATGCGCGACCCCATGCCGCGCATTGTCGTGACGGCATGCGGCGGAGTTGTGGCGATTGGCGTGCTGGTAAGCTTCTTCCGCCTGATGTTTGCTCGTCGCGAGCCGTCCTGCGTGCATCCGGCGGGGGAGCGCAATATCGAGGTCACGCTCGCGGCGCTTTCTTCGTGCGCCAGGGCTGCTGCAGAGCGCGACGATCGCGTGATGATCGAGCATGTCGAGGCCCGCGTCCAAGGTTCCGACGATTCGCACGTCCGTTTTAAGGTCGAGGCTATCGCGCTTGACGATAAGGACGTGGCATCTCTGGCTACCGCGATGCAGCAGCGCATCGAGGAAGCTTGCGACACCATGCTCGGCACGCCGGGTACGACCACGCGCGTCCGTTTTTTGCCGTCCAAGACTACCGTCCAGACCGTGGAGGTTTCCGGTGAGTGATACCAATCAAGATAAGACCGCTCGTACGCCGCGCCTGACGATTGACCAGAGCGCCACGCCGGCGAGCGAACCTGTTGATTCCAAAGCAGAGGCAACTGAGTTACAAGACGCGGCGGCCGCGGATTTTGACGAGGCTATGGGTCTCATCAAGGGTACGGGCGCTGCCATCTGGAGCTATGCTGTGCGTCATCCCAACACCACGCTCGGTGCCGTCGCTGGCTTTATCCTCGCCGTGTTGGTGCTCACGCTCGGCCTGTGGGACACGCTCGTCATTGCATTCTTCGTGCTGATCGGCGCCGTGATCGGCCAAATTCGCGACGGCGAGAACGGGATCGTCAACTTCTTCGGCCGTCTGTTTAGCGGCCGCTAATATGTATTCGACTGTCGCATCTGCGGCAGGCATAAGGAGGAACCATGGCTTTTAATACGAAGGTCGATGTAGCCGATACCGAGCTCGAGGCAGACGAGACCGTCGCTGCCGAGGCCGAGGATGTGACGCTCGAGGACGAGGCGCTCGTCGAGGCCGAGTCCGATGCTGATGAGGACGACGAGGAGGCGGACGAGGAAGCGGACGAGTCCGAGGACTCGCTGACCTATTCCAACGGCGTGATCGAGAAGATCGTTGCCATGGCCACCCGCGAGGTTCCGCACGTTCTGGGTATGAAGGGTAACCTCATGCACTTTGTGCAGGAGCAGTTTGGTGCCGAGAATCTGACCAAGGGCGTGACGGTCGAGGTCACCGATGACAATCGCGTGGTCGTCAACATCTCCGTCATTATCGAGTACGGCGCCTATGCGCCCGCGATCTTCGACGATGTCAAGGCACGTGTCACCGAGCGCCTTGCCGCGATGACCGGCCTTGAGGTGGCGGGCGTCAACCTGCGCATCGAGGACGTCATCACCCCCGAGGAGTACGAGCACCGCACCAGCCAGCACGAGTAACCTTCCAAAAAGGGACAGGTTTGTTTTGGCAGGCTTTATCTGCGAAAACGTTAAACGGCCGACCGCGCAAGCAAAAGCGTGGCCGGCCGTTATTTGTATGCCCCCCGATGTGGGCATACCGCTCGTCTAACTAGGGGTTGCAATCGTCGCGTTCCGCGTTACCCTAATGGGCACATTGTTTCCAAATTGTTAACGAGGGGTTGCCGTAATGGCCGACGAGCACGAGACAGAAAGCAAGGCATGGGCAATTGAGGCCGCCGCGGCAGAGGCGGCATCGCGTGCTGCCGAGGAGGTGCATCGCCCTCCCGTGGTGCCGATGGAGCGCGTGGTTGATCGCACCGATATCGAGCGCGGCGAGCGTGCCGGCCAAAAGCGCAGCCAGGAGCCGGGCTTCCCGCGCTTTTTCGCCGAGCTCAATCTGGGCCTGATTCTTACGGCCTTTGCCATCGTTGCGTTTAAAACCCCTAATCACTTTGCTTTTGGCGGCACCTCGGGCGTGTCGGTCATTCTGTCCACGTTGTTCCCGACCCTGCCCGTCGGCGTCTTTATGTGGATTATCAACGCGGTCCTGGTCGTTTTGGGCTTTATCTTTTTGGAGCGCAAGGCAATCCTGTGGAGCGTCTTCGCCTCGTTTGCACTGTCCGCCTATGTTTCGCTGTTTGAGCTCTTTATCCCGACCGATATCTCGATGACGGGCGATATGTGGCTTGACCTGTGCTTTGCCGTGATTCTGCCGGCGCTCGGCAGCGCCATCGTCTTTGATATCGGCGCCTCGACGGGCGGCACGGATATCCTCGCTATGATCCTCAAGCGCCGCACCACGCTCGAGATTGGCCGCGCACTGCTGTTGGTCGATATCGGCATCGTGACCATCGCGGCCTTTTTGTATGGCCCGCGTGTCGGCCTGTATTGCGTGCTCGGCCTGTTTGCCAAGACGCTCGTGGTCGACAAGGCCATCGAGAGCATTCACCTTCGTAAGGTCTGCACGGTCATTTGTTCCGAGCCCCTTAAGGTCGAGGAGTTTATCGTCAAGCATCTCAATCGTACGGCGACTATCAGTCGTGGCTACGGTGCCTTCTCGGGTAAGTGCGTGACGGTGATCATGAGCGTGCTGAGCCGTCGCGAGGCCGTGCAGCTGCGCCGCTATGCGCGCGAGGTCGATCCGGGTGCCTTTATTACGATTGTCGACAGCTCCGAGATCGTTGGCAAGGGTTTCCGCGGAACGAACTAACGCGGACGTATTCAACGAACCGCCTGCTGGCGCCGTGTATCTTGCAAATCGGTCATCTTTGAGTATTTGACCCCACATTGGGCAATAATGATGCTAAAGACATCGTTTGCGATCCAAGTGATTTGTTCAAGATACGAAGGGATGATTCTATGTTCTGCTCGCAGTGTGGCGCCCCCATGGGCGATAACGACAAGTTCTGCGGCGTGTGTGGTGCTCCTAATGCCGGTGCCGCTGGCCCCGCTCCCCAGGGACAGCCTCAGCCCCAGCAGTTTGTTCCGCAACCGCCCGTGGCGAATGCGCCAAAGGGCTGTGTGACTCAGGCGTTCCAAGATATGACCAAGACCCCGGGTGTGCTTCAGCGTGTATGCCAAATCGCGTTTTTGCCGGCGCTGATTTGCGTTGTGTCGGTGCTCGTGTTGTTTATTCCCGTTATTGGCGGCATTGCGGCTGCCATCGGCTTTTTGGCAGCTTGCATTGCGAGTGTGTGCGGTTCCGGCTTCGGTATCGAGTGGGGCCGTGATCTGTCGCTCAAGGTCGATGACGGCATGGACCGTCCACTCATGCGTTCCACGTCGCTTGGTCTCGGAGTCTTTTCGAGCGTTATTTCGGTCGTGCTCGAGGTTATCGCTGCCATTCCCGTTATCGGTGTAGTGCTTTCGCTGGTGGAGGGCGTGGTAATTGGCGCTGCGGGCTCGTATTCTTATTACGGCTCTTATGCGCTCGAGGCTGCGCTGTTTGGCTCGCTTGGCCTGCTTGTCCTGGCGCTAATTGCCTCGGCGATTCTGGGTGTCTTCTTTAAGATGTTCGCCGACATCGCCGTGATGCACTTTGCGGTGACCGGGCGTGTCGAGAGCGCGTTTTCGCTCGATAAGGTCTGGGCGGCGTTTAAGCACAACAAGACCAAGCTGTTCTGTGCTTCGTTCCTTCCCGAGTTTTTGACGGGCCTGGTCGCCAACGTTGTCACATGGATCTTGACGGTCGTCTTTGGCGCCATTGCCTCTGTCGGTATGTATAGCTACTGCTATCGTCCTACGGGTATTGAGGCAATTGTTACCGGCGGTGGCGTCACGCTCGCGCTGTTCTTGGTGCTGGTCGCTTTTGTCACCGTATTTCTTACGGTCTTTGGCAAGATGCTCAAGCACCGTGCCGTTGGCTATTGGGCCGCACGCTATGCAAGCGAGTGGGCCGATGAGGATAAGGACGACGTCCTGACTTTTGTGTTGCCCTTCGAGAAGAAGTCCGCTGCTTCGGGTTACAGTGCTCCGGATGCTTCGCCGACACCTGCACCCGCTCCCGCGCCCGAGCCTGAACCGGCGCCCGAGTCTGAGACGGCATCTGAGCCCGAGCCTGAGCCTGAGCCGGCACCTGCACCTGAGCCGGCGTCCGAGCCAAGCTCCGACGAGGAGCCTCAGGACGAGTAGCCACGCCGCCTGCTATTTGGGGACGGGGTAGAAATGGTAGAAATAGCGCTTGAAGAATGAGCGGGGGCGGACGTTTCGATACGTCCGCCCCCGCTCTGCTTTAGCCAGGCTGTTATGGATGGGTGTGACGACTACTCGTCGTGCTTCTCCTCGCGGCGTGCAGCAGCGCGTGCGTCGTGGATGCCCTTGATCGCGGCATGGCGAGCCGTTCGGGCATCATGGATGGCGTCGCGAGCCTCGGCGGTCGTCGCCTTGGCAGAGCGCAACTTGGCGGCCAGATCGGGGTTGGTTTCGGCGACCGCGGTAATCGCGGGGCCGTCGAGCTCCTCTTGCGTGGGCTCGGCCAAAAAGTCGATAGCATACTGGGCGGCCACCATGGAGCCCTTTGCCAGCACGGTCTCGTCGATCTTGTAGAAGCAGGAATGTTGGGCGTACGTGGCGCCAATCTTGGGGTTGCGCGTACCTACAAAGGCGAGCACGCCCGGTACGCGACGCAGGTACTCCGAAAAATCCTCGCCCGAAAGCGTGCCGCGATAATGGCCTTGGCCGGTGGGGCCCAGGCACTTGATTACAGCCTGACGGCAGCGCTCGCTCGAGGCGGCGTCGTTTTCGACCTTGTAGTTGGCGATGGTGTAGTCGGTGAGCTCTGCCTCGGCGCCCAGAGCTGCCGCGGTATGCTCCACGATGCGGCGCATGAGCTCCGGCATTTCCTCGTGGGTCGAATCGCCGTAGGTGCGCACTGTGCCGGCGAGGTAGGCCGTGCCGGCGATAACGTTGCGCGCGGTGCCGCCGTGCAGCTCGCCGACGGTGATGACGGCCGGCTCGTAGGGGCTGATTTCGCGCGAAACGATGGTTTGCAGGGCGTTGACGATCTCGGCGGCAACCATGACGGCGTCGTGACCTCGCTGGGGCATGGCGCCATGGCACGAGGTGCCGCGGACGTCGATGCGGAACCAGTCGGTATTGGCCATGCGCGGACCGGGCTCGCAGCTCACGGTGCCGGCGTCGACCTCACTCCAGATGTGCGCGGCGTAGGCGCCATCGACGCCGTCGAGCACACCCGTGCCGATCATGAGCTTAGCGCCCTGGCCGTTTTCCTCGCTGGGCTGGAATACGATGCGGACTTCGCCGTGGATGTCGTCGGTCATATGGCGTAGGATTTGCAGCGTTCCGAGCATCATGGCGATATGGCAGTCGTGGCCGCAGGCGTGCATGCAGCCCTCGTTGACGCTGGCGAACTCCTCGCCGGTCTGCTCGGTGACGGGCAGGGCATCGATGTCGGCGCGCAGCAGGATGCGGCGGCGTGGCGTACCGTCCTCGCGGTAGGCATCCGGCGCGGTGCCGCGAAGGGTCGCCACAAGGCCCGTCTTAAGGGGACGCTCGTAGGGGATATTCATGGCGTCGAGCTGGTTGGCGATGTCGGAGGTCGTGCGCTCCTCGGCAAGGCTCAGCTCCGGGTGCTTATGGAAGTGCCGGCGCTGCTTGATGATATATGGTTCAAACTCGGTAGCGATATCTTTGATGGCTGCGGTGACGTCGTCAGCCGCGCGAGCCTCGGTCGCCGCCATAATCTGCTGTGCCTTGGTCTTCGTCATGGTCGATTTGCTCCTTGCTGGGTTGATCGCAAAATCGTACAGGCTCTCTCTCCAGTATGCCACCTGCCGCTAGGGCTGGTAAAGTTGCCGTTTGCCGCTTGGGGTTTTGTTACAAGGGCGGGGGAGTACACTCGGGGGTGTTGAATTTCCTGCCAGAGATGGGGATGCCCATGCAACATATCGATCGGATTATCCGCTCCAAGAACGTCTTTACCGCGCAAGACGGCATCGATACCGCCCGCGAGCTGGCGATTGCCATCGCAGGCGACCGTATCGTCGCAGTCGGTGCGCCCGATGACGTGATTGCCGCCGCGCCTGCCGCCACGCCGGTTATCGACTACGGCGAGCAGTTTGTCTGCCCCGGTTTCCATGACGCTCATCTGCACTTCTTCCATACCTCGGTCGGTTCCTCGCCGTACATGCTCATGGATATGGGCACGTCCGAGGCGGCGCTGGTGCAACATGCGCTCGAGTTTTCCCAGGATCTGCCTAGTGACGCTTGGGTTGTGACGCAGGGCTGGCGCGATTACCGTTGGGATCCGCCCGAGCATCCTACCAGGGCGTCGCTCGATGCGGCATTCCCCGATCGTCCCTGCGTTATGTATTCGGGCGACGGGCACACGCTTTGGCTCAACAGCCGCGCACTCGAGGCGCTCGGCGTCACGCGCGACAGCGAGCCGTCAGCGGGCGGCAGTTACGACAAGGATGCAAACGGCGAACTCACGGGCATTGCTCACGAGGCGGCTGCCATGCAGCTGCTACCGCGCTGCCTTGAGTGGCTGGGCGAAGATCGCATCGCAAGCGCTTACGCCGATCAAATGAGGCGTATGGCCGAGCAGGGCATCACCTCGATATGCGATATGTCGCTCATGCCCATGCCGGGCTGCGATTTTATCCGCGACGACGTTTACGACAAACTGCAGGCAGCCAGCAAGTTGGGCATCCGAGCCCATCTGTTCCCCACGCTGTTGGATGACCAGTCGCGCCTGGAAGAGCTGCAGGCACGTTACGCGAACAACGCGCTGCTCTCGGCGCCAGGCTTTAAGCAGTTCTTCGACGGTGTGTCGAGCGAACACACGGCCTATCTCACCGAGCCCTATACCAACCCGCGCTTCCCGGGCGATCAGGGCCGTCTGACGGTTCCGGCTGAGCGCATGCGCAAACTGGTTCTGGCGGCCGCGGAGCGCGGTCACACCGTGCGCATCCACGTCATTGGTGACGGTGCGATTCATGCCGCGCTGGATATCTTCGAGGAAGCGGCCGACCTGTACGGCCTGCCCCAGCACGGTCATAACACGCTTGAGCATCTGGAGAACCTCTTGCCCGAGGACATCGACCGCCTGCGCAAGCTCAACGTCATTGCCTCGAGCCAGCCCTGCCACATTACACTCGACCCGGGTGGACCGGAGCGCGACCTGGGCCTGGAGCGCAGCCGCATCATGTGGCCGTTTGCGACCTATAAGCAGCGCGGCATCCGCCAAGCCTTCGGCACCGATAGCCCCATCACAGCCGTTACCAGCATGAACGTGCTCTACACGGCCATCACGCGCCAAGACCCCAAAAGCCACTGGCCCGAGGGCGGCTGGTTACCGAGCGAGCGCATCGATGCAGCAACAGCCCTGCGCAACTACACCCTGGGCAGCGCCTATGCAGCGGGCGACGAGCAAAACCTCGGCAGCTTGGAGCCCGGCAAGTACGCCGACCTGGTAGTCCTGGACCAAAACCCGCTCACCATCGACCCCCAAGAGCTCCAGGCTACCAAGGTTCAGACCACCTACCTGGCAGGTAACTTGATTTACGAGCGCTAAGTATTCATGCCGTACCGTTAAGCGCGGCTCGGGCAGCCTTTTTGGGATAGCGCTCGAGCCGCGTTTGCGTTTTGGTGGGGATCCGCCATGAGCGTCCCTGCTCTGTTGGATTTGGGTGCGGGGCGGAGATGCTGCTGCCCCGCGCTCAATTTGGACACCAGCAATGCTATCTCTTGGTGTTTTGCATACTTCCCATTACAGATTGCATAAAAAGGCTGGGATGTCCTTCCTGATCCTGATGTACCCCCGCCCGTGCCGTGCAAAAAACGGAGTATTCAGCACCGCGAGCTCTGCCGGTGCCGCTGCGGCTGAGTAACGTTGCGGAGATTGACGTCATTTTGGGCTCCGGTACGGCGCGAAGCATGCCTTTTTGTCCTGGCGGGGTTTGCCTGCCGACTCAAATCGCCGGTCGAAGGCGTCCTTGGGACCAATATGGTGTGTCCGGCGTGTATGCAGCCGTCCTGGCTTGCTGAATACTCCCAAAAATGCACGGTGCTCCCCAGGGGACCCGTGCACGCAACGAAAACCATGCCCATGTCGCTATCCGCATCGCCATTTTGCTGCACTGACTTTTCTGAATGCCGGGCTCGAATTAGTTAACCTGCCTCCCGTGTGGCTCCGGAAGGGCGGGGCATAAGGTTTATCGCGAGTTCCGCACGAGCCGAAAGCCGCTTAATGTGGCCTTCGTGCGAGCAGGACTGCCCGAGCAGGAAACCTTATGCCCCGCCCCTCCGGAGCCACACGGGAGCCACCGCTAAGTTATCCCCCGGCATTCAGAAAATCTAAGTGCCAAAAAATAAGATTTTTTGACTCCGTGTTGTATAACCCGCCATTCGTGGGTACCATTCAACGCGTACGCAAACAAAAAGGGTTAATTCGCGTGGTATAACCGCGCGGCCCAAAAAGGAGGAGACAAGCATGTCGTCTTTGAAGCCGCTTGCAGATCGTGTTCTGGTCAAGCCCGACGAGGCCGAGCAGAAGACCGCTTCTGGTCTGTATATCGCCAGCAACGCTCAGGAGAAGCCGCAGCGCGGCACCATCGTTGCCGTGGGCGCCGGCAAGGTCAACGACAAGGGTGAGCGCATCCCCATGGACGTCAAGGTCGGTGACGTTGTCATCTACGGTAAGTTCGGTGGCAACGAGGTCAAGGTCGACGGCGAGAAGTATCTGCTGATGCGCGCCGACGACATCTACGCTGTCGTCGAGGCCTAGTCTCGTCAGAATCTCTGATTCGTCTTTGAACGCGTCCGCCGCATAGGACTCGGAAGCGGCGACGCGAGTCACATTTCTTTTGGAGGATTACCTACCATGGCAAAGAACATTACGTTCAACACCGATGCCCGCGCTAAGCTCGCCAAGGGCGTCAACACTCTGGCCGACGCCGTTACCGTCACCATGGGCCCCAAGGGTCGCTACGTTGCGCTGCAGCGCACGTTCGGTGCCCCGACCATCACCAACGACGGCGTTTCCGTCGCCAAGGAGATCGAGCTCGAGGACAACATCGAGAACATGGGCGCTCAGCTGGTGAAGGAGGTTGCCACCAAGACCAACGACACCGTGGGTGACGGCACCACCACCGCAACTCTGCTCGCTCAGGCCATCGTCAACGACGGTCTGCGCAACGTCGCCGCTGGCGCCAACCCGCTGGCCATCCGTCGCGGCATCGACAAGGCCGTCAACGCCGCCGTCGCCGAGATGAAGAAGCAGGCTAAGCCGGTCGAGACCAAGGAGCAGATTGCTTCCGTCGGCACCATCTCTGCCGGTGACCCCGAGGTCGGCGAGAAGATCGCCGAGGCCATGGAGGTCGTGGGCAAGGACGGCGTCATCACCGTCGAGGATTCCCAGACGTTCGACATCACCATCGACACCGTCGAGGGCATGCAGTTCGACAAGGGCTATGTCTCCGCTTACTTCGTCACGGATAACGACCGCATGGAGGCCGTGATGAAGGATCCGTACATCCTCATCACCGACCAGAAGATCTCCAGCGTTCAGGACATCATGCCCGTTCTCGAGGCTGTCCAGCGCGCTGGCCGTGGCCTGCTCATCATCGCTGAGGACATCGACGGCGAAGCTCTGCCTACCCTGGTCCTCAACAAGATCCGTGGCGCCCTCAACGTCTGCGCCGTCAAGGCCCCGGGCTACGGCGATCGCCGCAAGCGCATTCTCGAGGACATCGCCGTCCTCACCGGTGGCCAGGCTGCCCTGGACGAGTTGGGCGTGAAGGTCGCTGACATCACCGCCGATATGCTCGGTACCGCTAAGTCCGTCACCATCTCTAAGGACAACACCGTCGTCGTCGGCGGCGCTGGCTCCAAGGAGGCCATCGACGCCCGTATCGCTCAGATTAAGGGCGAGATGGAGAACACCACCTCTGACTTCGACCGTGAGAAGCTCCAGGAGCGCCTGGCCAAGCTCTCCGGTGGCGTTGCCGTCATCAAGGTCGGCGCTGCTACCGAGTCCGAGCTCAAGGAGATCAAACATCGCGTCGAGGACGCCCTGCAGGCCACCCGCGCTGCTGTCGAGGAGGGCATTGTCGCTGGCGGCGGCGTCGCCTTCATGGACGCTGCTCCTGCGCTCGATGCCGTTGAGATCGATGACCCCGAGGAGAAGATCGGCGTCGACATCGTCAAGAAGGCTCTGACCGCTCCGGTCGCCACCATCGCCAAGAACGCTGGCTTTGAGGGCGCTGTCGTGGTCGACAAGGTCGCCGAGCTGCCCGCCGGCCAGGGTCTCAACTCTGCCAACGGCGAGTGGGGCGACATGATCGAGATGGGCGTCCTCGACCCCGTCAAGGTCAGCCGCGTCACCCTGCAGAACGCTGCTTCTGTCGCCAGCCTGATCCTCATCACCGAGGCCACCGTCTCCGATGTGCCCAAGAACACTCAGCTTGAGGACGCAATCGCTGCTGCTACCGCTGGTCAGCAGGGCGGCGGTATGTACTAAGGCCGACAAGGTCTAGAACTCCCACCGGGAATCCGGGGGGCGTGACGGGGTTTCTCTCCGGAACGTCCTCGGACATGCAAAGAGGCTCCGCATCGCGCTTCGCGCTGCGGAGCCTCTTTGCGTCCTGCGGAATGTTCCGGAGAGAAACCCCGTCACGCCCCCCGGATTCCCTGCGTTTACGGCCTTGAGGTCGGCGTGGGCGGAGAATGTGGTTGATGGGGATACGTGTCCCTTTCGCTGTTTCGCGGCTTTGCCGCGAAAAGCGCGTTACTTTGGGATGGGTGGGGAACGTGGTTGTTGCGGCAACTGATCCCCGCCACAAATTACCCTTGGCATACTTGCGCGAAAGCCTACTGGTGCTACACTTGCAAGTGCTGTTTCAGGGCGGGGTGAAATTCCCCACTGGCGGTAAATCGGGCGGTGCCAAAGGGGTGCCGTGGCGCAGGCGAGGCGTCTGCGGCCGAGCCGATGAGTCCGCGACCCGTGTGTGCGTTGGCTCGCATGCCGGCTGAACTGGTGAGATTCCAGTACCAACGGTTAGAGTCCGGATGAAAGAGGCAGGTGATCTTAATGTCTGAACAGTCGCAGCATATCCATTTTGAGAACACGAATAGGTGGAGCACCAAACAGCTCGTTACCATGGCGCTGATGTGTGCTTTGGGCGCCCTGTTTATGTATGTGCAGCTACCCATCCTTCCTTCGGCGCCGTTTTTAACGTATGACCCGTCGCTGGTGCCGGCGATGGTGTGCGGGTTTGCATATGGTCCCGGTGCCGGTACCGCTGTTGCCGCCATGGCGATCGTTATCCATGCGCTCACCACGGGTGACTGGGTCGGCGCGCTTATGAACCTGGTTGCCACGCTGGGTTACATTCTGCCCGCGGCTATCGTTTACCAGAAGATGCACACCTATAAGGGTGCCGTGATTGGCCTGGTGCTCGGCGTCATTGCCGCTACAGCGCTGTCTATGGTCGCAAACCTTACCATTGGCGTATGGTTCTGGTATGGCTCGGTCGATGTGATCGCCCCGCTCATGATTCCTGCCGTACTGCCGTTTAACCTTATCAAGACCGTGCTTAACTCGGTGTTGACGCTGGCGGTGTATAAAGCAGTCTCCAACCTCATCACGCCTAAAAAGGACCAGGTCAAAGGCCGCGCATGATTGAGTGTCGGGGCGTTTCCTTTAGCTATGACGGTGCCGTACCGGCACTCGACGGCGTCGATCTGAATATCGAGGACGGCGAGTTTTTCTGCATCCTCGGTGGCAATGGGTCGGGCAAGTCGACGTTTGCCAAGCATCTGAATGCGCTGCTGCAGCCCGATGCGGGCACGGTGCGCATTAACGGCATGGATGCGTCCGATCCCGAGCTGGTCTACGACATTCGCTCGACCGCGGGCATGGTATTCCAGAATCCCGATGATCAGCTGGTGGCAACGCTTGTCGAAGATGACGTTGCGTTTGGTCCCGAAAACCTTGGCGTGCCATCGGCGCAAATTGCGCAGCGCGTACGCGAGGCGCTGAAGGGCGTGGGCCTGGTGGGCTTTGAGTGCCACGAGACCCATGCGCTTTCGGGCGGCCAAACGCAGCGCGTGGCGCTTGCCGGCGTGCTCGCCATGGAACCGCGCGTGCTCATATTGGACGAGGCTTCCTCGATGCTCGATCCGCGTGGACGCAAGGGCCTCATGAAGGCTTGCCGCGCGTTGCACGCTCGCGGCATGACCATCGTGATGATTACGCACTTTATGGAAGAGGCCGCCGAGGCCGATCGTGTCGCGGTGTTTCGGGCGGGGCGCGTTGCCATGCTCGGTAAGCCCGAGGAAATCTTGACGCGGGCAGACGAACTTGCGCAGCTCAACCTGGATATGCCGGCGTCGTGCTGTCTGGGCAGGTCGCTTCGTGCGAAGGGCGTGCCCGTTTGCGCACAGGTGCGTGAGGCGGATATGGTCGCCGAGATTGCGCAGGCTTATGCCGAGCGAAGTGGGGCAGACATCGCGGGGCAGTCTTCCGTATCCCAGTTGGAAATCGCTGACGGCACTGTTCCGGTAGACAACGAGGGCAACGCGTCGGAGCCCGTCATCGAGCTATCCCGTGTTTCGTACAGTTATTCGCTCAGTCCGCGCGAGCGCCGCCGCTGGCATAAGCGCTCGGCCACTGCGGGCAAATCGAACAAACAGGCTCTCTGGGGAAACGACCCCAGCAGCCCGTGGGCGCTGCGCGATGTATCGCTGACGGTGCGTCGCGGCGAGTTCCTGGGTTTGGCAGGTCATACCGGTTCGGGTAAGTCGACGCTGGTCCAGCATCTCAACGGTTTGATTCGTCCCCAGGAGGGAAGCGTTTGCGCGCTGGGGCTCGACCTATCAAACAAGAAAGACGCCACTGCGGTTAAGGCCAAGGTCGGCGTGGTGTTTCAGTATCCTGAGCGTCAGCTGTTTGCCGAAACCGTGGCGCAGGACGTGGCGTTTGGTCCGCACAACCTTGGCTTGCCGCAAGATGAAGTCGACCGTCGTGTCGAGTCATCGCTCTCGCGCGTGGGCCTCGATCTTTCCACGGTCGGCGACAAGAGTCCCTTTGAGCTTTCGGGCGGTCAGCAACGGCGTGTGGCATTCGCCGGCGTGCTCGCCATGGAGCCCGAAGTCCTGGTGCTCGATGAACCCATGGCGGGGCTCGATCCGGCTGCCCGCAGGGATCTCCTAGGGCTCATCGATCGGCTCCATCGCGAGGGCCTGACCGTTGTCATGGTTTCGCACAGCATGGATGACCTGGCCAATTGCTGCGACCGCATCGTCGTAATGAACGAAGGCGCGGTGTTTGCCGAGGGAACCCCCGCGCAGGTGTTTGCGCATGCCGATGAGCTCAAGTCGATCGGCTTGGGCGTTCCCGCCGCCCAGCGTATGGCGCTGGCGCTTACGGAGGTGGGCGTGCCGCTGCGTCGCGGCGGGCTCTATACGGTTGAGTCGCTGGCAGGCGAGTTGGTGGACCTGCTAATCGGTCGCTCGGGCGGTCCTTCTAACGTCGCGGACATTGCTAAATCCAAGACGGTCGCGCGAGAGGAGGGCTGCTAATGGAGGCGTTTTCGTTTGGCAGCTACTATCCCGGCGATAGTGCGATTCACCGCCTGGACCCGCGAACTAAGTTGCTCCTGGGCTTTGTGTTTCTGATCACGACGCTCACAGTCAGCAGCTTCCGCGGACTGGCCCCGGTCGCAATTTTCGTTGTGCTGACCTATGCCGTGTCTCGGGTGCCGGTTCGTCGCGTTCTGTCGTCGATGGCGCCGCTGCTGGCAATCGTCGTCGTGGTCGCGGTGCTCAACTTGTTTACCGATCAGAGTGGGCGCATCCTGTGGCAGCTCGGCTTTCTGCAGATAAGCGAGGGCTCACTGCGTTCTGCCGCCTTTATGGCGTGCCGCCTGACGTTGATGATGGCCGGCATGAGCGCCATTACACTCACCACGCCGACGCTCGACCTCACCGCGGGCTTTGAGCGCCTGCTCGCGCCGTTTGCGCGTGTGGGACTTCCTGCGCACGAGCTCGGCATGATCATGGGTATCGCGCTACGCTTTATGCCGCAGTTTGCCACTGAGATGAAACAGACGGCCGATGCACAGGCAAGCCGCGGCGCGCGCGTGACGGGCGGTCCGCTCGGCGGCGTGCGTATGCTCGGCAGTGTGGCGATTCCGCTGTTCACGGGCGTGTTCCGCCATGCCGAGACGCTGTCTGCCGCCATGGATGCACGCTGCTATCACGGCGAGCAGGGCCGCACGCGCCTGCATGCGCTTGCATTTGGCCGCGGCGATGCGTTGGCGGCGGTGGTGACGGCGTTGCTGCTCATCTGCGTCATCGTCATCAACCTTCAACTTGTTTAGGCGCGATTCGAGCGCAAGAAAGGGGTCCCTATGACCGACAACGACCGCACAGCTCAGCTTGAGCGCGCCTGTTCGTATCTCAGGCGCATTCCGGCGTGGTATCTAGCCACGACCGATGTGACGGACGGGCATCAGCCTCGCGTGAGGCCGTTTTCGTTTGCCATGGTCGATGACGGTAAGTTGTGGTTTTGCACGTCGCGCGACAAGGACGTGTGGGCGGAGCTGAGTGCGAATCCCAAGTTTGAGGTATCGGGCTGGAAGCCGGGGGAATGTTGGATCGTATTGACCGGCGAAGCCGCACTTGAGGACGACGCAGTTGCGAGCGACAAGGTGCGTCAAGCGGGTTTTAAGCACATGGTGGGCATTGGCGAGGAACACGAGAGTGCCAACGACGGCCGCCTTGCTTTCTTTTCGGTCCGCAATATTGCCGCGCGCTTCTGTGATATCGACGGCAGCGAGGAGCGCCTGGAGCTCTAGCTCGCACAAACCAGGTTCCCAAACTAGCTAGTACAGGAGGAAACGTGGACGGATTGAATACGGTTTTGGAGTATCTGACGTCGGTGCCGGCGTGGTATCTGGCGACGAGCGTGGACGGACAGCCACATGTGCGTCCGTTCTCGTTTGCACAGATTCAGGACGGCAAACTGTGGTTTGTAACGGCGCGCACCAAAGATGTGTGGCAGGAGCTGCTGCAGAATCAGCGCTTTGAGGCCACGAGTTGGTGGCCGGGCCATGGCTGGCTCATCTTGCGCGGGCGTGCCGGCTTGGATGACCGGGCTTCGAGCGAAATGCGCGAGGCAGGATGGAAACATCTTGAGCGCTTGAGCGAGCACTATGAGGGGCCTAACGACCCCACACTCGTCTTCTTTAGCGTCGAGGATCCCGAGGCTTTTATCTGCAATCACGACGAATGGGTGCCGGTCGAGCTCTAGCCGGCTGGCTCATCCTAACAACTTGGTTTTCGCATGGGCGGGCCCCGTATCGCCCGGTGCCGTTAGGAGCGCCGGTCAATACGGGGCCCGCTCCATTTGTCAATTCCTTCAAGCGAATGTGTCGGGAATGTTTCAATGCATGAATATGCAAGCCATTTACGTGTTCATGCATCTTTTGGTGCTAAAGTTTCAACCCACTTCATAACGACCGCTGCGAAATGCGCATCGGTGCATAAATCGCAGACAAGGAGTCTGATATGTCTTTGAAGGTTGGAATCGTCGGCGCGGCTGGATATGCCGGAGCCGAGCTCATTCGCCTCGTGCTCGGCCATCCCGAGTTTGAACTTGTTGCCATTACGTCCAACGCCGATGCCGGCCAGCCGCTGTCCGCGGTGTATCCGAGCTTTGCTGGTGTGAGCGACCTGGTTTTCACCACGCATGACGCGCCCGAGCTCAAGAGCTGCGATGCGGTTTTTCTTGCCGTGCCGCACACGGCTGCCATGGCACAGGTGCCCGCGCTGCTTGCATCGGGCGTCTCCTGCTTTGATCTTTCGGCCGATTACCGTCTGAGCGACGCGTCTGTCTTTGAGGCATGGTATGCCGCCGAGCACACGAGCCCCGAGTTGCTCAAGACCCGCGCTTTCGGCCTGCCCGAGCTGTTCTGCCAGGACTTAGAGACCGCTGCTTCCAGCCATGCCGCTGGCAGGCCCGTGCTGGTCGCCTGCGCCGGTTGCTATCCCACCGCAACGAGCCTTGCCGCCGCGCCCGCCGTGCGCGCTGGCTGGGTTGCCCAGAGCGGCCCCGTGATCGTTGATGCCATCAGCGGTGTGACGGGTGCCGGCAAGTCCTGCAACGCTCGTACGCATTTTTGCAGCGCTGACGAGAACTTGGAGGCCTACGGCGTGGGCAAGCATCGCCACACGCCCGAGATTGAGCAAATCCTTGGCCTGACCGATCGCGTCGTCTTCACCCCGCATCTGGCACCGCTCAAGCGCGGCCTGCTCTCCACGGTGACGCTGCCGCTCACGCCGCAGGCCATCGACTCCCTGGCTCTTGAGGATGTCGTCGACTATTACAAGCAGTTCTACGCTGGACGCACCTTTGTGCGCGTGCTCGATGCCGGCCAGCAGCCCAAGACGGCTTCGGTCGTCGGCACCAACGCCGCCCAGATTGGCCTTGCGTTCAACAAGCGCGCGGGCGTGCTGGTGGCGACGGGCGCCATCGACAATCTGTGCAAGGGCGCTGCGGGCCAAGCGGTCCAGTGCGCCAATATCGTCTTTGGCTTTGACGAGCGACGAGGCTTGCCCACAGTGGCGTGCCCGGTGTAGCACATTCGATTGTTAACGATTTGGTAGTCGGGCATCGAGTGGGGCGCCACTCTTAAGCTGGTCTCATGATCACGACTGGCATGGCGCACCAACCGATGTCCGTTTTTTGTTTGACATAAGGAGTCATAAAGACGATGAATACCGAGCTGTTTGATATCAAGATTCGCGCCGTCGAGGGTGGCGTTACGGCTGCGGCTGGTTTTAAAGCTGCGGGCATCCACGCTGGGTTCCGCAAGAACCCCGAGCGTCTGGATTACGCGCTCGTTGTGCCCGATAAACCCTGTCCCGGTGCCGGCGTGTTTACCACCAATCGCTTTTGCGCGGCGCCCGTGCAAGTGAGCCGTGCCAACCTGGGCGGTGCCGACAAGGGTTACGGTATCATCGCCGGCGTTTCGGTCAACTCTGGCAATGCCAACGCCGCCACGGGTGAGACCGGCCTTGCATGCGCGCGCGAGACGTGCAGCATCGCATCGCAGGTCATCGGCTGCGAGCCCCAGCAGATTCTGGTTGCCTCCACGGGCGTGATTGGCCAGATTCTGCCGATCGACACGTTTGAGACCGCCATTCCTGCTGCCTACGAGGCGCTCTCCGCCCACGGTGGCGCCGATGCCGCTCGCGCCATCATGACGACTGACACGCACTCCAAGGAGTACGCCGTGTCCTATGTCAGCGAGGCTGCGGGTCATGCGGGCAATGTCTATACGGTAGGCGGAATGTGCAAGGGCTCGGGCATGATCATGCCCAACATGGCCACCATGATCGCGGTTATCACCACCGATGCCCCCGTCGAGCCGGCGGCACTTCATGCCCTGCTGCTCTCGACCGTCAAGCAGACCTTTAACAAGGTAACGGTCGATTCCGACACCTCGACCAACGACACCTGCATCATGCTTGCCTCCGGCGCCGCTGCCGCAGATGCCGAGCCTATCGTCGAGGGCTCCGATGCCTTTGACGAGTTGGCATTTGCCGTGCACGAGGTGTGCGAGAGCCTGGCGCGCAATATTGCCGCCGATGGCGAGGGCGCATCCAAGCTTGTTACGGTCAACGTTACCGGAGCCGCCAACGACGAGGAAGCTGATATCGCCGCTCGTGCCGTTGCCAACTCGCCACTCGTTAAGACCTGCATCGCCGGCCACGACTGCAACTGGGGTCGCGTTGCCATGGCGCTTGGCAAGTGCGGCGTGAAGTTTAATCAGGAAGACGTTTCCATCGACATGATGGGCATGCCTGTCTGTCGCGACGGTCTGACTGTTCCCTTTGATGAGGACGAGGCTCTACGACGTTTCGAGGCGCCCGAGATCGTGATCTCGGCCGACCTGGGCGCAGGCGACGCGGCAACGACCGTGTGGACCTGCGACCTCACGCATGAGTACATCTCCATCAACGGCGACTACCGTTCCTAGATTCCGGGCACGCTGCGCATCTTGCCGCGATTGCGGACAGCGGAGCACGGCGCGATAACGATACGAAAGACGAGGCAGATTATGAAATTCGCACGCGATTGTCGTTCGAGCGAATCCAACGAAGCAACCGCGCAGCTGCTGTTCGAAGCGCTGCCGTGGATTAAGAACCTGACCGGCAAGACGGTTGTTATCAAATATGGCGGAGCCGCCATGGTTGATGAGCAGCTGCGCCGCGACGTGATGAGCGACATCGTTTTGCTCAAGATCATCGGTATGCGCCCCGTCATCGTGCACGGCGGCGGCAAGGCTATCAACGAGGCGCTGAGCCATTACGATATTCCCGTCGAGTTTAAGAACGGCCAGCGCGTGACCACGCCGGCGACTATGGATATCGTGCGCGAGGTGCTGGGCGGCAAGGTTAACCAGGAGCTGGTTGCTGCCATCAACCACCACGGCAACCTGGCCGTGGGCGTGTCGGGCAGCGATGCCGGCACGCTCATCGCCGAGCCGCTCGACCCCGAGCTCGGTCGCGTGGGCAAAGTGACGCACGTAAACACCGACTATATCGAGCGTTTACTCGATAGCGAGTACATCCCCGTCATAGCTACCGTCGCGGCGGGGGAGGACGGCGGTTTCTTCAACATCAACGCCGACACCGCCGCCGGTGCCGTTGCCGCGGCGCTCCACGCGCATAAGGCGATCTTTTTGACCGATGTCGATGGCCTGTACAAGGACTTTAGCGACAAGGACTCGCTTATCTCCAACCTAACGCTCGACGAGGTTAACGAAATGCTCTACGGCGGCGAGGTCGATAAGGGCATGATTCCCAAGCTGCGTGCGGCCGTCGATGCGCTTACCGGCGGCGTATTTCGTGCCCACATCATTAACGGTACTACGCCGCATTCGCTGCTCCTGGAGCTGCTGACCGATGCCGGCGTCGGCACCGTGATCCATTCCACCGAGACGGCTTACGAGTTCGATACGCATCCGCATCCGCTTTCGACGTTTGCTGCGCGTCTGACCGAGAACCTTGACGAGGTCGAGAAGCTTCAGACGGTCTAGCTGACCCTCAGCCGCCCCATTCCTGCACCCATAGCCCCGCGCCGTCTGGCGCCCAACGAAAGGCATCCCATGTCACTTGCAGCTCAGCAATCGCTTGAATCCCATTACGTTATGCATGCCTTTGGCCGCTCTCCGGTCGAGTTTGTCGAGGGTCACGGCATGAAGCTCACCGGCGACGATGGCCGTGAGTACCTCGACTTTCTTGCCGGCATCGGCGTGTGCAGCCTAGGTCATGGCAACTTGGCTGTGCTCTCGGCGCTCGAGGCACAGACCAAAAAGCTCATGCATGTCTCCAATTACTTCTACATTGAGCAGCGCGGACAGGTCGCGGCGCTGCTGTCCAAGCTTGCTAACGACGACGTAGATGGTGCGCGCGTGCTTGCCGATGCCATTGCCGCCGGCGATGAGACCACGGCAGCTGCTCTTGGTGCCCCGGCTGCGGACGAGCAGGTGTGGGAGACCTTCTTTGCCAACTCTGGCGCCGAGGCCAACGAGGGCTCGATGAAGCTTGCGCGCCTGTACGCCAAGCGTGCCGGTAATGGCGGCAACACCATCGTGTGCATGCGCGGCGGCTTCCACGGCCGTACGCTCGAGACCATTGCCGCCACCATGCAGGATTGGCTGCAGGACAGCTTCCGCCCGCTGCCGGGTGGCTTTGTGGCCTGCACGCCCAACGATGTCGATGAGCTGCGTGCGATCTTTAAGCAGCTGGGGAGCGAGATTTGTGCCGTGATGCTCGAGCCGATCCAGGGTGAGAGTGGTGTGCACCCCATGACCGAGGAGTTTATGGCGGCAGCGCGCGACCTGGCACACGAAGTGGGAGCCGTGCTTATCGCCGACGAGGTCCAGTGCGGCATCTTCCGCTCCGGCAAGCCGTTTGCATTCCAAACCTATGGCGTGGAGCCCGACATCATGAGCCTTGCCAAGGGCATTGCCGATGGCGTGCCCATGGGTGCCGTCGTGGCAAAGAAGGAGATTGCCGACGTGTTTAAGCCGGGCGACCACGGCTCGACCTTTGGCGGTAGCTGCTTGGCCGTCGCGGCGTGCGCCGCGACGCTCTCCGCGCTTGTGCGCGGCGATTATGCCGACCATGCTGCCAAGGTGGGTGCCTATATGGAGGCAAAGCTCGCCAAGCTGCCGCACGTGACCGAGGTACGTGGTCGCGGCTTGATGCTCGGCTGTGATTTGGATGATGCCGCGGGCGACGCGCATGATGTTGTTGCCCGCGCGCTGGCCGCCGGTGCCGTGATCAACGCTACGGGTGCGCATACGCTGCGTTTCCTGCCGCCGCTCGTCTGCGAGGAAGCCGACGTGGACAGCCTGATCGAGATCCTGTCGGGCGTCTTGGGCTAACGCGGCGCAATAACTCAATTTGGACCGGGTTCCGGACTGCGGACGTGCCCTATGCGGCATGATTCAGCGGTCTGGAACCCGTTTTGCCTTAGATTTGCTAAGGCAGGGAGACCTGCTGGTCAAAAAACATCAAATATGAGTACTGTTACCGATTTGGTAGCAGCAATTTTGGACTAATAAGGCCAGATATCAAGTCGAAATGGCGATGAATGCACGATTTTGATCTAACTGTTAGTCCTTATAATGGACATATGTTGCGTAATTTAAGCAAATACTGTCTTTTTATATGTTGCAAACAAAGTAGCAGTACTCATTTTTGCCATTTTTTGACCACGGCCTTTGTGACAGACGTGCTGGCGGGTTCGAATCCCTCTGCGATGGGCCCAAAAAAAGAAAGGCTCCCATTGCTGGGAGCCTATCAAATCAGTGGTGGGCGATGAGGGATGTCCGCGTGCGGCTGGCGCCGCCCGCGCCCCGCTTCGTCGCTCCGCTCCTCGCGTGCTGCGCTGGAAACGCTTCGCGTTTCCTCAGCTCCGCACCCTTGCGGGTTCGAATCCCATGAAATGGGCCCAAACAAAAACGGTCCCCTTTCGAGGACCGTTTCCAATTCAATGGTGGGCGATGAGGGATTCGAACCCCCGGCCTTGTGCGTGTAAAGCACCTGCGCTAACCGTTGCGCCAATCGCCCGTGCGGAGAGAGTATAGCAAAACAATCGCCTCATTCACCTCATATCCATTAAAGGTAACTGGCGCGTGTCACAGCGGAGCTGATTCAGTTGAGATTGCCTGAACATTCCGTCCCTCTTTACGCCCTCGGGTATACTCAAAAGCTACTGATTCGATTTGATGCCCAGCAACAGCAGAGGGGATAGTATATGTGCGGTTTTGTCGGTTTTGTCGGTGGGACGGATAACCAATCCGAGGTGCTCACCAAGATGATGGACCGCATCGTCCATCGCGGTCCCGACATGGGCGGTCAGTTTATCGACGGCCGCGTTGCCCTCGGCTTCCGCCGCTTGTCGATCCTCGACCTGACCGAGGCTGGCGCCCAACCCATGGCCAACGAGGACGGTAGCGTCGTCATTGTCTTCAACGGCGAGATCTACAACTTCCAAGAACTCCGTTCCGAGCTCGAGGCCAAGGGCTACAAGTTCCACTGCGGCGCCGACACCGAGAGCCTCCTGCACGGCTACGAGGAGTGGGGCGAGGCCGTCCTCGATCGCCTGCGCGGTATGTACGCCTTCGTCATCTGGGACAAAAAGAAGAACAAGCTTTTTGGCGCCCGCGACATCTTTGGCATCAAGCCGCTTTACTACTATCCCATGGCCGATGCGGGCGACGGCGCTCCGGGCGTGCTCTTTGGCTCCGAGATCAAGAGCTTCCTGGACTACCCGCACTTCCACAAGGCGGTCAACAAAAAGGCCCTGCGTCCGTACATGACGCTGCAGTATTCGGCAACCGAGGAGACCTTCTTCGAGGGTGTCTACAAGCTGCCGCCGGCGCACTACTTTACCGTCGATATCCCGACCGGCAAGATGAACATCGAGCGCTACTGGGATTGTGATTACTCTGCCGTCGAGAAGCCGTTCGAGGAGTACGTCGACGAGCTGGACGAGGTCGTGCACGAGAGCGTCGAGGCCCATCGCATCGCCGACGTCAAGGTCGCGTCGTTCCTCTCCGGTGGCGTCGACTCCAGCTACATCGCCGCTTGCCTCATGCCCGACAAGACCTTCTCGGTGGGCTTTGACTACAAGAACTTTAACGAGACCAACTACGCCAAGGAGCTTTCCGATAAGCTCGGCGTCGAAAACGTTCGCAAGATGATTACCGCCGACGAGTTCTTCGGTGCGCTCGAGGACATCCAGTATCACATGGACGAGCCGCAGTCCAACCTGTCTTCCGTGCCGCTGTGGTTCTTGGCCGAGATGGCCCGCAAGGACGTCACCGTGGTGCTTTCGGGCGAAGGCGCCGACGAACTCTTTGGCGGCTACGCCTACTACGAGGATACGGTCCCGGTGCGCAAGTACAAAAAGATGGTGCCGCTGCCCGTCCGTCGCGCGCTCGGTAACCTGGCGCTGCATATGCCGTACTTCAAGGGACATAACTTCCTAGTCAAGGGTGCCGAGATCCCCGAGAAGTCGTTCCTGGGACAGGCTCTGGTATGGCCGGAGCGCGAGGTCGACGGCGTGCTCAAGCCCGAGTACAACACCGGCGACGGCGCCTTCGAGCTCGCTGCACCCATCTACGCACGCGTGAAGGGTCAGCCCGAACTGGTCAAGAAGCAGTACCTGGACATGAACATGTGGCTCCCGGGCGACATTCTGCTCAAGGCCGACAAGATGTGCATGGCGCACTCGCTGGAGCTGCGCGTGCCCTTCCTGGACCGCAAAGTCATGGAGTTCGCCGAGCACATTCCCGACCGCTACCGCATCAACGAGAACGGCAACAAACAGGTACTCCGCCACGCTGCCAACAAGTCGCTGCCCGATGAGTGGGCCACCCGTCCCAAGGTGGGCTTCCCAGTGCCGATTGTCTACTGGCTGCGCGAGCAAAAGTGGTACGACTATGTCAAGGAGTACTTCACCGCGCCGTGGGCAAGCGAGTTCTTCAATACCGACGAGCTCATGCACCTGCTCGATCTGCACTTTGCGGGCAAGGGCGATTTCCAGCGCAAGATCTATACGCCGCTCGTGTTCCTAGTGTGGTACAAGCGCTTCTTTATCGACGAGGGCCAGCCTTCTGTTCAGGCTGCCTAGTCTCGGCTTACGAATGCCTGCGCGTAACGGCTCCTCCGGGAGCCGTTTTTGCGCGAGCACGTTTCAGTTACTATGAAAACCGTCCCTGCCAAATGCTTGAGAAAGGTGAAAGATGCACCATTCGGATTCCGCGACCGTGACCACGGTCGATACGCTTGCCAAGCTTCTCGATGTGTGCGGCGAGCTGCGCGCATCAGAGCAGGTTGACGAGCGTGCCGTGACCGGCTGCTCGTTTGATTCGCGCGCGGTCTCGGCAGGTGACGTGTTCTTCTGCAAAGGTGCTGCCTTTAAGCCCGCGTTTTTGAGCATGGCGCTCGATGCGGGCGCCGTCGCATTTGTGTGCGAGGAGTCACTGGTCGAGTCTCTGGAGCCGCTGGCGCAGGAGAGCGGTGCTGCGATGCTGGTTGTTGATAGTGTTCGCACGGCCATGGCCTTGTTGCCGCCGGAGGTCTACGACCGTCCCGACCACGACGTCAAGATCGTGGGCATCACCGGCACCAAGGGAAAGACCACGGCCGCTTTTATGCTC
Source organism: uncultured Collinsella sp. (assembly GCA_900541145.1). Classification (GTDB taxonomy): domain Bacteria; phylum Actinomycetota; class Coriobacteriia; order Coriobacteriales; family Coriobacteriaceae; genus Collinsella. Next base: position 56,874 of record UQIH01000001.1, on the reverse strand, counting down.
CAGTCCATCATCAAGGCGGCGGGCGAGTCCTGCGGCATGATCGGCTCGGTGAGTACCGACGATGGTATCGAGTGCTACGAGAGCACCAACACCACGCCCGAGGCCCCCGAGGTTTGGCGCCATATCGCCAACTGCCGCACGTCCGGTCGCCAGTCCATGGTCATGGAGGTCTCGAGCCAGGCGCTCAAGTACCAACGCGTCGAGAATCTGCCGTTTGACGTGGCGTGCTTCCTCAACATCGGCCGCGACCACATCTCGCCGATTGAACACCCCACGTTTGAGGATTATTTTGAGAGCAAACTCAGGATCTTTGACCAGGCAAAGACCGCCGTGGTGAATCTGGGCACCGAAGAGGTCGACCGTGTGCTGGAGGCAGCGTCGACGGCCGAGCGCTTGGTGACCGTTGGTGTCGAGCATCCCGAGGCAAGCCTGTGGGCGAGCGACGTACGCATGGTCGGCTTTAGCATCGAGTTCAACTTGCATGGCCTGTGTGCCGACGAGTCCGAGGCGGGGGAGAAGATCCTGCTGGGTATCGCGGGAGACTTCAACGTGGAGAACGCGCTGGTCGCTATCGCCGCCGCGCGCGAGATCGGCATCGGTATCGAGGCTATCAAGAAGGGCCTCTCCAAACTGCGTGTGCCGGGCCGTATGGAGGTCGTGGAGTCGAAGGACGGCCGTGTGATCTGCGTCGTCGACTACGCGCACAACCAGCTTTCGTTCCGCTCGCTTTTCTCGTCGGTCAAGCGCGCGTTTCCCGCCAGCCCGGTCATCGCAGTGTTTGGCGCTGCCGGCGGCAAGGCGCAGGAGCGCCGCGAGCAGCTTCCGCGCGAGGCCGCACCGTATTCCGACCTGATGATCTTTGCCAATGAGGACCCGGCTCACGAGGACCCGATGAAGGTCTGTCGCGAGCTTGCCGAACATGTTCCCGACGATACGCCGAACAAGATTATCCTCGATCGCGAAGCCGCTGTGCATGCGGCGTTCAAGGCGGCGCGCGAGGAGTACGTCAACCCCGATGCTCCCACCATTGTCTTGCTGCTGGCAAAGGGTGACGAGGAGCTCATGCACGTGGGCGACGAGTTCGTGCCCATCGAGAGCGACCTTTCGCTGGCCAATCGCCTGATCGATGTTACCCAGTTTGACTAATGAACCATGATGGCGGCGGCGCCCTGAGTGCGCTGTCGCCATAAGCGTGTTCCCTCAATCAAAACATGCCGTCCAAGTCCAAACCCTTCTACGTAAACGGAGTAACCATGTCCCACAATACCCTGCCGACCGTTGCCGAGCTTTCGGGCGAGATGCGCGAGCGCTTGGCCAAGGTCAAGTACGTCTTTACCGACCTGGATGCCACGATGCTCGCACCCGGCTCGTGCGTGCTGCGCGACAACGACGGCAACCCCTCGACCAAACTCGTCGAGGCCGTCGTGGCGCTCGCTCGCGCTGGTATTCAGGTGGTTCCCACCTCGGGCCGCAACCGTACCATGATCCACGAGGACGCGCGCGTGCTCGGCCTCAACTCCTACATCGGCGAGATGGGCGGCCTGGTCATGTACGACCTTAAAGCCAACGATTGGGAGTATCTGACCGGCGACATGCCTTACGACCCCGCCTGCGGCCTCACACCGCACCAGGTGATCGAGCAGACCGGCGTGTGCGAGAAGATCCTCGCCCGCTGGCCGCACAAGATCGAGTATCACAACGACATGTCGACCGGCTACAAATACCGTGAGGTCACCGTCGGCATGCGCGGCGATGTGCCCGACGATGAAGTTCAGGCCATCCTGGACGAGGCCGGCTGCGGTCTGATCTGGGCTTGCAACGGCCATCTGACTCACCTGTCCAAGCCGACGACGCTCGAGCTCGATCGCGTCGAGGACGGTCGCGCATTCAACATCAACCCCGCGGGTCTCAACAAGGGCGTCGCCATTGCGCGCTTCTGCGAGCACCTAGGGATCGAGCGCGAGGAGACGCTCGCGCTCGGCGACTCCGAGTCCGACTTCTACATGGCCGATCACGTGGGCACGTTCTGCCTAGTCGAGAATGGCCTGACGAGCGCCGGTGCCCCGGAGTTCTTGGACGCCTGCGACAATGCCTATATTACGCGCGGCAAGATTGTCGACGGTTGGGTGGCAACGGCCGAGCTGCTGGTCGCAGCCCGTTCGTAGCGCGACGCATCACGATTGGTCGCATTTTTCGAGAGAGAATCTGGTGAGGTAATGTCCGATATCGATAATATGGCCGGGGACACGCGTCCAATCGGCGTGTTCGACTCGGGCCTGGGCGGCTTGACGGTCGCGCGCGCGATCGCAACGGCACTTCCGCACGAGTCCGTCTACTATTTCGGTGACACTAAGCGCTGCCCTTATGGCACCCGCACCGAGGACGAGGTTCGCTCGTTTGCGCTGCAGGCGGGCCGCTGGCTATCGAGGCACGACGTTAAGATCATGGTCATCGCCTGCAACACGGCGACCGCCGCGGCCTTGCGTTTGGCTCAGCAAGTGCTCGACGTTCCCGTGATCGGCGTGATCGCCCCGGGCGCGCGCGCCGCCATCAACAGCACGCGTACGCGTCGCGTGGGCGTGCTCGCCACCAACCTCACCATTCGCTCGGGCGCCTACACGCGCGCCATCCAGGATTTGGATGCTGGTGTCGATGTGTATGGCTGCCCGGCTTCGAGCTTTGTCGAGGTCGTCGAGCACGAGCTCGCCTCGGGCGCGCATCTGCAGGAGCAGTGGCTCGAGAACGAGGATATTTTTGATACGCCAGCCGTTCGCGCGCTGGTTGGCGCCACAGTCGAGCCGCTGCACGATCGTGGCATCGATACCGTGGTACTCGGCTGCACGCATTTCCCGCTGCTCGTGGGGCCTATTCGCCATGCGCTGGGTCCCGGAGTGCGCGTGGTGAGTTCCGCCGAGGAGACCACGCGCGAGCTGACCGATATTCTCACGCGCCGCGAGCAGCTGGCGGGCGACGCAGCCGAGCCGCAGCATCGCTTTGCCACCACGTCTGACAACATTGCCGAGTTTGCGGTGGCGGGCAGCTTTATCTTTGGTCAGCCGCTCAAGAGCATCGAACATATCGATATCGATGAGCTGAAATAGATGTAAGGCAGCCGCCAAAGCCTTCGCCACATCTTTTGCCGAAAGGAAATTTCTATGGAGTACATGCAGGTCAACCGCGCCAACGATCGCGCCGCCAACGAGTTGCGCCCCGTTAAGCTCACCCGTGGCGTCATGAAGCACGCCCACGGCTCGTGTTTGGCCGAGTTCGGTGACACGCGCGTGCTGTGCGCCGCCACTATCGAGGAGGGCGTGCCGGGCTGGCGAAAGGGAGCTAAGGCCGGCTGGGTGACTGCGGAATACGCCATGCTGCCGGCGTCGACCGGCAAGCGCTGCAAGCGCGAGCACGCCAGCCGCAAGGGTCGCTCCATGGAGATCGAGCGCCTCATTGGCCGCAGCCTGCGTACCGTCGTCAACATGAAGGCGCTCGGCGAGTACACCGTCACCGTCGACTGCGATGTGATTCAGGCCGATGGCGGCACGCGTACAGCGAGCATCACCGGCGCCTGGGTGGCGCTGCACGACGCCCTCGCCATGTGGGTCGAGGCGGGCAAGATCGAGCGCATCCCGCTTATCGGCCAGGTGGCTGCCATCTCCATGGGCGTTGTCGACGGCAATACGCTGCTTGACCTCGATTATTCCGAGGACAGTCACGCCGAGGTCGACATGAACCTCGTCGCCACCGACACCGGCGAGATGATCGAGCTCCAGGGCACCGGCGAGCAGGCGCCCTTTGACCGCAAGCGCCTCAACGCCCTGCTCGACCTGGGCGACAAGGGTATCGCCGAGCTCATCGAGCTTCAGCGCCAAGCCATCGCCTAACCTGCCAAAAAGGGACAGGTTTATTTTGGTAGGTTTTACCTGTGGAGACGTCTGGACACAAGACTGCCGTTGATTGAGAGGGGAGAGGCGGAGTCCCTCGTTGCCCTCGGCTCGGCATTGCTTTAGAGACAAGGAGGCCAGTCATGGCACTTGAGAAGATTGACATCGACACCCTCGACCCGGCGGCGACCATCGTCGTGGCAACGGGCAACGCCCATAAGCTCACCGAGATCGAGGCCATTTTGGGCAAGGTCATGCCCGAGGTGCGCTTTGTGGCGCTCGGCCAGCTGGGCGATTTTGAGGATCCCGAGGAAAACGGCACGACGTTTTTGGAGAACGCCATCATCAAGGCGCAGGCTGCGGTCGAGGAGACGGGTCTTATGGCCATTGCCGACGATTCGGGCTTGGTCGTCGACGCGCTGGACGGTGAGCCCGGTGTGTATAGCGCGCGCTACGCGGGCGTTCACGGCGACGACGCCGCCAACAATGCCAAGCTGCTCGTGAATCTGGATGGCGTGGCCGACGAGGATCGCACCGCGCGCTTTATGAGCGTCGTCGCGCTCATCGACACGGACGGTTTGGTCACCTATGGCGAGGGCGCCTGCGAGGGCGTTATCGCACACGAGGGCCGCGGCGATCACGGCTTTGGCTACGACCCGCTGTTCCTGCCGGTCGACACGCCGGGCAAGACCATGGCCGAGCTGACGGCTGACGAGAAGAACGCCATCAGCCACCGTTTCCACGCGCTCGAGCATCTGTCCGCCAAGCTGACGGGCGAGGAGTAGGCCATGCGTGCGGTGGTGCAGCGCGTGCTCAACGCCGGCGTGACGGTCGACGGCGAATGCGTGGGTCGCATTGGGCGCGGCTACCTGGTGCTGCTGGGCGTGGGTCACGGCGACACACGTGCCGAGGCCGACAAGCTGTGGGGCAAGCTCCGCGGGCTGCGTATCAACGAGGACGAGAACGGCAAGACCAACTTGGCGCTTGCCGATGTCGACGGCGAGGTGCTCGTGGTGTCGCAGTTCACGCTGTTCGCCGATTGCCGCCACGGTCGCCGCCCATCGTTTACGGATGCCGGCGCCCCCGATGTCGCCAACGAGCTCTACGAGTACTTCCTGACGCTTGTTCGCGAGGACGTCGAGCACGTAGCACATGGCATCTTCGGCGCCGATATGAAAGTCGACTTGGTCAACGACGGTCCATTTACCATCGTCCTGGACACCGACAATCTTTAGGTTACGCGGTTTTACTAAACCGCGTAACAACTGGTCATGCGAGGTTGTCGTCTGGTACGTATTTGGGACCGGGCTTATTTAGCTACTTGCGTATGGCGGCAGCAGGGTGCTATAGTATTAGAGTTTTGTCTATCTTAGGGGTATTATCCCCTTTTTGAATTGCACCTTCTGGAGGCCCTGTTCATGGAAGAGATGGAAGTCAATCACGTCGACGACATCCACGAGAAGCTGACCGATATGGTGGGCGATCGCGTCAAGGTTAAGGCCAACATGGGCCGTACCCGCGTCGTCGAGCGCATGGGCACCATCAAGAGCGTCCACCCGGCCGTCTTCATTGTCGAGGTTGACGAGCGTCGTGGCCGCAAGTCGCGTCAGTCCTACCAGTATATCGATGTCCTCACCGGTCAGGTCGAGCTGTTCGACCCCGAGAGCGGCGAGCATATCTTTACCCCGCTCGGCAATCAGCTCGAGGAGCATTAACGGTGACCGATCGGTCCCTGACTCTTTCCGCGCCGGCAAAGATTAACCTCTACCTGGGGGTTCATACCGAGCGCGATGACCGCGGCTACCACAGGGTCGATTCCCTGATGGCGGCCGTCGGTCTTTCCGATACCGTGACGGTCACGCCGGCGCAGGCGCTGACCGTCCAGACGGTTCCGGCATCAGATTTTCCCATGCAAAAGAATACGGCGTATCGGGCTGCGGTTGCTATGGCCGAGCATTATGGTCGCGAGGCAAACATCTGCGTGACGATTGAGAAGCGCATTCCATTGTGCGCCGGCTTGGGCGGCCCCTCGACGGATGCGGCCGCGGTCATTGTCGCCTTGGCAGAGCTCTGGGGCATTGATCGCACCGACCCAGCGCTCGACGATATTGCGCGGGGCATTGGTGCTGACGTCCCGTTCTTTTTGCACGCGAGTCCTGCGTTCTACGTAGGTGGGGGAGACGTGCTGGCAACTGAGTACCCCGCGCTGCCCGCGACGCCCGTCGTGCTGGTCAAGCCGCGCGAGGCAAGCGTTTCGACAATTGAAGCCTATCGACGTTTTGACGAGGCCCCGGTGCCTGCGGACAAGCCCGGCGCGATAGCTTCTGCCTTGCGTGCTGGTGATGCCGAGACGGCATATGCACTCATCCATAACAATCTGGGTGTCATTTCCGCACAGATGGAGTCGCAGATTCAAACGGTCCTCGACTGGCTGCGTAAACAGGACGGAACCGTTGCTGTAGATGTGTGCGGATCGGGTGCCTGCTCGTTTGCCATTTGCGACACCGCCGCCACGGTCGAAAGGCTTGCCGATGCTGCCCAGCAAAATGGCTGGTGGGCCTGCGCGACTGAGTTTATTCCCAACACGGTTCAAATCGACGCGCCAAAGAAATAAAAATTTCTCTAGCACGCGGCGAAAATCTTTGTTACTATAGTCGAGCTAACGGGTTGTGGCTCAGTTTGGTAGAGCACTGCGTTCGGGACGCAGGGGTCGCTGGTTCAAATCCAGTCAACCCGACCAGAGTATGAGGAGGGACCGCTTCTTGCGGTCCCTTTTTTTAGCTAGTGTTGTGATACCGCGATACCCGCGGTATACTCATTCGAGCTTGTCTCGCTGTATTGTGGAGGTCTACATGTTTGGACTGAGGGCTCCTGAGCTCATCATTATTCTCGTCGTTGTCCTGATTATCTTCGGGCCCAAGAACCTGCCGAAGCTCGGCAAGTCCCTCGGCTCTACCGTCAAGAATATCCGCGAGGGTATGGAGGGCGACGATAAGGCCGAGACCAAGCAGGCCGAGGAGGTCGTGGTCGAGCAGTCCGAGGAGGACAAGGAGATCGCTGAGCTCGAGGCCAAGCTCGCTGCTGCCAAAAAGAAGCAGGCAGAGGACAGCGACGCGGACGCAGAGTAGTCCCATCCCTTTGGGGTGAGCACCTGACCGGCTTGCCCGCAGGCTAGCCGGTCTTTTTCGTTTTGTTGACAGTTGATTGTTTGATCAGAGTTGGGGAGATATCCGTATGGACGCAAGCCAGATCGTACTGACCGCTGAGGGCCGCCAGAAGCTCGTCGAGGAGCTCGCTTGGCGTGAGGGCGATTACGCCAAGGAGATCGTCGAGGACATCAAGGAAGCCCGCGCGTTCGGCGACCTTTCGGAGAACTCCGAGTACGACGCCGCAAAGGACAAGCAGGCCCAGAACGCCGCTCGTATTGCCGAGATCCAGGCCATCCTCGCCAACGCTCAGGTTGCTGCCACCACGGGCGACCTGACCGTCTCCATCGGTTCCACCGTTTCGCTGATTGATCCCAACGGCGAGGTCATGGAAGTCACGCTCGTCGGTACCACCGAGACCAACTCGCTCGAGCACAAGATTTCCAACGAGTCTCCGGTCGGTCACGCCATCATCGGTCACGGCGAGGGCGACTCCGTCGAGGTCGTTACGCCTTCCGGCAAGACTCGCGTCTACACCATCGCCAAGATCGCACGCTAGACCACGGTCCCGCGTAAAGGTATGTTTTCGCTCCCTGGGACCGAATCCTGGGGAGCGTTTTAGTTTGAGGAGCTAACTTATGGCAGAGAACCTGAACGCCGCCGATCAGGCATCGACGCTCAACGACGAGCGCGCCACCCGCCTGGCCAAGCGCGCCGCCCTGTTCGAGGCAGGCCAGAACCCCTATCCCGAGCACTCTGAGCTTGAGGACTACGTCGCCGATATCGAGACTAAGTACGCCGAGCTTGCCGATGGCGAGGACACCGAGGACGTCGTGAAGATCGCCGGCCGCGTAGTCGCCAAGCGCGGTCAGGGCAAGATCATGTTCATCGTCGTGCGCGATGCGACTGCCGAGATTCAGCTGTTCTGCCGCATCAACGACATGGACGAGGCTGCCTGGAATACGCTCAAGGCCCTCGACCTGGGCGACATCCTGGGCGTGACCGGCGTGGTCGTGCGCACCCAGCGCGGCCAGCTTTCCGTTGCCCCTAAGAGCGCGACCCTGCTTGCCAAAGCCGTTCGTCCGCTGCCCGAGAAGTTCCACGGTCTTTCCGACAAGGAGACCCGCTATCGCCAGCGCTATGTCGACCTGATCGCCAACGACGACGTTCGCGAGACCTTCCGTAAACGTTCGCAGATTCTCTCCACCTTCCGTCGCTTTATGGAGTCCGACGGCTACATGGAGGTCGAGACCCCCATCCTGCAGACCATCCAGGGCGGTGCTACTGCCAAGCCGTTCATTACCCACTTCAACGCGCTCGATCAGGAGTGCTACCTGCGTATTGCCACCGAGCTGCACCTTAAGCGCTGCATTGTCGGTGGTTTTGAGCGCGTGTTCGAGATCGGCCGCATCTTCCGTAACGAGGGCATGGACCTTACCCACAACCCCGAGTTCACCACGATGGAGGCCTACCGTGCCTTCTCCGACCTCGAGGGCATGAAGGCGCTCGCCCAGGGTGTCATTAAGGCGGCTAACAAGGCCATCGGCAACCCCGAGGTCATCGAGTATCAGGGCCAGACCATCGACCTTTCTGGTGAGTGGGCCAGCCGTCCCATGACCGACATCGTCTCCGACGTGCTCGGCAAGCAGGTCACCATTGACACGCCGGTCGAGGAGCTTGCTGCCGCCGCGCGCGAGAAGGGCCTGGAGATCAAGCCCGAGTGGACTGCTGGCAAGATCATCGCCGAGATTTACGATGAGCTGGGCGAGGACACCATCGTCAACCCCACGTTCGTGTGTGATTACCCCATCGAGGTCAGCCCACTTGCCAAGCGTTTTGAGGACGATCCGCGTCTGACCCACCGTTTTGAGCTGGTTATTGCCGGCCACGAGTACGCCAACGCATTTTCCGAGCTCAACGACCCGGTCGACCAGGCTGAGCGCTTTGCTGCCCAAATGGCCGAGAAGGCCGGCGGCGACGATGAGGCCATGGAGTATGACGAGGACTACGTGCGCGCCCTCGAGTACGGTATGCCTCCTGCGGGCGGTATCGGCATCGGTATCGACCGCGTGGTCATGCTGCTCACTAACCAGGCTTCCATCCGCGACGTGCTGCTGTTCCCGCACATGAAGCCCGAGAAGGGTTTCCAGTCCGGTGCCGCTGCCGCCAAGGCTGCCGAGGCCGGCAACGCCGCGAGCCCGTTCGTTACGTCGCTTAAGCCCACGCTCGATTACTCCAAGATCGCCGTTGAGCCGCTGTTCGAGGAGTTCGTCGACTTTGATACCTTCTCCAAGAGCGATTTCCGCGCTGTGAAGGTCAAGGCATGCGAGGCCGTCAAGAAGTCCAAGAAGCTGCTGAACTTTACGCTCGACGACGGTACCGGTACCGACCGCACCATCCTCTCCGGTATTCACGCTTATTACGAGCCCGAGGACCTGGTCGGCAAGACCTTGCTCGCCATCACCAACCTGCCTCCGCGCAAGATGATGGGTATTCCCAGCTGCGGCATGCTGATCAGCGCTGTCCACGAGGAGGAGGGCGAGGAGCGTCTCAATCTGATCCAGCTCGACGCTTCCATCCCCGCCGGCGCAAAGATGTGCTAACTAGTTACGCGGTTCTACGAACCGCGTAACGGCTCGACGCTGCGCGACGTCCAGGGCGACAATTTGTCATTCAAAAGGCAAGGCATGACCAGAAGGTCTATGCCTTGCCTTTTTCATGCCAACTTGTTCGCCCTGGACGTCGCTCGCTGTCCGTCCTCTATCTGCGGTGTTGCCCTGGTTGGCACTTAGGGACGTTCCTTTTCTGCCGGCACTTGGGGACAGTCCTTGTCGAGTTACTGGTAGTCATTGGGGACGTTCTTAAACGACTACCCACGGCTATTGCGCACATGGCTCGCATGACAGCCGTCTCTTTTATGTTTCCTTTAGCCGTTGCTGCCTAGGATGGGGGTTAGTCGGTAGGAAGGGAGCGTCTATATGGACGACGCGAGCGAGCGTGCAATCGAAGAGGACATGCTCGATCAGTTCAACTACTTTGATGATGAGGATGAGGAGCTAATCGATCGTCGCGAGCCAGCGCCGCTTGATTCCTTTGATCTGGTCGATGAAGAGCCCAACGAGGACGAGGGCGAATCAACGGAGCCCCCACAGTCTTCGCGCCTGGACTCGCTGCTTTCGAGAGGCCCTATGCACCACGGCGCTCGTGCCGGCGCGCTTCATATGAAAACTGACTGGCGCCAGATCGTGACGGCAGGCGATGAGCTTGCCGTCGATGCGCCGCTCACCGATAAGTCATCCATCATCTGTCGCACCGGCATGCTTATGCTGGCAAGCGGAACAGGTGCCTGGCGCGTGCGCGATACCATGAATCGTGTTGCTGCCGTACTCGGCGTCACGATTCACGTCGACCTGAGTCTTCTGTCGTTTGAGTGCACCTGCATCGAAGACGGCCACTGCTTTAACGAGGTCGTCAGCCTACCCACAACGGGGGTCAATACTCATCGCATTTGGATGATGGAGAGCTTCTTAAAGGAAATCGAGATTTACGGGCGCCGTTTTACCGTGCACGAGTACCACGAGATGCTCAAGACCGTTGAGAGCTCAAAGCCCGATTACGCTCCCTGGCAACAGGGCCTTGCGGCGGCCTGTGCTTGCGGCGCCTTCGTCTTTTTGCTCGGCGGCGGCCCTATCGAGATGGCCTGCGCATTCGTAGGCGCTGGTGTCGGCAACTTTGCTCGCTCCCATATTCTCAAGCAGGGCCTTGGCCAGTTTAGCGCGCTGACGATCGGCGTTGCGCTCGCTTGCGTTTCGTATCTGCTGGCATTGCTCGGCCTTGGCCAGGTCGTACCGGGGGCAATGTCGCACCAAGAAGGCTATATCGGCGCCATGCTCTTTGTGATTCCCGGCTTTCCCCTCATTACGGCAGGCCTTGACATCGCTAAGCTCGACATGCGAAGCGGTATCGAGCGTCTTTCGTATGCTGTGTCGATTATTGTGATGGCGACCCTCGTAGGCTGGATGGTTGCCGAGTGCGTGGGACTGGCGCCGGATGACTTCGCCCCGCTTGGTCTCTCACCGTTGGCTCTTACGCTCTTGCGCATACTGATGAGCTTTATCGGCGTATTTGGCTTCTCGGTTATGTTCAACAGTCCGGTAAAGATGGCAGCGGCGGCAGGGCTCATCGGCGCCGTGTCTAATACCTTGCGCCTTACGCTCGTCGATGCGCCGACGCTGTTTCCCTTCTTGGGCCTGAGTGCGGGCATGCCTCCCGAGGCGGCTGCGTTTACCGGCGCGTTGGTATCGGGGCTGCTCGCGAGCTTAGCCGAAATCAAGCTCACCTACCCACGCATCGCCCTTACGGTGCCATCGATTGTCATTATGGTGCCGGGTTTGTATCTGTATCGCTCGATGTATTACATGTGCACCTTCGACACGGTCAATATGCTCGGCTGGTTTGCGCGTGCAGTGCTCATCGTGGCGTTTTTGCCTGTTGGCCTGGGTGTGGCGCGCACCCTCACCGACCCTCGCTGGCGCCACACCAGCTAATTGGTGCAAGGGGGACATGTTACTTTGCACCAAATGAGTTGCGGTGAAATAGGGACTGAATTGCTGCTTAAAGGGTCAAAACAGTCCGTATTCCACCGCAACTTAGGGGGTCGGGGGATTATCGGTGCCCTGCATCTTCATAAACTCAACGCTTACGAAGCGCATGCGTTTCGTGCTAGGCTGGTTCCACCACATAAGTAGTCGCAGACGCGCGTACCACGGGCGGGCGAGATGAAGTTCCAACAGCTCCATCTTGCCCGCCCGTTTTTGTTGCGTGGCGCCGCGGCACAACACAGAGAGGAATCTGCCCTTTATGCCTATCAACAAACGAGAGAGCCTGCTGTTCACCTTTATCATGTGCTTTTGCATGGTACTCTGGATGAGCATCTACAACGTTGCCCTACAGCACGGGGCCATCAACGGCGAGGTTGTTGCCGCTGCGTGGCTCGGCTTCCCCGTTGCCTACATTTTTGCCATGTGCTGCGACTGGTTCGTCGCCAGCCCGCTCGCCAAGGGTTTCGCCTTTAAGTACTTGGTCACGCCGGGCAAGAGCTCGCCGCTTGCCATGACGCTCGCCGTCAGCTCCTGCATGGTCGTTCCTATGGTCATCATCATGTCGCTCTACGGTGCGTGCGAGGGCCTGTTCCACATGCCCGGCGGCCCGCTTGCAAACCTGCAGATGCTGCCGACGATGTGGTTCATCAACATCCCGCGCAACTTTATCATGGCCCTGCCCTGGAACCTGCTAGTGGCCGGTCCGATTGCTCGCTTTGTCTTCCGCCGCGCCTTCCCCATGGGAACCGTCTTTGCCGAGCCGCACATGGAACTCGTGCACATGCCGGGCGCTCCCACTGCCGAGGAGGTTGCCAACATTTCCGAGGGCATGGACGCCGAGCCCGCCTGCTAGACAGCAGCTCAAAACCAAACCGTCAAATGGACCCGAGCGATTCCTTTTTTGTAGACGTTGTCACGCGGCTACGGGTGGGAAAGGTCCCAACGGTTAACATATACTCCATATGGGTAAAGAGACCAAAGCGCTGCCGCGGGGCGGCGCTTTGCGTTTGAAAAAACTAGCTCGTCTAAGAGGAACTAGCATGTTAGACCGTTTTACCGATCGTGCGCGTAAGGTCATGTCCATGGCCAAGCAAGAGGCGCTCGATCTTCATTCAAATAAGGTGGGTACCGAGCACCTGCTGCTCGCGCTTGCCAAGGAGGACGAGGGCATTGCCGCCGAGGCACTGCGTTCGCTCGATATCTCCTACGATGACATCATGGACACGCTCAAAGAGGTCCAGACCACGGTTCCCGAGCCCAGTGAGGAGACCGAGGCGGCCAAGCTCGCCTTTACGCCGCTCGTCATTAGCGTGATGGAGCGCTCCTTCCGCGTGGCGCGCGAGAACAACCAGACCTACGTGTCGACCGAGCACTTGCTGATCGGCATCGTCGAAGAGGGCAACGGCATGGCCATGGACATCCTCATGCGCCTGGGTGTGTCGTCCGCCTCCATCAAAAAGGCTATCGAGAAACTCACCGCCAAGGACCAGGACAAGAAGCGTCCGCTCGCCGGCGCCGGTGCTGGTCGTCCCGGTGCGGGCCTGCCGTTCTTTAGCGGCTCGGATGCCTCTCAGCAAAAGGGGGGTGGCACCGATACGCTTAAGCAGTTCGCGACCAACCTCACGCAGAAGGCGCGCGACGGCGAGCTCGACCCTGTAATTGGTCGCGAAAAGGAAGTCCAGCGTATGATGGAAATTCTTTCGCGCCGCACCAAGAACAACCCGCTCATTCTGGGCGACCCCGGCGTGGGCAAGACGGCTATCGTCGAGGGCCTGGCTCAGCAGATTGCAGCCGGCAACGTGCCCGAGAACCTCATGAACCAGAATATCTGGACGCTCGACCTGCCGGGCCTCGTGGCGGGTGCCAAGTATCGCGGCGAGTTTGAGGAGCGCCTCAAGAACGTGATCCAGGAGGCCACCGAAGCCGATGACGTCATCCTGTTTATCGACGAGATGCACACCATCATCGGTGCCGGTTCTGCCGAGGGTTCCATCGACGCGAGCTCCATGCTCAAGCCCGTGCTTGCGCGCGGTGCCTTCCAGATTATCGGCGCCACCACGGCCGAGGAATTCCGCAAGTACCTCACCAAGGATCCGGCCTTCGAGCGTCGCTTCCAGACCATCGATGTCGAGGAGCCGAGCGTCGAGGACACGGTTAAGATCCTGACCGCGCTCAAGCCGCGCTACGAGGAGCACCACCATGTGCGCTATACGCAGGGTGCTATCGAGGCCGCCGCGAACCTTTCCAACCGCTACATACAGGATCGCTTCCTGCCCGATAAGGCCATCGACCTCATCGACGAGGCCGGTGCCCGCGCTCGCATCGCCGCGAATCGCGCGCCCGAGCCGGTGCGTGAGGCCGAGCATCGCATAGAGGAGCTCAAGGCCGCCGCGCAGGAGGCCACCGAGAGCGACGACATGAACAAGGCCGCCGAGATCACTGAGCAGCAGAAGGCCGCCGAGATTGAGCTCGCCGAGGCCAAGGCCGCTTGGACCGCCGAGCTCGACGCCAGCCCGCTCACCATCGACGTGAGTCAGATTGCCGACATCGTGTCCGTGACCTCGGGCGTGCCGGTTTCCTCGCTCACCGAGAGCGAGAGCCGTCGCCTGCTGCAAACCGAAAGCGTGCTCAAGACGCGCATCATCGGTCAGGATGAGGCTGTCGAGGCAGTTGCCAAGGCCGTGCGCCGCAGCCGCTCGCCGCTCAAGGATCCGCGTCGCCCCGGCGGCAGCTTTATCTTCCTGGGTCCCACCGGCACGGGCAAGACCGAGCTCGCCAAGACGCTCGCCGAGTACCTTTTTGGCAGCAAGGATGCACTCATCAGCTTCGATATGTCGGAGTTCGGCAGCGAGTTCGAGGTCTCCAAGCTCATCGGTAGCCCTCCGGGTTACGTGGGCCACGACGAGGGCGGTCAGCTTACCAAGGCCGTTCGTCGTCACCCGTACTCGGTCGTGCTGTTCGACGAGATCGAGAAGGCGCACCCCGACATCTTCAACATTTTGTTGCAGGTGCTGGAGGAGGGCCGCCTGACCGATAGCCAGGGCAAGACGGTCGACTTCCGCAATACCGTGATCATCATGACGTCCAACGTGGGTGCCCGCGAGATCGCGCAGGATGCGAGCGTCGGTTTTGGCACCACCGGTGAGCAGGGTCTTACGTCGAGCGAGATCAAGGGTCGTGCGATGGGTGAGCTCAAGCGCCTGTTCCGCCCCGAGTTGCTCAACCGTATCGACGACATTGTGGTGTTCCAGAAGCTCTCGGGCGAGAACCTGACCAAGATCGCTCACCTGCTGGTGGACGACCTGCGTCAGCGCCTGATCGCAAACGGCATGAATATCAAGCTCACCGATGCGGCCTATGACAAGATCGTGGCCGAGGGCACCGACCTCACCAACGGCGCGCGTCCGCTGCGCCGTGCTATCCAAAAGCTCATCGAGGATCCGCTGTCCGAGGAACTGCTGGCTGGCGAGTGGGGCGAGGGCGATACCGTCCTGTGCGACGTGGCCGATGGCAAGTTTGTCTTTAGCCACGGCACGGGCGAGATCCCGGCACCGCGTCCGGCGGGTGCGCTCGGGGGCGATACCGCTCCGGCGGCACCGCACACCGGCAACGCTGCTCCTGTGGGAGGCGGCGTGACCTCGGGCCCCGGCGGCATGATGCAAGCCGGCTCTGGTGCGCTGTAGGGATTAAACATACCTTGTATAACGGGGGCGTTTCCGATAAGGAAGCGCCCTCATTTCTATTGAAATGCGCTTCAATCTGCCGTGCTATACTAAAACCGAGATATAGTATAGCAAAGGAGCTGATATGCCTACGTCAATACTCGACACGCGGCCAGTTCAGATGAACGTGCGTATAGATCGCCAGCTCAAAGAGGCGGGAGACGCCGTCCTGACTCATATTGGCATGACGCCGTCACAAGCCGTTCGGACACTTTGGGAGTATCTGGTCGTTAACGGACGCATGCCCTCGAAGGGAGACGCGGCGGCTCCGGTTTCTGACGGAGTGGAGCCCCGGCGCATGGAGTCAAGGGCCGCGCAAGGCAGCCATATCGTTCGCGATTCGTGCCTCAAATACGGCATCCCCATCCCTGAGTTCTCGGGAGACTATGACGATCTCTATGAGGAGGCCATGGCGGAGCGCTATCCCGAGTGGGTGGAACTATGAGCACAGAAGGCGTCCTCAAGCTGTTAATCGATACCAACGTATGGATGGATTATTTTTCTGGCAGGTCCGACCGTACGGCAAATGTCGTCCGTCTGATCGAGATTGCCGACGCCTCGGAGCGGATTGCCCTGTTTGCCTCGTCGCTTTCGGTCAAAGACGTTTCATATCTTGTCTCGGCGGCAATCAAGCAGGAGTGCCGAAGAAAGACTGGCTCACTGAGCGATAACGCCATTGCGGCGGCAGACGAAACGGCCTGGGCATGCGTTCGACAGATGCGCGAGCTAGCCCTCATCGCCCCGGTCGGTGCAGACGAGGTCTTCGACTCCTTTGTGTTCAAGTACCACCACAATGACTTTGAGGACGACCTGATGCTGGGCGTCGCCAATCGCATTGATGCCGATTACGTCGTGACGGAGGACAAGAATCTTATTAAACATACCAATGGTGTATGCATTAATGTTCAACAGGCGTTGAGGTTGGTTGGGGGGTCCAACGTTCCCTCTGCACGGCCCGTCTAGCTTGCTTTACCTTGATAAAGTGGCGTTTCCTCACCGTTAGCCGATGATGCAAGGGCGCTCGGCGTTTTCGACTGGTTTATGCACGCAAAGTCTGGGAATATACAAGTCGCATATCTTACTGTCTAACCAGTTGCGCCAAGGAGGCACCATGGACTACAAGATCACCGGCTATGAGCCCGCCCAGCTGTTCCATTTCTTTGAGGAGGTCAGCGCGATCCCCCGTGGGTCTGGCAATGAGAAGGGCATCAGCGATTTCCTGGTCGCGTTTGCCAAGGAGCGCGGCCTCGATGTGTATCAGGACGAGGTCTACAACGTCATCATTCGCAAGCCCGCATCTGCCGGTGCCGAGAATGCCCCGACCGTGATGCTGCAGGGCCACATCGATATGGTGTGCGACAAGTTGGGCTCCGTTGAGCACGACTTTATGACCGATGGTATCGACCTGGTCGTCAAGGACGGCGTCCTCACCGCCAACGGTACCACCCTGGGTGCCGACAACGGTATCGCTGTCGCTCTGATGCTCACTGTTCTCGATGACGATTCGATCGTTCACCCCGCCCTCGAGTGCGTATTCACCACCGACGAGGAGACTGGCCTGGTCGGCGCCGAGACGCTCGACAAGTCCCAGATTAGCGCCCGCACCATGATTAACCTTGACTCCGAGGAAGAGGGCGTTGCCACCGTCAGCTGCGCCGGCGGCGTCGTCGTTACCTACACCTGCCCGATCGTGCGCGAGCACAAGACCGGTTGCACCCTCACGCTCGACATCTCCGGCCTGCTGGGCGGTCACTCCGGCAGCGATATCCACCTGGAGCGCGGCAATGGCAACCTCATCATGGCCCGCATCATCGACCGCCTGATGGTTGCCGGCGAGCCCGCCATCGTTAGCTTTAACGGCGGCACCAAGGACAACGCCATCAACCGTGAGTGCAAGGCTGTTCTGGTCTACGCCGACCACGCTGCCGCCGAGGCCGCGGCCCAGATTGCAAAGAGCATCATCGCCGACGTCACTGCCGAGCTCGAGGTCTTCGACCCCGGCTTTGCCTGCACCGTCGAGATTGCCGACGACGCCGAGGTCGAGGCCATGGACCAGAAGTCCGCGCTTGCCCTCATCCGCGCCCTGCGTCTTGCCCCTAACGGCGTGATTCGCCGCAACGTCGCCACCGACGGCTCCGTCGAGGTTTCCTCCAACATCGGTGTGGTTGCCACTTCTGACGACCAGGTCAAGATCATGCTGTCCCCGCGCTCCTCGATCACCTCGCTGCAGAACGAGTTCAAGGACCGTCTGCAGACGCTGGCCGATGTCCTGGGCTTCGACGCCAAGTTTGAGTTTGAGTATCCCGGCTGGAGCTATGCCGAGCATTCGCCGGTCCGCGAAGTCTTTGTCGAGAGCTATCGAGAGCTCTTTGGCTCCGAGCTGCGCATCGAGTCCATTCACGCCGGCCTTGAGTGCGGCCTGTTTGCCGAGGCCCTGCACGGCCTGGACGCCATCGCCGTGGGTCCGACGCTCTCCGATGTCCACACCCCGGACGAGAGCATGGAGCTCGCTTCTGCCGAGCGCTTCTACGAGCTGCTCATCGACGTCCTCAAGCGCCTTGCCGCGTAAAGGTTGCGCTAGCAGCAGTCCGAGTCACGTGCTAGCGGATTGCAAATGACATTACGAGAGGGGGCATTCGAGCGTTTGCGACGGGTGCCCCCCCTCTTTTGTTTGATAATTGCGAAATTACGGTCACCTAGTCCATTTCTGCCCTGATGAGGTCGAGGGTGCGCTGGCAGTTTTCGCGGACGGGGCCGAGCATATGCTCGCGCAGGTCCGCCATGCCGGGCAGGTCGGCGTATTCGTCCATGACCTCTTCCATGCAAATGGGTACCTCGTAGGCGAGGTCCATCATGGTCGCAAAGCAAAACTTCTCGGATAGCCCGGCATCGGTAAGCGCCGCCTCCAGCGCGGGATCGCCCATGCCGTGGTATCGGCGGATAGCGCCTGGACCGATTCGCCCCACACGATTTTCGCCGCCAACGCTCATGGCGAGGCGCGCCCGGCGGCGCATGCGCTCATACGCCAAACCCGACGCGACATCGTACATTCGAGCCATCATGGCTGTGCCGTCGTTTCCAAGGAGCAGGGAATAGTTTTTCGCGTGCGCATCCGGTGCGCCGATAATGGCGTTGAAGAACAGTATCTGCGTAAACAGATACAGGTTAAGTTGATGGTGGCTCGTATTTACGAGGAGCTCTTGAATGTCGCGTGTGGTCGGGCCGCCGTCTGCCGTGTACTTTTGGGCGGGCATCACCCCAAGTGCCTGACAGAGGTCTTCTTGATGTAGACGCCTGATTGTCCCGTCTTTGACTTTCATGCGGTCATAGCGCTCAACAATGAGGGCGGGTTCGTCCTCAAACATACGATATTCGACGTTTGCCGTTGCGATACCGGCGCGCTGGGCGCTTTTCATGCAGACAAACTCATTGAGAGCCTCGAGTTTAAATCCGATAACGCCATTTTTGAAAATATGTGTCGTGGGCGAGGAGCCCATGCATTCGCACCAGCGGCCGTTTATGAACGCGAGCGCGAACTTGCCCTGGTTGCCTCCAAGTGACCAACTTTCATCTAGACCCATCCACGATGCATCGCGGTCATCTCTGATCGACTTGAGACGAAGAGCAATTTCGTGGTTGTCTATAGGGCGGTATTCGCCAGCGCGATGCAGGACGGCGTCGGTATCTTCTTCGGCACAAAACTGCACGCCGCCCGGACAGTCGAGTCCGATATGGCTGAGCAACGCAACGGGATTGTTGGGCCTAACGTCGAATTCGGCGGCAATCGCTTTTCGTTGGTCCTCGCTGTCGGGTAGAAGGCCAAACAGGTACGGATTCATGGCCTGTTGTCCGTATGTGCGATTCGATACGGGTATGTTGGTCGATAGGGCTGGCCCGTCATAGTCATGATCGTAGGTAAAGCTGATAAGACCGTTCTCATCTTGCGTGAGCGTTCCAGCAGGCACGCCGCAAATAATGGTCCGAAGTGATGTTCTGGCCATTGGCTATTTCCCTTCGGGCATGGCTTGGCTAGATGCGTTTGTGGCAATCGAGACTCCGAGATTGGACATGGCGAAATCGGCGAAGACCTCGTCGTAGAGTGCGGATGTAAAGGGGGCATCTGCAAGAGCCGGAATGGTTGTGCTGCGACGGTTGCGATGATGAAGACGTTGGGCGTGATGGCGTCTGGAGGTGCTGCAAGGTTGATCAGCATGCGGGGCGTCGACTGGTTGCTCATTTTTCGTTTCGCCTATATCCCCTTGAGCGGCGAGCGCCAGTCCAAGAGCACCGAAAACTGCCAGCAGCTTGTCGAGCCGAATGCCCGTGGCATCTCCCAGCTCGAGCGATGCGAGCAGGCGTTCCGAAACACCGGCTTTTTTAGCGAGGGCGGCACGGGTGATCCCCTGCGCCTCGCGCGCCTGACGCACGTAGATGCCGGCTTGGCGCGGCGTGGTGATGGGAAGGGTATCCATGGCAATCTCCTAACGTGCAGACTTTTGCATCCTAGTATGACATGCAAAAGTCTGCATGAAAAGGCTCATGCAAAACTCTGCATGAGACCTCATACGGACGTTTAGTTTTGAAGGGTGTTTTACAGCACCAAAAAACCCAAGTGTTCCAGCAGGATCTTGAGGCCGATAAGGATGAGCACGACGCCACCCACGATGGTGGCGGGTTTTTCGTAGCGCGCGCCAAAGGTGTGGCCGATCGCTACGCCGGCGACGGAGAAGATAAACGTTGTGACGCCGATAAGCGATACAGCGGGCACGATGTCAACCGAGAGCGCGGCAAACGAGATGCCCACGGCCAGGGCGTCGATTGAGGTGGCGATGGCGAGGATCAGGTACTCGCCCAGTTCAATCTTCTCGGCATCCTTGCCGTCGTCTTCATCCTCGTCTTCGGTAAAGGCTTCCCACAGCATTTTGCTGCCGATGAAGGCCAAAAGGATAAAGGCGATCCAGTGGTCGATGGGGCCGATGATGCTCATGAATTGACTGCCAAGCGCCCATCCGATCACGGGCATGCCTGCCTGGAAGCCGCCAAAGAACAGGCCGAGCACTACGGCGACCTTAAGGTTGATCTTCTTCATGCCAAGGCCCTTGCAGATGGATACGGCAAAGGCGTCCATCGAAAGGCCAACGGCGAGCAACACGAGCTCTGCGAGTCCCATAGTCTGGCTCCCTCTCTGCGGGCGGGCCCGCGTGTACCTCTTGGGGGAGTAACAAAAAAGACTCGTGGCGTACGCGTTGCGCGCACAGCCACGAGTCTCGTTCATTAAGGCAAGCCAGGCCGCATCGGCCAGTGTGTTGACTTGCCGCGCCACCGGAGGCGAACCCGATCACGCGACTACTCCCTCATTTATGCGAATCCCGATGCTACCACATAAGCAGCTCATTTGGATTGGGGCTCTCAGCTGTGTTCGCTCATTCTGTAAGCATCGGATTTTGCGGGCGTCACAGGGGCAAACCGTGAGAAACTTATTGACGTTTATGGAGCGTATACGATGGGAGCGATGCCTTGGATAAGAACGAGCTGCAAAAGCGTATGGAACAGGCCATCCGCCTGACTGCCCCCGGTCAGCCGATCCGCACCGCCCTCGACATGATCATTGCCGGTCACCTGGGCGCCCTTATCTGCGTCGGCGACACCGAAAACGTGCTCGCCGCCGGTAACGACGGCTTCCCGCTCAACATTTCGTTTACCTCGAACCGCCTGTTCGAGCTCTCCAAGATGGACGGTGCCATCGTTATCGATGGCGACCTCACCCAGATCCTGCGTGCCAACTTCCACCTCAATCCCGATCCCTCGCTCGCCACGAGTGAGACGGGCATGCGTCACCGTACTGCCGCTCGCATGTCGGTGCTCACCGACGCCATCGTGATCTCGGTTTCGGCTCGTCGTGCCGTCGTCAACGTGTACGTCCACGGCAAGAGCTACGAGATCCAGCCCGTCACCACCATCATGAGCTCGGTCAACCAGCTCGTCGCCACGCTCCAGACTACCCGTCAGTCGCTCGATCGCTCCCTGCTGCGCCTGACGGCCCTTGAGCTCGACGACTACGTCACGCTCGCCGACATCACCGGCATCTTCTCGAGTTTCGAGATCATGCAACAGGCAAAGACCGAGCTTAAGGATTGCATCGTCAAGCTGGGTAACCAGGGCAAGCTCGTGCAGATGCAGCTCGAGCAGCTCGCGGGCTCCAGCATGGATACCGAATACGACTTGATGATCCGCGACTACGCAAGCGATTCCTCTGAGGCCAACGCCGAGAAGATTCGCGCTGAGCTTGCCCGTATGACGCCTAAGGACCTGTCCGACCCGCAGCACGTGGCGGCAGTTCTGGGCTATGACGACTTGGACGAGGACTCCGTCATGACGCCGCTGGGCCTGCGCACGCTTTCGCGCGTGTCCGTCGTGCGCGACGGCGTGGCCGAGAAGATCGTCGACGAGTACGGCTCGCTGCAGGAGCTCATGGATGACATCAGCGAGGATCCGGAGCGCTTGGGCGACTTTGGCGTCAACAACCCTGCCATTCTTGCGGACTCGCTGTACCGCATGAAGGGCACCAAACAGGGGAACGCATAATGGCGCCCGTATGCGCCGTGGTCGTTGCCGGCGGCAGCGGCCAGCGCTTTGGAAATCCCGGCGGCAAGCAGCTCGTTAACGTGGCGGGCCGTCCGCTCATGAGCTGGTCCATCCGCGCGTTCGATCGTAGCGACAAGGTCGGCCATATCGTCGTGGTTTGCCCTGCCGAGCGCCGTGCCGAGATGCGCCGCTTGGCTATCGACCCGTTTGACTATGACACGCCCATCAGCTTTGCCGATGCCGGCGATACTCGTCAGGATTCCACCCGCGCCGGCGTGCACGCGGTGCCGGCGGGTTTCGAATATGTCGCTATCCACGACGGCGCCCGTCCGCTCATTACGACCGAGGCCATCGACCACGCTATCGACGTGCTCGTGAGCGACCGCTCGCTCGACGGTGTCGTGTGCGGCCAGCCCGCGATCGACACGCTCAAGATCGTCGATGGCGACAATATCGTCGAGACGCCGCCGCGTGAGCTCTACTGGGCAGCGCAGACGCCGCAGATCTTTAGCGTCGATGCTATGAAGCGCGCCCATGCTGCAGCCATTGCCGAGGGCTTTATCGGCACCGATGATTCGTCGCTGGTCGAGCGCATGGGTGGGCGCGTCCGCTGCGTCCAGAGCCCGCGCGATAACCTTAAGGTGACGGTGCCCGAGGACCTGCGTCCCGTAACCGCGATTCTGCTTGGCCGCATGGCCGAGGGAGAGGACCTTCCCCATGTTCAGTAACCTGCGCATTGGCCATGGCTACGACGTCCACCGTCTGGTGGAGGGGCGTCGATGTATCATCGGCGGTGTCGACATTCCCTACGAGCGCGGCCTGCTGGGCCACTCGGATGCCGATGTGCTCGCGCACGCCTTGGCCGACGCCATTCTGGGCGCCTGCC
This sequence comes from uncultured Collinsella sp., assembly GCA_900541145.1. Lineage (GTDB taxonomy): Bacteria > Actinomycetota > Coriobacteriia > Coriobacteriales > Coriobacteriaceae > Collinsella. The sequence goes on along the minus strand of UQIH01000001.1, from coordinate 34,053 downwards.
GCGGGGGAGACATCGGCAAGCTATTCCCCGATACCGACCCCGCCTATGAGGGTGCTGATTCGATGGTGCTGCTCGCTCGCGTGATGGGCTATGCGCGCGAGCTGGGCTTCGAGTTTGTCGATGCCGATTGCACCATTGCCTGTCAACAACCCAAGATCACCCCGCACCGCGATGCCATGCGCGCCAACCTTGCCCATGCCCTGGGCGTTGACGTCGAAAACGTGGGCGTCGCCGCCACTACGACCGAAAAGCTCGGTTGGGAAGGCCAGGGCGAGGGAATCGGCGCCTGGGCCGTCTGCCTGCTACAGAAAACCGTTAAGGAGTAACGAATGCGTATCTATAACAGCGCTACCCATAAAAAGGAAGAGTTCCAGCCCATCGAGTCCGGCAAGGTCCGCATGTACGTGTGCGGCCCCACGGTCTACGACAACATCCACATCGGCAATGCCCGCACGTTCATCAGCTTTGACGTGATTCGTCGCTGGCTCATCGCGAGCGGCTACGAGGTCACGTTTGCCCAGAACCTCACCGATGTCGATGACAAGATCATCAAGCGCGCCAACGAGCAGGGCCGTACCGCCGCCGAGGTTGCGACGGAGTTCTCTGACAAGTTTATCGGCGTTATGCGCGCCGCCAACGTGCTCGATCCCGATGTGCGTCCTCGCGCCACCAAGGAGATCGGCCCCATGATCGCCATGATCAAGACGCTCATCGAGCAGGGCCACGCCTACGCCGCCGATAACGGCGACGTGTACTTTGCCGTGCGCAGCGATCCCAACTATGGTCAGGTCTCGGGCCGCAACATCGACGACCTTATGGTTGGCGCGCGCATCGAGGAGAACGAGGACAAGAACGACCCGCTCGACTTTGCCCTGTGGAAGGCCGCCAAGCCCGGCGAGCCCAGCTGGCCGAGCCCCTGGGGCGAGGGGCGTCCCGGTTGGCACACCGAGTGCGCCGCCATGGTGCACCGCTACCTGGGCACCCCGATTGACATCCACGGCGGTGGCTCCGACCTTGCCTTCCCGCATCATGAGAACGAGTGCGCCCAGGCCACCTGCGCCTGGCACCAGGGCTTCTCCAACACCTGGATGCACACGGGCATGCTGCTGGTAGACGGCGAGAAGATGTCCAAGTCGCTCGGCAACTTCTTTACGCTGGCCGAGGTCCTCGAGCAGCACTCCGCTGCCGCCCTGCGCCTGCTGATGCTGCAGACGAGCTATCGCTCACCTCTCGACTTTTCTTGGGAGCGCCTGGAGGGTGCCGAGAACTCGCTCACGCGTATCGCCGGTACGGTCGAGAACCTGCGTTGGGCCGCGAACCATGCGACGGCCGATGCCGATGCGGCTGCCGCCGAGGCGTTTGCCGCCAAGGCCGCCGAGACCCGCGCCGCCTTTAAGGAGTGCATGGACGACGACTTTAACACCGCCGGTGCCATGGGTGCCGTCTTTGGCTTTGTGACCGAGTGCAACCAGTACCTGGAGCAGGCGGGCGATGCTGCCGACAAGGCCGCCGCGCTTGCCGCCGCCGACACGCTGGCCGAGCTGCTCGATACGTTTGGCGTTGAGCTCCCCGAGCCCAAGGTAGAGCTGCCGCTGGGTCTGCTAGGCGTTGCCGCCGGCCTGGTCGCCTACACGGGCGACGACGTGGACGAGGCTGCTGCCAAGATTCTCGAGGCCCGCGCCGAGGCCCGTGCCGCCAAGAACTGGGATCTGGCCGACGCCATCCGCGACCAGCTCAAGGACCTGGGCCTCACCATTGAGGATACCGCCGCCGGCACCCGTATCAAATCTCTCTAATCCCCGCGGGTTTCCCAAGCACCCGACCTTGCCGTTCAAACCGTCGCTCGCGTACTCAAGTACGCGTCGCTCCTCTTTCACGGCAATCTCGGGCACTTGGAAAACCCGTACCGACCGCTTGAGCTATTCGTCTTAAGCGGTCGCTTCTTTTGTCCTGTTTGAAAAGTATTTAAAGGAGGCCGCTTTATGGCCGACAATCGCAAGCGTGCATCGCGTGGAGGCAAGCAGGCTGCTTCTGGCTCGCGTCCGATTCGCCGCAATGATCGCTCTGCCGCTTCCAAGGGCCAGCGCGATCGCACCCAGGCCGCACGTCCGCAGCGCGATCGCAACCGCGACGTTGTCCAGGCTCCCAAGGGCGAGTTTATCGAAGGTCGTCGTGCTGCCGCCGAGGCGCTGCGCACTGGTTTTCCCATCAAGTGCGCACTCATCGCCAAGGGCGGGGAGCGCGATGCTGCCTTGTCGCGCCTGGTCGACGACCTCAACGCCGCGGGCGTCCGCATTAAGTATGTGCCGCGCGCGCAGCTCGATGCGCTGTCGAGCCATGGCGCTCACCAGGGCATTGCGCTCGAGGTTGGCAACTTCCCCTATGCCGATGTCGCCGATATTCTCGACCGCGCAGGCGAGGGCCCGGCACTTGTCGTGGTGCTCGACCACGTGACTGACGACGGCAACTTTGGCGCCATCGTGCGCTCCGCCGAGGTTGTGGGCGCGGCCGGCGTCATCATCGCCAACAAGCGTGCCGCCGGCGTGACCGTGGGCAGCTACAAGACTTCTGCCGGCGCCGTCATGCATCTGCCCATCGCACAGGTTCCCAATATCGCCCGTGCGCTCGATGACCTCAAGGCCGCTGGCTTTTGGGTGGGTGGCGCCTCCGAGCACGCCGAGGGCAGCTGCTGGGACGCTCCCTTCGAGGGCCGCGTTGCGCTCGTCATGGGCTCCGAGGGCGACGGCATCTCGCGCCTGGTGCTCGAGAAGTGCGACTTTTTGACCAAGCTTCCCCAGCGCGGCATGACCGAGAGCCTCAATGTTGCCCAGGCGACCACGGCGCTGTGCTTTGAATGGCTGCGCCGCAATGCCGGCGAGCTCATGGGGGAGGAGTAGCGCATGTCCAAGAAGAACCGCGCCAAGTCCAAGGCCAAGCGCTTTGGCGAGGGCTCGGCCAAGCCGATTGTTTCGGCCGCGACCTATGGCGTGGGCGGCAATGCGTTTGCGCAGGCCATCGCCGACCCAGTCTCGACGGTGCACTCCAATAAGCCCGAGCTGCTGGTGGTCGACGGTTACAACGTGATCCACTGCACGCCGCGCTACGAAAAGCTCGTGTACGACCATTCCGACGATCCGTATTCCAGTGACGTCCACGATATGGCGCGCACTGCGCTCATCAACGACGTGGCGGCGTTTGCCCAGGGCCGCTACGAGGCCGTAGTCGTGTTCGACGGCGCGGGCAATATCTCCAGCGAGCGCCCCAACCTGCCGGCCCGCGGCGTGCGTATCGAGTTCTCACCGACGGGCGTCTCTGCCGATACCGTGGTGCAGAAGCTCTGCATCGAGGCGCGCGAGGAAGGCCGCGCGTGCTCCGTGGTATCGAGTGACGGCACAATACAGGCCGTCGTCATGGGCAAGGGTGTCACGCGCATATCGAGCCGTATGCTGGTGGACGAGATCAAACAGATCGATAACGACGTTCACGAGGCAGAGGAAGCTCCGCAGATCAAGATGACTCTGGGCAGCCGCCTGAGCCCCGATACCCTGGCCAAGCTCAAGGCGTTGCGCGGACGGTAGGGGAGTTGGCGGGGCAATGCTGCCTTGCTAACTCCATTCAGCGATGTCGATCATTCTTTCGAGGCGCCACGTTAGCGCCTCTTTTAGATAAGGTAGTCTCGCTGCTAGAGCATCGTTTTTAGACAGAATCTCGATTGCCTCGTCAACGAAGCCTTCGAGTTTGTCGCAGTCAAACCAGCCCATGTCCTCGACGAGCAACATTTGTTTGGCGGGGCTTGAATGAAATTGTGCGCTGGTAAAACTGTGCTCTCCCGCCCTAAGCTCCTCTAGTGATATGTTGCACCAGAGCGATGAGCCCGAATCGAAGATGGGGGCAGGTCTGCAAGCTTGCGTGTTTACGTTTCGCACGAGGCCGAAGTTGCGCCAATGACGATCGTAGTTGGCAATGATGTCGTCACATACGATCATGCGGTCAAGGGCATCCTTGACGCCTGTCACCCCGAGCTCCTCGCAGTTTGCTACATATCGCTCGTAGTCGGTTAGCCGTTCATCTGCGTTTGCGTGCTGGTTTACATAGAACGCAGGGACATACTCTTCTTCATCAGTTAAGAAGACATCGCATGTGCTCAGGGCGGAAGTGCCCGTGCCCTCGAGCGAGTAAGGCACATAATCGCAGGCGTTTAGGATGCGACGGTGGAGCGCGGTCGCCACCAGCTCGTTATAAGGTTCCTGGTCCAGGTGCGCTCCTGCCTTATGCAGAATTCGACGTTCGCCCTCGCACGTCCAGTACTTTTGAAGATTGCCGTCCGAGGTGTTATCGGGCTTTGCGGCAGCCGCTTTTCCCTCTGGGGCAAAGGGTGCAATGGACAGCGAGACGTCATCAAAGGCGTTATTGAAGAAGTTGATATCCTCCCAGGTGAGACCGGAACCTTGGGGCCTAATCCAATACTGGTCGGATAAGGAGAGGCCGAGATTTCGCTGGACGAGTTCATCGGGAACATCGACTGCGGCTTCTGCAAGCAGGGAGGCTAGCCCAATGCGTGCGAGCGGGATACCGCGGCCGCGCCACCAGATGCGGAAGGAGTCTAGCGATATGGGGCTATTAGGGCCAAATACTCCAATAGGGGCGTGGGCGTAATCGATGTCGGCACCGATGTGGGTAAAGTCTTTTCGCGATGTACTGTAGACCAGCTGAGCGACTTCGTACGTGCGGTTCATGAGGGTGAACGCGATCTCGCTCTTACCGTGGCCGCGGCGGGGACGTCCCCCCGTTTTGGTCACAGAGCGGAGTCGCGTGTCGACGCTGTCTTTGTCGATGAGCCATACACCAGAAGCCTTGCGGGCCTCAAGTGCTCCGTTTTTTATGAGCTCCTGCACCCTGCGCGGAGTGATGCCGAGCAGCTCGGCGGCTTCTTTGGTAGTAAGCATCGCGAAACCCTTCGCCAGAACGAATAGTTTTATATATAGCAATTGTAATTAAAACTATTCGTTCTGGCGAATGGTTTTAAGATTGAGGGCGCACTGACAGAAATGAACGGGCCTGGTACGCGTTGTTGCTGGATTTTGCATATTTGTATAACGCCGTGCGGCCTGTTGCGCCCCGTCCGCAATTCCTTTATTCTTAACTCGCTTCGCGTGAAAGCGCCAAGTGTGCCAGTGTGGCGCAACGGTAGCGCAACTGATTTGTAATCAGTGGGTTGCAGGTTCGATTCCTGTCACTGGCTCCATGAGAGTTTCGGGCTCTGTCTCTATATGGGACAGAGCCCGTTTCTATTTAGGTGGTGCGCCATCGGGTTAGCGCCCATCCCGTTTTTGGTTTGTCTCGTCCTCCAGTTTGTCTAAATCTGTAACACCAAGACCGATATTTGGCATCTAACTGTTACAGATTGAGATGAAACTTAGGGTGTTTTAGGAATATCTTGATCTGTAACATGTAGAAGCGGAATAGGCCTCTTGCTGTTACAGATCGAGACAAGGGCGGGTGCGGACCTGGATGTTCTGCTCGAGCGTGGATTTCTGGACACGCGAGAGAAGAAAATCTTCCGACCGGAGAACGAGCGTGGATAATTAACTTGGATAGGGAGCTAAGGTAAACACCGATTGTCTATCGAAGGCTTTAGAAACAACGACCCCGATTTCATTGTGGAATCGGGGTCGTTTGTGCCTGAGGAATCCGAATGGATTAATCGAGCTCCTAAGGGACTTCTTGGGTTCTTGCTAATGGTCTGCCGAGGATGTCCCCAATGCAAGCAGCGGGCATCTACTCAATATAGTTGGGATTCTTCTTGATGATCACGCGTGCAGCGATGAACGAGACAACGATGGCGATGACGGCGACAACGCACGCCAGTACGAAGTTGCCCATGGATCCATCGGGAGCGATAAAGATCAGCGCAGAAAGAAGACCGGGGCATGCTCCCGCAACATACTCCTTCAGGACGAAGATGCCTGCAGGGAGTCCCGCGCAGAGGGCGCCGATTGCTGTGCCGACAAGCAGGCGGGGACGCTCGATGAGGCAGCCGTAAAATGCGGGCTCAGTTACGCCACAGAGTGCGGTGACGGCAACCGTGGTGACCATACCTCTCTTCTCCTTGTTGCCTTTCATTGCAGTTGCCAAGGCGAGACTCGTGCCGCCAATGCAGAGGTTTGAGATGAAGCCAAAGATGATGGGCGCCCAGCCGAGCTGCGCCAAGCTCGTAACTTCGATCGCGATGTAGGCCTTATCAAGACCGAGCATGACAAAATAGGGGTTAAGGGCTGCAAGGATTGGAGTAGCGATAAATGCCACGTTATCCATGAGCCACGTGGCGGCATCACTCAGCGCGTAGCCCATCATGCTGCCGGCGGGGCCGAGGATAATCAGCTCAACAGGCACGACGATGAACATGGTGAGCAGCGGCTTCAAGAACAGTTTGGTAATGTCGGGGATGATTTTCTGAAGACCGCGATCAACAAAGTACATGAACACAACGCCCAGTACGATTGGCACCACCGTGCTCGAGTAGTCATTCGTCGGGATGGGGATGCCAAGAAAGTCGAGACCCTCAGCACCGCTAATAGACGAGCTAATCATGATTGCGCCCAGCAGTGCGCCCATGATAGGCTGCATCTTCATGACGGCGGCGAGCTGATAGCCGAGGTAAACGGGCAGGAAGCTAAATGAGGCGCTGAAGATCGCCAGCAGAACCTGGGCGGTTCCGCTATCGGTGCTCAATCCGCAATAATTGACCAGGAGATTCTTGATCGAAAGAATGAGTCCGCCAACGATGAGCGCCGGGACGATGGGCATGAATACCTGTGCAGAGACGTTCCCGAATTTCTCAATCAAGCCCATGGCGGTGTTACCGCTTTTAATGCCTTCTGCAAGGTCTTTGGCGGTTTGGGCATCGTCGGCAACCGTGCCACCGCCGACTTCGATTCCCGCGAAGTCGAGGAAGTCGTTGTAAGCCTCGGTGACGTTGGGGCCGATGATCACCTGAAGCTGGCCACCGCTGACTACTGCCCCGAGCGCCTGATCGGCCGATTTGGCGAGCTGGAGATCGATGATCGAGGCGTCTCGTGCGTCGATGCGAAGGCGCGTCGCACAATGAGTTACCGATGTAATGTTCTCTTTGCCGCCAACAGCCTTTAGGACTGTTTCGGACATTGCCTGATATTTCATCTCTTTCTCCTAACCTTCCTGCTCCTGATACTTCGAGATAAGGTCTCGGTACCAATACCAGCTCTTTTTGGGGGTGCGCTCCAGATTGTTCTCGAAGTCGATATGGACAAGTCCGTATCGTTTTTCGTAGCCGTTGATCCAGCTATACAGATCCATCGTCGACCAGAGGTAGTAACCCTCAACGCGCGCGCCGTCGCGCTTAGCCCTCATCATGTGCTCGATGAACTGGCCCAGAAGCTCGATGCGGTCATCATCGTGGATCATTCCGTCTGTGTCTGGTTGCTCATAGGCGCCATGTCCGTTTTCCGTAATAAAGATGCGGGGCGCGTCATAGCGCTCGTGGACATCCATGATGGTTGAATACATGCAACTTGGGAGTATTTCGCGGCCCCATTTATTGCGGGGAACATTGCTGTCGCGGGCGCTTTCAAACAAGGGCGCAATGCATTTTCCTTCGACCCTTTTGCTCGAACTGCCCTTATTGTTCGCCGAAACGGCAAGCTCTCCACCGTGCCAGTCGGTTACATACTCTCGGCAATACACGTTGAGTCCAATAAAATCGACTTTACCGTCTCTGAATTCTTTTACGTCATTTGGGGATCGATAGAGCGAGACGCCAAGTTTTTCAAGGATTTCGTCCATTTCTGGCGGCAGTTGACCCTGAAGCGCTGGTGCCAGAATCATGCGATTGGCGAAAAAGTCTGCGTATCGAAATACGTCATCAGGGTGCTCGGTTGCCGGGTCGAGTTCGACAACGCCGCCATCGTGGACGGCGCCGATGATGCCGTCGTAGCCCATTTGACGATATGCTCGGACTGCGAGTGCGCTTGCGCGCATCAGGTTGTACTGAAACTGCATGTACGACTGAACATCGAGCGATCGATTGGGGGGATAGTTGCCCAACATGTTTACGCAGTAGCTGTAGAAATGCGGCTCGTTAACGGTAGCCCAGATTTTGACGCGGTCTCCAAAGCGCTCAAAGCAAATCTTGGCGTATTTGCAGAACCACTCTGCCATGTCGTTGTTCAGCCATCCGCCTTTGCAAGCAAGCGTGAATGGCAGATCGTAATGGAACAGCGTAACGTTGGGCTCTATGCCATTTTCGAGGCAGCAATCAATGACCCGATTATAAAAATCGATACCCTCTTCATTCACTTCGCCGATACCCGTGGGGATGATTCGACTCCATGAAAGAGAGAAGCGATAGGTGTTTTGTCCGCCTTCTTTCATCATGCGGATATCTTCTTCATAGCGATGGTAGAAGTCGCAAGATACATCACCGTCAACATGGTTGATGTTCTTATTGCTTGTGTGGCTAAAGAAATCCCACTCACCAAGGCCTTTGCCGTCTTCGTTCCAGGCACCCTCGCACTGATAAGACGCCGTGGCGGAACCCCAGAGAAACGGCATGTTGTTCACGTTGCCCATGAATCCCCTTTCCATCACTCAACACGGTGGATACGTGTGGCGGAATTATGATTAAGATGACGTCAACTGATTTGAATCATAGGAGAACGACCAAAGCTGTTTGATTCAATAAATGAACCATGATTTCGAGGAGAGCGGAAAGAGGGATCACGTGAATATCAATGACTTCGATGTGCTCAATCGCATTAGCTCCATCATCAACAGCGAGTTTGGGTCAAACGATGCCGCCATCGCTCGATATCTCATCGCTCACATTAGGCGTTCGAGCGAAATCAATGTTGCCGCAATAGCCCGCGATGCATTCGTGACTCGTTCCGCTGTTCGTCGTTTCTGCAATCGATTGGGCTACCAGTCTCTTAGCGATTTGAAAGAATCATTTACTCAGTCAGTCTTTCCAAGCGACTTAAGCCATCGAGAGGAGGAATTTGGCTACGAGGAGTACAGGGCAGAGCTCGACGTTCGCATGATCGAGATGTTCGCTGAGGTTGAAAGCGGCGTGTCCGATATCGCTATTAAGCATCTTGTCGACGAAATTGATGGCCATAAAAACGTTGAAATCTGGTGCACCAATAATGTGAGCGCCAATCTCGTACGATTTCAGCAGGAAATGTTTTATGCGGGCAAGATAGTTCGCATAGTTGCTGGGGCTAACGTCGCGGAATTGAAAAACATGGGAGACGCTTCGCAGTCATTGATAATTCTCGTATCGGTCTCCGGGCTATTTGCGTCACAGGCGCGTGAGTATCTTGATTGCCGTTCGGGCAGGAAGATTCTAATTACTGCGTTTAGCAACGATGACAAATCGAGGTCTTTTGACCGTGTATATCGTCTTGGTAATGCGGGAAACGGAATTGACCGACTCGGCGTTTATTCGAAATACGCCATGACCTATTTCTTCGACTTGCTATCGTCGTGTTACTTGAGTCGCTACCCCTGCACCAAGGGGGAGCCGCTCTATGGGTCTACTTTGGTCTGGCCAGAGCAGTAGCGGCTCTATAGTTCTCCCGTCTGGAGAATGAGCGTGGATAATCTCCGCTTTGGGCTTAGAGCCGCGCTAAAAGCGGGAGATTATCCACGCTTGAACGTGCCGTGGAAGCACGATCGTGACCTATGTAATAGTGCAAGAGGGTCGGTATCGAAGGTCGATGCTGCAGATGTACTCCACCGTGACAAAGTGTTCCCTCGGGAAATGTCACCAGCGTAGCCAAATCCACCGTCCTTCATATCCAAACTCAACAAAACCGCAGGTCACAGCTATATAGATACGCCCGGCACCGTGTATCTAGAGGTTTTCGTTGACAGCCCCCAAGGTTGCATCGTATTATCTTTTTCGTTCGCGGGGGCGGCGGTCCAAAAGACCAAAGGACCTGCGGATACTTGAACGATTGGGAGTTTGCCCGAGTGGTTAATGGGGACGGGCTGTAAACCCGTTGGCTCTGCCTACATAGGTTCGAATCCTATAGCTCCCACCCGTCAAGTGCCTGTATAGCTCAGTCGGTAGAGCACTTCGTTGGTAACGAAGAGGTCACCAGTTCAAGTCTGGTTGCAGGCTCCATCCGGCGGTGTAGCTCAGTTGGTTAGAGCACACGGTTCATACCCGTGGCGTCACTGGTTCGAATCCAGTCACCGCTACCATAGGTAACACGGTGGCTTCTCAATAGTATGTTGAGAGGCCACTATGGTATAAAGGCAAAGTCCCGTCCGGGGACGACCTGTTTAGAGGAGGGCTTTATGGCCAAAGAGAAGTTTGAGCGCACTAAGCCGCATGTTAACATCGGCACCATTGGTCACGTCGACCACGGCAAGACCACGCTGACCGCTGCCATCACCAAGGTTCTCTCCGAGACCGAGGGCTGCAAGGCTGACTTCACTGCGTTCGAGAACATCGACAAGGCTCCCGAGGAGCGCGAGCGCGGCATTACGATCTCCGTCTCCCACGTTGAGTACGAGACCGCTGCCCGTCACTACGCTCACGTTGACTGCCCGGGCCACGCTGACTACGTCAAGAACATGATCTCCGGCGCTGCTCAGATGGACGGCGCTATCCTGGTTATCGCCGCTACCGACGGCCCCATGGCTCAGACCCGCGAGCACATCCTGCTCGCCCGTCAGGTCGGCGTTCCCTACATCGTCGTCTTCCTGAACAAGTGCGACATGGTCGACGATGACGAGCTCATCGACCTCGTCGAGATGGAGACCCGTGAGCTCCTCTCCGAGTACGATTTCCCCGGCGACGACATCCCCGTCATCCGTGGTTCCGCTCTGGGCGCTCTCGAGGGCGACGCCAAGTGGATGGACGCTATCCGCGAGCTCATGAAGGCCGTCGACGAGTACATCCCGACGCCTGCTCGTAACAACGACCTCCCGTTCCTGATGGCCGTTGAGGACGTTATGACCATCTCCGGCCGTGGTACCGTTGCTACTGGCCGTGTCGAGCGCGGTGAGCTCAAGCTCAACGAGCCCGTCGAGATCGTCGGCATCAAGGATACCCAGAACACCGTCGTTACCGGTATCGAGATGTTCCGTAAGTCCATGGACTTCTGCGAGGCTGGCGACAACGTCGGTCTGCTGCTCCGCGGCATCAAGCGCGAGGACATCGAGCGCGGCCAGGTTCTCTGCAAGCCCGGTTCGGTTACCCCGCACACCAAGTTCACCGGCGAGATCTACGTTCTGACCAAGGAGGAGGGCGGCCGTCACACCCCGTTCTTCGATGGTTATCGTCCTCAGTTCTACTTCCGTACCACCGACGTTACCGGTACGGTCAAGCTCCCCGAGGGCACCGAGATGGCTATGCCTGGTGACCACATCACCATCGAGGGCGACCTCATCCACCCGATCGCCATGGAGGAGGGCCTGCGCTTCGCTATTCGCGAGGGTGGCCACACCGTCGGTTCGGGCATCGTCTCCACGATCATTGAGTAAACTAGCTCTTTGATATAGCTGACTTAGAGAACCCGGCACTTATATGGGTGCCGGGTTCTTTTCTGCAATGGATATTGAGCCGTTGCTGGTGTCGAGAGGATCGATAATGGTCCTGGATGCACCGTCAATTAGATCTCGATGGCTTCATTGATGTGTTCCAAATATGAATGGATCCACCGAGAACCAATTGACTCGAGGTTTTCATTGACAGCACTTACGTGGAGCTGATAAAGTAACAACTCGTGCCCGTACGGGGCGGAAATGAAAGGTTCAGGATACATGCGTACTCTAGTTACTCTTGCGTGCACTGAGTGCAAGCGCCGCAACTATACGACCACCAAGAACAAGTCGACCATGCCTGATCGTATGGAGATCAAGAAGTATTGCCCCTGGTGCCGTCACCACACGCTGCACAAAGAGACTCGCTAGTCTCTAGTCACATACGCCAGTAGTTCAATTGGTAGAGCATCGGTCTCCAAAACCGAGTGTTGAGGGTTCGAGTCCTTCCTGGCGTGCCAGTCATTATTCCGTAAGCTCCCACTTGGGGGCTTACGGTTTACTCATGTATAAGCGCATTGCGCGGAGGTAACCCAAATGGCCAACAAGAAGAACAAGAAGAAGGCTCAGCAGCCGGCACCTGCCAACAAAGCTGCCGCCAACTCCAAGGTTGAGGCCAAGAAGGCCGTTGCCAAGAAGAACGAGAAGGCTGCGAAGTCCAAGAAGAACGAGAAGCCTGGTTTCTTCGCCCGCACCAAGAAGTATTTCGCTTCGGTCAAGTCCGAGATGAAGCGTGTCACGTGGCCCGATAAGAAGGAGCTCGTGAACTACTCGGTCGTCGTTTGCGCTTCTCTGGTCGTCGTCGGCGTCGTCATCGCTCTGCTCGATGCTGGCTTTGGCGAGGCTCTTGCTCTGTTCTCTGGATTGAGGGGCTAAACCATGTCTAAGCGTTGGTACGTCGTTCACACTTACTCCGGATACGAGAACCGCGTAAAGTCCGATCTCGAGCATCGTATCGAGACCATGGGCATGCAGGACCGTATCTTTGATATCGAGATTCCTATGGAGCGCGTCACCGAGATTAAAGAGGGTGGCAAGCGCGAGACCAAGGATTCCAAGATTTTCCCGGGTTATGTCCTGGTCCGCATGGAGATGGATGACGATGCTTGGACGTGTGTTCGCAACACGCCCGGCGTCACCGGTTTCCTAGGCGGCAACGGCAAGCCCGCTCCGCTTTCCCGCGACGAGTACAACAAGATGACTCGTCGTCCCGGTAAGGGCGATTCGCCCAAGCGCACCTCGGTTGATATTCAGGTCGGCACGTCCGTCCGCGTCACCGATGGCCCGCTTACCGACTTTGATGGCAAGGTCTCCGAGGTTAACACCGAGGCTGGCAAGCTCAAGGTCACGCTGATGATCTTTGGCCGCGAGACGCCGGTCGAGCTCGACTTTAACCAGGTCGCTGTCATCGCTTAAGTTTTCGTCCGTTCGCGCGAGCGTGCTTCTTCTGTGACTGCTCATCTCAGGAGTGCTTCTAACACGTGCGTGCTTACGATATAGCAAGTACTTCACACTCGTGATTCGAAAGGAATGACCATGGCTGAGAAGAAGGTTGCCAACGTCATTAAGCTCCAGATTCCTGCTGGTGCAGCAAACCCCGCTCCTCCCGTCGGCCCCGCCCTGGGCGCTGCTGGCGTGAACATCATGCAGTTCTGCCAGGCCTTTAACGCCGAGACGCAGGACAAGAAGGGCGACATCATCCCCGTTGAGATCACTGTCTACGAGGATAAGTCCTTCTCCTTCATCACCAAGACCCCGCCGGCGGCTCACCTCATCAAGAAGGAGCTGAACCTCAAGTCTGGTTCCGCTAAGCCCCAGGCCGACAAGGTTGGTCAGCTCTCCCAGGAGCAGCTCACCAAGATCGCCGAGATCAAGATGCCGGACCTCAATGCCAACGACATTGACGCCGCCATGAAGATCATCGCCGGTACCGCCCGTTCCATGGGCGTCACCATCGCTGAGTAGCGATTTCTTATGGTAACGACGGGTGCTCCGACCGGGGCGCCCGTTAAATGTGTGCAATAGGGCACACGATACGATGTGGGAGGGCTCACGCCCGTTTAACCACAGGAGGTAATACACATGGCTAAGCATGGTAAGAGCTATAACGCTGCTGCCGAGAAGATCGACCGCGCCACGCTCTACACCCCCCTTCAGGCTGCCAAGCTCCTCAAGGAGCTCGACACCGCCAAGTTCGACGAGACCGTCGAGGCCCACTTCCGTTTGGGCATCGATACTCGTAAGGCTGACCAGAACATCCGTGGTTCCATCTCCCTGCCCCACGGCACCGGCAAGACCGTTCGTGTTGCCGTCTTCGCCGAGGGCGAGAAGGCCCGCGAGGCCGAGGCTGCCGGCGCCGACATCATCGGTTCCGACGAGCTCGTCGCCCAGATTCAGAAGGGCGAGATCAACTTCGACGCCGCTATCGCTACGCCGAACATGATGGCCAAGGTTGGCCGCATCGGTAAGATCCTTGGTCCCCGTGGCCTCATGCCGAACCCCAAGCTCGGCACCGTGACCATGGACGTTGCCAAGATGGTCTCCGAGCTCAAGGCTGGCCGCGTTGAGTACCGCGCCGACCGCTACGGCATCTGCCACGTGCCCCTGGGCAAGAAGTCCTTCTCTGAGCAGCAGCTCGTTGAGAACTACGCTGCCCTGTACACCGAGATCCTGCGCGTCAAGCCCTCTTCTGCTAAGGGCAAGTACGTCAAGTCCATCTCCGTGTCTTCCACCATGGGCCCTGGCGTCAAGGTCGATCCCGCTGTCCAGCGTGACTTCCTGGCTGAGTAACTGCTAGTTACTGCCTGATCAAAGCAAGCATTGCTAAAGAAACCCGGTTCTGCCCCGTGCAGGACCGGGTTTCTTGCTATCTCGGGCCAAAAACACCTCAAAGGGGTCAGCGTCCCCTTTGAGGCGGTTACCAGGGTGTTCTGGCTGTTGAGGACTCGATAGCATCGTGGCGTTTGAGCTCGCGGCGCATGGTTTGCGAGTTGAGCCAGGCTGCCTGCCAGCCACGGATGGGGTAGCGCGTCTGGTCGAGCTCAAACTGCGTATAGCCGCAGGCGTTGATGATCGTCGTTCCACACACATGCTGCCGCTCGCGCTGAAAATCGTAACCGTAGCTTTGGTGTACATGCCCATGCACCATGTAGTCGGCTCCCCAGGACTCAAGCGCCGTGTTAAAGCACTCAAACCCTCGATGCGGTAGATCGTCCAGATCACCCATACCTGCGGCGGGCGCATGGGTAAGCAGAATGTCGCACCCGCCGACCATCCTAACCTTACGCGACAGCTTACGCATACGCTTGGACATCTCGCGTTCGGTGTACATGTTGGCGCCGTCGCGATAACGCATGGACCCGCCAAGGCCCGCAATGCGAATCCCTCGGTACGTGTACACGCTGTCTTCTACGCAGATACATCCGCCCGGTGCATGACGCGCGTAGCGGTCATCGTGGTTGCCACGCACGTAGAGGAGCGGCTTGTTGATGACGGTGACCAAAAACTCAAGATAGTCCGGGTCCAGATCGCCGGCGGACAAAATCAGGTCGACTCCCTCAAAGCGTTCCTTGCGAAAGCACTCCCAAAGGCATCGTTCTTCGGTATCGGCTATGGCAAGGATTTTCATAGGGCAGGGACTTTCGGCTTATCGTCGAGCTGCGGAATGGTGCCTACCACGTTGTCCGCCAGCCAATTCATCTCGACAATCTGCGTGCTCGGCAGCGGAGGGAAGCCTTCGATCTGTACCACGCCGTTCTGGCTGTGGAGCTCGCCGCCAAAGGGGTTGATGGATCCCTCAACAATGCCATTGCGGAGGAGCTGAACAAGCTTGCGTGTCTGATAAGGCAGGCCCGGAGCGTAGCGAATGTCGATAACGCCTGAGCTCATGCCGTACCAGTAGTTGACGGCGCGCACTTGGCTGTCGTCGCTGGTCTCATCCCAGGTGCCATGCAGCAGGCTTCGTACGATAAGTTCGTAGTAGCGCCCCCAGTTCCAGACGGGCATGGCGATGCCGGTAACCTTGCCATCGACCAAGCGGTGAAGCCCGTAGGCAGTGGGATCTTCCAGCGACTTTGACATGTCAGTGCCGGTCATGACGCTTACGCCTTCGCGGCACATGGCTTCGGCAAGACCGCCGGCGGGCACATCGCCCCAGGTGAGGATGACCTGCGCGCGGGGGTCGAGCAGCGAGGCGCCAATCGCAAAGGCATTGATCTCGCTGAGTGCGCCCGAGGCGAAGACCGACGCGTGGTAACCGATGCGGTGGTTGTCCGCCATGCTGGCGGCAAGGGCGCCCAGGAGAAACTTGGCCTCGTACATCTTGCCAAAGTACGAACGGACGCTTTGATGGGGAAGGCCGATAGAGCAGTTGAGGAACCGAACCAGGGGATACTCAACGGCAGCCCTGAGCGTGTATTCCATCAGGCGGTGCGAGGTCGAGAAGATGACGTTTGCTCCATGTTTGACGGCCGTTTCCACGGCGGCGTAGAACACATCCGGATCGTGACAGTCCTCGAACGCCTCGGTGCGCACGATACCGCCAAAATGCTCATCGAGATACTGACGCCCTTGGTCGTGCAGGCTGTCCCAGCTCGACGTCGCACAGGGGAACTCATGGATAAAGGCGATACGCAGGGGGTTGGCCGCCGAATAGACAGTCTTGCCCATAAAGAAGTTGAGCACGCCGGAGGTGGACTTGGCGGGCGACTCCTCCTCATCGACGCTCGGCGCTTCGACAAGATCGACCTTGTCCTCGTCATTTTTGCCGGCAATGACCAGCTCGCGCCAAATTTTGCACAGGCGGTTTACGACGATATCCGTCGGCGTATCCAGCAGGCGGTCCTGGTTGTACACATTGAGGTACACGAGCATGGCGTCGGCAGGCGTAATGTCCAGGTGGTCGCCGCCTGCGCGAAGGTAGGCGCGCTTAAAGAGCAGGAAGGTGTGGCGCAGGTAGTCGACCTTTTTCTGCGGCCATTTTTCGATAAGGTTCTGACCGAGCATCTTGGCGAGCGTCTCGTAGCTTCCCTCACGCGAGAACTCGATCTCGTATAGGGGGCAGACACGCCAAAACGCGCAGAATTCACCGTACAGGCGGCTTTCGACGGAATCCCATGTGCCGGGGTAGAGACGGGTGACCCTGGCCGAAACCGTTGGAGCGTCCAGGAATTTGAGGACACTGACGCGTTTGTTGCCTTCCTGGACATAGAACCGATGCATGAACTCGGTGACGATGATGGGGTCGCGATAGCCCTCGGTTACCTGGATGTCGTAGAGGTTGGACCACTTGCGGGCGAACTCGGTGCTAAACGGAAGCAGGGGCATAAAGTTACACGAAAAGGCGGACTGACGGCCCTTGGTGACCGTGCCGACGACCATTTCGAGCGGAATATCCCGCAGGCCGACATTCTCTCGCTGACCTAAGGGGAGCTGAGCAACCAAGCTATCGAGGTCCGTAAGGTATGGATGCTCGCTTTGGCTAATGGCGCGTCGACGTCCTTGCTCGCCGCGCTTGCGTGCTTGACGATAGGCCTCTTCCATAATGTTGCTCCCTTAGTCGTTTAAACAACTATATAAACCATGGTACCACGAATGAAAACCACTACAAAGATGCCTGTCCCCTTTGCGGTGGTTTAGGCGATGATGGGGGCGATGGCGCGGATGCAGGCGTCGGCTGCCGTGAAAGTAGTGCTGTCGTCGCTGACGATAAAGATGATCTTGCCCTTGATGCCAAAGTCGCCGATTTCGCTAAAGAGTACGTAGGGCTCCTTGTCAAAGCCCGAGATGGGAAGCACGGCGGCCTTGGTGGCGCTGGTCAGCTCGTCTGCCAGTGCGTCGAGCGAGGCCCACTTGGACGTGTCCTTTACGGCAACGGGCACGGCCACGCGCCCAAAGGGCATCAAATGCACGAGCGTGTTCTTGGAGATGTTGGAGTTGGGCACAATGATGGTCTGTCCACAGGCATCCTCAATCGTTGTATGGCGCCAAGTGATGTCTTGGACCACGCCGGATACGCCGCCGACCTCGATATTGTCGCCGGGTTTGATGATGCCCATAAAGGTCACTTGCATGCCGCCGATAAGGTTTGACAGCGTGTCCTGAAAGCCGAGCGAGATAGCGATGCCGCCGACGCCAAGAGCGGCGACGAGCGCGTTTGCGTTAATGCCAAAGCAGTTGTCGAGGATAAAGCTGCCGCCGATCATGCAGATGACGGCGCGCGCGATGTTGATGAAGATACTCGATGCCGGAAGCGGGTTATCGTCTCGGCTAAGCAGATGGTGCAGGGTCTTGGATGCGACCTTGGCGGCGACGGCGGTGCCTATCGCCAAGATGACGGCCCAGATGATGTTGTGGACCCACCGTTGCTCAAAGAAATGAAGAATCGGCTCAAACAATTCCATGTAGGGAAAACCTCCTTATGATCGTCCAACCATGATACCCACCAAGAAGCCCGTCCGATCACATCGGACGGGCCGATAACTTGAGATGGGGTGGCCGCGGTGGCGTAAGCTGGGGCGCCGGCGAGCACGCCGGCAAGGAGTGCGGCGGTCAAGGCGAGACGGGGAAGAGAGCTTCTCGTGGCAGTTTCCTTAGTCCTTAACCAGTAGTTCCTGCTGACGCTGGATTATCGACATAATATGCGAAAACCGCCGCAAGGGCCTCTGTCCCTTTGCGGCGGTTTTGGCGTTTGCGCAGATAAAACCTACCAAAATAAACCTGTCCCTTTTTGGCAGGTTTTAGCTTAGCAGCATGCGGTCGTTGGCGAGCTCGCCGCCCGAGACCTCCTCGAACTTCTGCAGCAGGTCGGCTACGGTGAGCGACTTCTTCTCATCGCCCGCCACGTCGTAGATCACATGGCCTTCGTGCATCATGATCAGACGGTTGCCCAGACGGATGGCGTCGTTCATGTTGTGCGTGACCATGAGCGTGGTCAGGTGGTTCTCGTCGACGATCTCCTCGGTCAGGTTAAGCACCTTAGAGGCCGTCTTGGGGTCGAGGGCCGCGGTGTGCTCGTCGAGCAGCAGCAGGCGCGGCCTGGTGAGCGTGGCCATCAGCAGGGTGAGTGCCTGGCGCTGGCCACCCGAGAGCAGGCCGACCTTGGCGTTGAGACGCGTGTCCAGACCAAGGTCCAGGCGCTTGAGCAGCTCGACGTACTCATCTTTCTCGGCCTTGGTGACGCCCCACGAAAGGCCGCGACGCTGGCCGCGACGCTTGGCGAGGGCCAGGTTCTCGGCGATCTGCATGTCGGCAGCGGTACCGCGCATGGGGTCCTGAAACACGCGGCCCAGGTACTTGGCGCGCTGCGACTCGCTCAGGCGCGAGATGTCGGTGCCGTCGAGCTCAATAACGCCCGAATCGAGCGGGTACACGCCGGCGATCATGTTGAGCAGCGTGGACTTGCCGGCGCCGTTGCCGCCGATCACGGTTACAAAGTCGCCGTCATTCAGGGTGAGGTCGACGCCGGTGAGCGCGCGCTTCTCGGTGACGGTGCCCTTGTTAAAGGTCTTCTTGACGTGCGAGAGCTTAAGCATCTGCCTCATCCCCCTTCGTGTAGGAGCTGCGGAGCTTATAGCGCTCCCAAACCACGGGCACGCACAGGGCCACAGCGACAATCACGGCGGAGAGCAGCTTCATGTCGTTGGCGTCCATGCCCAACTGCAGCACGATGGCGCGGATAAGGAAGTACACCACGGAGCCAAAGACGGCGGAGGCAAGACGGACGCTAAACTGCGTGAGGCCGCCGGGCAGCAGACGGCCGAGCACCTCGCCGATAACAATGGCGGCAAGACCGATAACGATGGCACCGGTGCCCATACCAATGTCGGCATACTTTTGGCTCTGGCAGATGAGCGCGCCCGAAAGGCCGATGAGGGCGTTGGAGAGCACGAGGGCGATCATCTTGGTGGAGTTGGTGTTGACGCCCAGAGCGCGGATCATGTACTCGTTGTTGCCGGTGGCTCGCAGCGCCGAGCCGATCTCGGTGCCAAAGAACCAATACAGGATGGCAACGATAGCCACGGCGAGCAGGATGCCCAAGATGATGGCAACGGTGGACTGCGGCAGACCGGTCATATTGCTGACGGCGGAGAACACGGTGCCCTTGGCAAGAATGGGCGTATTGGACTTGCCCATGATGCGCAGGTTGATGGACCACAGGCTGATCTGGGTGAGGATTCCGGCGAGGATCGCAGGAATCTCAAAGACGGTGGTCAAAATGCCCGTGACGGCGCCCGCGATGGCGCCGGCGCACATACCGGCCAGCACGGCGAACAGCGGGTCGACGTTGTTATTGACGATGAGCACAGCGCAGACGCAGCCGCCGAGGGCAAAGCTGCCGTCGCAGGTCATATCGGGAATGTCGAGCAGGCGGAACGTGATAAACACGCCAAGCACCATAATGCCCCAGAGGACGCCCTGCGAAACGGCGCCCTGCAATGCAATGAGCATGCTTCATACCTCCTAGGATAGGGTGGACACGTGATTCACCATAATAGCGGTAACAATGCATAGAAGAGTTACGGACAGACGTTTTGTTTTACCTGAAACAAGCAGGGCGGACGCCGGTCTACAGCGCCCGCCCCTGTGGCTCAGATATTGAATAACGCGGCTAAAGCGCGAGCACGGGCTCTAGACGCATGCCGCGTATGGCATTACGCGTCCAGGGCGGAAAGGTCGATGCCCAGGGCCTCGGCCATTTCGTCGTTCTTGACGACGACCAGGTCCTTGCTCGAGAGGTGCTTGATCGGCATATCCTCGGGCTTGGCCTCGCCCTTCAGGATCTTAACGGCCATCTCGCCCGCGGCGTAGCCCAGGTCCTCATAGTTGATGGAGAGGGTGAACAGGCCGCCGGCCATGCACATACCCTCCTCGCCAGTCACGAAGGGAAGCTTGTTTTCCTTGCAGATCTGGCCGACCTGCGAGGCACCCGCGGCGATGGTGTTGTCGGTGGGGGAGTACAGCGCGTCGACCTTGCCCACGGCAGACTCGACGACGGACTGAATCTCGTTGGAGCTCGAGACGGTGAAGTCAGTGTACTCGAGGCCCAGCTTGTCGAGTTCCTTCTTGGCGGCCTTGATCTGGACGTCGGAGTTGGACTCGGCGGTGCAGTAGAGCAGGCCGACCTTTTTAACGTCGGGCAGGACCTTCTGCATCATCTCGAGCTGCTCGGCGACCGGGGTGAGGTCGGAAGCGCCCGTGACGTTGGTGCCGGGCTTGTCGTTGTCCTGGACCAGGCCGGAGGCGGCGTAGTCGGTGATGGCGCAGCCCACGATGGGGATATCGGCCGTGGCGCCGGCGGCAGCCTGCGCGGCGGGCGTGGCGATGGCATAAATCAGGTTGACGTTGTCGCCCACAAACTTGTCGGCAATGGACTTACACGTGGACTGGTCGTTCTGGGCGTTCTTCTGGTCGATCTTGACCTTAAGGCCGCTCTCCTTGATGGCCTTGACAAAGCCGTCGTTGGCGGCATCGAGTGCGGAATGCTCGGTGAGTTGCAGAACGCCGATGGTGTAGTCGGAACCGGCGGCAGCAGAGCCGGAGCCAGAGTTGCCGCCGCATCCGGCGAGCGGGGCGAGCGCGAGCAGGCCGGCGGAGACCAGAAGGCTCCTGCGACTGATGGTGATGTCCTTCATATCATTACCCCCAGTATAAAAATGGCTGGAAACACTGCACTGGGACAAAGTGCAAGTGGAACTATAGTAGCGCTGATGTCCATTTTTACAACAGCCTGGCGGGTTTTTTAATACAGAATCGGATGGGCGGTACGGGTAGTCGAATGGGCGGCGGAGGGTCTTATGCGGCGGAGGAGGCGTCGTCCTCCTCGTCGAGGGCGGCAAAGAGCTTCTTGCCATCGAGCAGGCGAGTGCTGACGTTTCTCATACGGGCGATCTCGACGGTGCGCAGCGTATCGTCGGTGCCTCGGGCGTCGTAGACCGTTCCCAGCAGATACGAGATGCCATCGCGCTGCCTGATGGCAAAGGGACGGAGTGTCATCCGTGCTGCTTCGGTTTCGCCACGCGTCGTGACGCTCGAAATATCAAAACTCACCGTGGTTCCGTGGTCGATGGCCTGCTCGACGAGCTCGCACGTGTCGATGCGCTTGATGGGCGTGCGTGTTGCCTTGGTAGCCTTGCTGCCTGCGCTTGGAACGGGTTCGGGTGTATCGAGGTAGCCGCGAACGTCGGCACTCGCCATGGCAACTAAATGCTGCGCCATGCTCTTGCGGATAGCGATAGGCGTGGAGCGGTTGCGCATGACCATACCGTGGAGCCGGATGATCTCTTCGTCGGTGAGGGGGCGGGTAAGAAGCTTGTAGCCCACACCACGCTTATATTCGATTTCGTATCCTGCGTGACGAAGCGCCGATATCGAGGTGTAGATGCTGCGCCGAGCTGCCGAGATGGGCATGCGGGCGGGGTCGTCGGGATGGGCGAGGCGGCGGACCAATTCGTCGGATAGCAAGGCTTTGTCTTCGCCGGTGTTCTCGCTTAATAGTTGCAGGATGCGAACGGCGCGATAGGCTGCCATCGAGGCGGCGCCCCTCGTCGTGGTGTCGTAGGTTTCAACAGCGGCTTCGTTCATGGTGCCCACGTCCTTTCCGTTTTGGGTGGCGACGGTATGGAGCCTAGGACGTGGGGCTTTCCCAGGGGTGCAGGGCGCTCTGGGCGGTCGGTAGTCGTCGGCAAACGGCGGGTCGAGTTTTCAACAGCCCTGCTCAACTGACCAAAAACTTGCCAAAAGCTTGACGGATGCTGTTGAAAAAAGCGCCTCTCGACCGATGTCGAGAAGCGCTTATGCGATGAGCGTTGGCGTGTGGCGACGCGAGTTAGCGTCCGACGATTAGAAGTCGGCGTTGCCCACGGTGCGCGGGTGCGGCAGGACGTCGCGGATGTTGCCCACGCCGGTCAGATACATGACCAAGCGCTCGAAGCCCAGACCGTAGCCGGCGTGCTTGCAGGAACCGTAGCGGCGCAGGTCAAGGTAGTACTTGTACTGCTCGGGATTCATGCCCAGGTCCTTGATGCGGGCCTCGAGCAGATCCAGGCGCTCCTCGCGCTGGGAGCCGCCGATAATCTCGCCGATACCGGGAACCAGACAGTCGGCGGCGGCGACGGTCTTGCCGTCCTCGTTCATGCGCATGTAGAAGGCCTTGATCTCGGCCGGGTAGTCGGTCACGAAGGTCGGGCGCTTAAAGTGCTCCTCGGTCAGGAAGCGCTCGTGCTCGGTCTGCAGGTCGATGCCCCAGCTCACGGGGTAGTCAAACTTGTGACCGGCGGCGACGGCCTGCTCCAGGATCTCGACGGCCTCGGTATAGGTGACGCGGGCGAAGTCGGAGTTGGCGACATGGTCTAGGCGCTCGAGCAGACCCTTGTCCACAAACTTATTGAGCATATTGAGCTCGTCGGGGCAGGTGGCCATAACGTCCTTAAGGACGTACTTGAGCATGGCCTCGGCGTTATCCATGTAGTCGTTAAGGTCGGCAAAGGCCATCTCGGGCTCGATCATCCAAAACTCGGCGGCGTGGCGCGTGGTGTTGGAGTTCTCGGCGCGGAAGGTGGGGCCAAAGGTGTACACGTCGCCAAAGGCCATGGCAAAGTTCTCGGCATTGAGCTGGCCGGACACGGTGAGGCTTGCATGCTTGCCAAAGAAGTCCTGGCTCCAGTCGACCTCGCCGGACTCGGTGAGGGGCGGATTTTTGGGGTCGAGCGTGGTCACGCGGAACATCTCGCCGGCGCCCTCGCAGTCACTCGTGGTGATGATGGGGGTGTTGACGTAGACAAAGCCCTGCTCCTGGAAGAAGCGGTGGATGGCGGCAGCCGCGACAGAGCGGATGCGGAACACGGCGCGGAACAGGTTGGTGCGCGGGCGCAGATGCTGCTGGGTGCGCAGGAACTCGACGGTTGCGCGCTTCTTCTGCAGCGGGTAATCCGGGGCGCTCGTGCCCTCGACCTCGATGGAGGTGGCAGAAAGCTCGAAAGGCTGGGGCGCATCGGGGGTCAGCTTGACGGTGCCGGTGCAAATGAGTGCGGCCGAGACGTTTTGATGGGCGATCTCGTCGTAGTTGTCGAGTGCCTCGCGGTTCATGACGACCTGCAGGTCGCGGAAGCAGCTGCCGTCGTTGAGCGTAACAAAGCCAAAGTTCTTCATGTCGCGGACGGACTTGACCCAGCCGGCGACGGTGACGGTCTGGCCGCCGAGCGACTCGGCATCGGCATAGAGCTGCGCGATTTTGGTGCGGTTCACGTATCCTCCCATAACGGTTGAATGATAGTTATCCATACAGTTCGATATTCTAGCAGCTCGGCTCATTTGGGCTATACAGATAAGGCATTGGCGGGATGGTTTTTCAAACGAAAAGCGCCCGCGGCCAGATGGTCGCGGGCGCTCGACGAGGTGCCTTTTGGCTGTGTGGCGCGGGGCCTGGCTACTTGGTCTTGGCTACCAGCAGCGGGTCGCCAAGCTTGACGAGCGGGTTGCCGCCGATAAGCGTTCCGGACTCGCCGACATGGTCGATGCTCTTAAGACGATCGAGCTCGGAGACGATGACGGTCACGATGTCCTCGTGACCAGCGGCCTTAATGGCCTCGCGGTCGAAGCTGATGAGCGGCTGGCCTGCCTTGACCACATCGCCCATCTCGACAAAGCGGGCAAAACCCTTGCCGTTCATTTCCACGGTGCCCAGGCCAACATGGATGAACACGCGCAGGCCGTCCTCGGTGATCATGCCGATGGAGTGGTTGGTGACAGTGGTGGCACCGATGCGGCCGTTGGCGGGCGCATAGATGGTGCCGGTAATGGGCTCGATGCCATAGCCCTGGCCAAGCATGCCCGAGGCGATCGTCTCGTCGGGAACCTCGTTCAGGTTGACGAGCACGCCGTTGACGGGGGCGTAGATGACGCCTTCGCGGGTAGCGAAGCTTGCTGCGGGCGGAACGGACGCCTCGCCGGTCGAGGTGAAGGTGGACTTAAGCGAATCGAGCAGACCCATAGTTGCCTCCAACTTAAATAGGCGCATATCGCGCGTTTGGTTTGCCGGAAACGTTTCACATGTGTTTCGCGGCTTGGTCAACGCCCCTATTCTACGCTGCTCAACGATACCTCTGAACTGGGATTATGTGATATATCAGTTGAAGGGAAACTTATTGCCGGAGTGTTTCTGCGCCACGGGTTCAAGTGGGGTACGCTTGAAGGCGAAAAACAAGGGCGCATAATTTGCGCGAAGGGAGCACATATGATTGTCGAGAACCATGCGCTGTGGGGCGAGGAGCCGACCGAGGATTATCCGGCGACGTTTACGTATTTGGGTGCCGAGCCGTTGCCCGATAAACCGAATGGCCGCCGCCCCGCGGTGATTATCTGTGGCGGAGGTGCGTTTACGCATATCGCTCCGCATGAGCAGGATCCTGTGGCGTTTGCGTTTTTGGATCACGGTTACCAGGCCTTTGTGCTCAACTATGTCACGAGTTCTACGGGTGACGTGAGCTTTCCGCACCCCCAGGCAGATCTTGCCAAGATGGTCGCCACGGTGCGCGCCAACGCCGACGAGTGGCATGTCGATCCTAAGCGCGTGTGCGTCGTGGGCTTTTCTGCTGGCGGCATGATTTGCGCCTCGCTGGCAACACAGTGGAAGACCGGCCCCTTTGCGGCACTTGCCGGGGCGCGTCCGGACGACATTCGTCCCGATGCCGTGGTGCTGGGCTATCCATTGCTCGACTTTGCCTATGTGCGCGACATGCAGACGCGCGATCCGCGCATTGACTTGCGTGTGCCCAAGACGGGCGGCAAGACGGGGCGCGATTTGCTCAACGACTACCTGTCGATGGTGACGGGCGGCGAGGCAACTGACGAGCATCTGGCCGACATCTGCCCCACCACGCATGTTTCGCGTCAGATGCCACCGACCTTTGTGTGGGGCGTGTCCGACGACAAGACGGCGCCGATCGCGCAGGTCTACCCGTTTGCGCAGCGCATGGCCGAGGAGGGCGTTGCATGCGAGATGCACGTCTTCGACCAGGGTGGTCATGGCCTTTCGCTCGGCAACGCCAACACCGCGGTCGACAACGAGGACAAGCAGGTTTCCGTCCGTCCCTGGATCCGCCTGGCCTTCCGCTTCCTCGAGCGCCATCTGTAAGAGTCCCGGCATCCAAGCTCTTCAATAACTTGCGGTGAAATAGTTCCTATCTGGGGCATCAACCAGCCCATCCAGGAACTATTCCACCGCAACTTCGTTTTTGATGCCCCGTCCGGAAACTGCGCCCCAGTTTTGCCTTTCAAGGTGGGACGCAGTTTCCCATAGGGCCTCGACTGGGAAAGCGCGTCCCGTTTCGAGCGGGGATTCCGGGATGCATTTTCCGTAAGAGGCCTGTTTGGGAAACCATATCCCGTTTCGAGCCGGAATTCTGGGATGTAGTTTCCCCGAGAGGCCTCATCGGGAAACTATGGCCCTGAACTCTCCTGCCTGTCCCCATTGCGCCAATTTGCTGATTGAACATCGTTGTGTGTTCGCGCTATCATGCATGGTTAAATTGGTTAGCCGTGGCAAACGGTTAGCCAAGGTGAACATAAATGCAACGCCCTGTGGGCGCCGGGGGAGGAACACGGACGTGAAGCTCGATACGCTCGAGATTGGAAAGGACGCCGTTGTCGCATCGGTGGCATCGGACGACCAGGCACTCCGACAGCATATTTTGGACATGGGCCTAACGCCGGGCACCGAAGTCACCATGATGAAGTACGCCCCCATGGGCGACCCGCTCGAGATTCGCCTGCGTGGCTACGAGTTGACGCTGCGCAAGGATGATGCCGCACGCATTGAGCTCGTGGATGTGCACGACACCGATACCGGTCCGCGCGCCAACGCCGCAATCGGAACGACGGAGCATCCGGCACTCGGCGAGGGGATGTATTCGCCCCGTGCGGCAAAAACGGCCGTGCCCGAGGGCGCACCGCTGCATTTTGCCCTCGCCGGCAACCAAAACTGCGGTAAGACCACGCTGTTCAACCAGCTTACGGGCTCCAACCAGCACGTCGGTAACTTTCCCGGCGTGACGGTCGACCGCAAAGATGGCACCATCCGTAACCATCCCGAGGCGAGCGTTACCGACCTGCCCGGCATTTACTCCCTGTCGCCGTACACAGGCGAGGAGGTCGTGAGCCGTCAGTTCATCCTCGACGAGCGTCCGGACGCCATCATCGACATCATTGACGCCACCAACATCGAGCGCAACCTGTACCTGACACTGCAGCTCATGGAGCTTGACCGTCCTATGGTCATCGCGCTCAACATGATGGACGAGGTGACCGCCAACGGCGGCGCCGTAGACGTCAACTTGCTCGAGAGCCTGTTGGGCGTGCCCGTTGTCCCCATTAGCGCTGCCCGCAACGAGGGCATCGGCGAGCTGGTGGACCACGCCCTGCACGTGGCGCGGTTCCGCGAGCGCCCTGGTCGCCTGGACTTTTGCGCGCCCGACGGTCCGGACGGCGGTGCGCTGCATCGCTGCATCCACGGTATTGCTAACCTGATCGAGGACCATGCCGTGACGGCGCACATCCCGGTGCGCTTTGCGGCGACCAAGCTGGTTGAGGGCGACGAGCTGGTGACCGAGGCGCTTCACCTGGATCGCAACGAGCTCGACGCTATCGAGCACATCATTACCCAGATGGAGGGCGAGGCCGGCACCGACCGCCTGTCCGCGCTGGCCGATATGCGCTTTAGCTTTATCGGCGACGTGTGCGGGCGCTGCGTCGTCAAACCGCACGAAAGCCGCGAGCACGTGCGCTCCGTCAAGATCGACCGCATCCTGACGGGTCGCTACACGGCCATTCCGGCGTTCCTGGTGATCATGGGCCTCGTCTTTTGGCTGACGTTTGGCGTGATCGGCGCGGCGTTGCAGGGACTCATGGAGGACGGTATCGCTGCTATCATCGCCTCGGCCGATGCGGGCCTCAAGGCGTTCGGCACCAACGACGTGGTGCGCTCGCTGGCTGTCGACGGCGTGCTTACGGGCGTGGGCAGTGTGCTGACCTTCCTGCCGATTATCGTCGTGCTCTTCTTGTTCCTCTCCATTCTGGAAGACTCGGGCTACATGGCGCGCGTCGCCTTTGTCATGGATAAGGTGCTGCGTCGTTTTGGCCTGTCGGGCCGCAGCTTTGTACCCATGCTCGTCGGGTTTGGCTGCACCGTGCCGGCTATCATGTCGACCCGTACGCTCCCATCCGAGCACGACCGCAAGATGACGGTCATGCTCACGCCGTTCATGAGCTGTTCGGCCAAGTTGCCGGTCTATGGTCTGCTGTGCGGGGCGTTTTTCCCACAGGCGACGGTTCCCGCCATGGTCTCGCTCTATCTGATCGGCATTGCGGTTGGCTGTATCGCGGCTTTGGTACTCAACCGCACGGCATTTAAGGGCGATCCGGTGCCATTTATCATGGAGCTTCCCAATTACCGCCTGCCGAGTGTCAAGACGACGGTGATGCTGGCATGGGATAAGGCCAAGGACTTTATTACCAAGGCCTTTACCATTATCTTTGCCGCGACCGTGGTCATCTGGTTCCTTCAGACGTTCGACATCCGCTTTAATGTGGTCGCCGATCAGTCGCAGAGTCTACTTGCCGGTCTGGGTAGCATTATCGCTCCGCTGCTGGCGCCGCTTGGGTTTGGCGACTGGCGTGCATCCACGGCGCTCGTTACCGGACTTATCGCCAAGGAGAGTGTTATCTCGACCCTCACGGTGCTTTTGGGTGCAACCTCGCCCGCGGCACTGTCGACCATGTTTTCGCCGTTTACCGCCTACGTGTTCCTGGTCTTTACACTGCTGTACCCGCCTTGCGTGGCGGCAATCGGCGCCGTCAGGAGCGAGTTGGGCGCGCGCTATGCCGTTGCCGTGTTCGCGTTTCAAGTGACGGTCGCCTGGATCGTGGCGTTTGTCGTGCATTCGGCGGGCATATTGCTGGGGTTGGCTTAGTTATTTATTGACGGCGCAACCTCTGTGTATCGAATTGTTTCGGTCCCGTGTCCGCTACTGACGGATGCGGGACCGTTGCTATATAATCGCCTCCGCTCAAAATGATTGGAGATGTTATATATGAGTCAGGCAAGGCAAGACGGCATCACGCTCAGGCAGTGGCTCCCACTCGTCGGGCTCACCTGCTGTGCGTTCGTGTTCAACACGTCGGAGTTTATGCCCATCGGCCTTTTGACTGATATCGCCGCGTCGTTCTCGCTCACCGAGGCCCAGGCGGGCATCATGATCTCGGTCTATGCCTGGGGCGTCATGCTGCTGTCGTTGCCGCTCATGGTGTTCGCTTCGCGTTTCGAGTTTAAGCGGATGCTGCTGGGCGTGCTTGCCGTGTTCTCGCTCGGTCAGTTCCTGTCCGCTGTGGCGCCGACCTATCCCATCCTGGTCTGCGCGCGCCTGGTGGTCGCTTGCGCACATGCCGTGTTCTGGTCAGTCGCCTCGATTATGGCCTCGCGCCTGGTCGACACTCGCCACGGCGCGCTCGCCATCAGCATGATCGCTACGGGCTCGTCCATCGCGCAGATCTTTGGCCTGCCTCTCGGTCGCGCCATTGGCTTGGCCGTGGGCTGGCGCATGACGTTTGCCGTGGTCGGGGGCCTCTCAGCCATCGCGGCCGTCTACCAGGCAGCGGTGTTCCCGGCCATGCCGGCGGGTGAGCGCTTTACCGTCAAACAGCTGCCCGAGCTGCTCAAGAACCCGCTCCTCATCGCGCTCTACGCAGTCACGGTCTTCATGGCGACCGGCTATTACGCAAGCTACAGCTATATCGAGCCTTTCCTGGCTCAGGTCGCCCATGTCGACGCAAGCGCTATCACCATGACGCTGACGGCGTTCGGCTGCTCCGGTCTGCTCGGAAGCTGGCTGTTCGGCCGCCTGTTCGATGGGCATCGCTTCCCGTTCTTGGCTATCACGCTCTCCGGCGTGCCGGTGGCCCTGCTGCTCATGGGGCCGGCCGCATCGTCGCTCGTGACAGTGCTTGCCGTCTGCGCACTGTGGGGTTGCTGCGCCACGGCCTTTAACGTGGCGTTTCAGGCCGAGCTCATCAAGCACACGCCGGCAGATTCGTCGGCCGTCGCCATGTCGATCTTCTCGGGCCTGTTCAACCTCGGTATCGGCACGGGAACCGCGATCGGCGGAGCCGTGGTTTCGGGTCCCGGTATCGCCTGGATCGGCTGCGCGGGTGGCGCAATCGCCGCCGTGGGCGTCATCCTCGCTATCACAGTGATGTTCCCGGCCATACGCCGCGCAAAGCCTGTCGCCTAATCACGTTCCCTCATCAATTGCGGTGGAATAGTTCCTGTTTAAGGCCTCTGAAGGCCCAAGCAGGAACTATTCCACCGCAACTTATTTTGGGGAAGAGGATACAAGCCGGGCATACAATGGATGTCGTTGTGTTGAGCTTACCGGGAGGTTGCTATGTGGGCATACGAGACGACGTTCTATCAGATCTATCCGCTGGGCTTCTGCGGAGCTCCGCGCGAAAACGCCGCCCCCGTCGCCGAGGATGAACTCGCCCAGGCCGCCGATGCCACAGCTAGCCCCGATGCCCCCATCATGAAGATTGCCCAATGGGCCGACTACCTGCAGGAACTCGGCGTTGGCGCTGTGCTCATCAACCCGCCGCTCGAATCCGACAGCCATGGCTACGACACGCGCAGTCTGCGCCATATCGACCGCCGCCTGGGTGGGGATGCCGACTTTGCCGCCGTGCGCGACACACTGCATGCCCACGGCATCCACGTGGTGCTCGATGCCGTCTTCAACCACGTCGGTCGTGGCTTTTGGGCCTTCCGCGATGTGCAGGAGCGCAAGTGGGACTCGCCCTACAAGGACTGGTTCCACATCAGCTTTGACGGTGACTCGTGCTACGGCGACGGCTTTTGGTACGAGGGCTGGGAGGGCCATTTTGAGCTTGTGAAGCTCAACCTGCAAAATCCCGCTGTGGTCGATTACCTGCTCGAGTCCGTGCGCCGTTGGGCCGATGTCTTTGGCGTCGACGGTCTGCGCCTGGACGTTGCCTATATGCTCGACCGCGATTTCATGCGTCGTCTGCATGGCTTTGCCCGTGAGCTCAAGCCCGACTTTGTGCTGATTGGCGAGACGCTCCACGGCGACTACAACCAGATCGTCAACGACGAGATGCTCGACTCCTGCACCAACTACGAGTGCTACAAGGGCCTGTACTCCAGCTTTAACTCGGTCAACATGTTCGAGATTGCCCACTCGCTTCATCGCCAGTTTGGCGGTGACCCGTGGTGCATTTATCGCGGCAAGCATCTGCTGTCGTTTGTCGACAACCACGACGTGCCGCGCCTGGCGAGCATCCTGACGGACAAGTCCTGCCTGCGCCCCGCCTACGGCATGCTCTTTGGTATGCCGGGCATTCCGTGCGTCTACTACGGCAGCGAGTGGGGGATTGCCGGCGAAAAGGGCGGCCCCGATGGCGATTGGGCGCTACGTCCTGCGCTCGATGAGCCCGCGCCCAACGAGCTGACGACATTTGTCACGCAGCTGGCGCACCTGCGCTCGGCAGACGACGCGGCGGCCCGTGCCCTCAACTACGGTGCCTATCGCAACGTGGTGATTCAGAACAAGCAGCTGCTGTTCGAGCGCGCCTGCGACGACGCGACGGTGCTCGTGGCGGTCAATGCCGTGAACGAGCCCTACACCTTTGGAGCCGGCGAACTCAGCGGCTCCTTCGTCGACCTGCTTGCCGACGATGCGCCCACGGTCGAGCTGACGGGTGCCCTTGAGCTTGCGCCCTACGAGGTGCGTTATCTGCTGAGGGCCTAGGCCATGGCTGCGTCTGACGAGGGCTATCAGCATATTGAGCATGGGTTTGAACCCGTGTTTGACGAGCGCTCGCGCGTTTTGGTGCTGGGGTCGTTTCCCTCGGTGCTCTCGCGTGCCAATGCCTTCTACTATGGCAATCCGCAGAACCGCTTTTGGCGCGTGATGGCCGCGTGCCTTGGTGCGCCCGTGCCGCCCAACGAGGGAGACTCTTTGGCGAGCGGCGAGCCCGCGACGCTCGACGCCTCGATTGCCACCAAGCGGGCTATGCTTCTGAACGGTGGCGTGGCCCTGTGGGACGTGATCGAGAGCTGCGACATTAAGGGTTCGAGTGACGCCAGCATCAAAAACGTTGTGCCGGCACATATCGAGCGCATTACCGACGCGGCTCCCATTAAGCAGGTGATATGCAACGGTGGTACAGCTGGCCGGCTCTACAAGCGCTATCTACAAGAACGCACCGGGCTGCCCGCCATCGTTCTACCGTCGACAAGTCCCGCCAATGCGGCATGGCGCCTGGAACGCCTTATCGAGCGCTGGCGCGAGGCCGTTGATTGGGGCGCTCTGTAATTTAGATATCTGACTGGGCGCGGGTGCCGAGGCGTTTCATGATGGCATGCCAGATCGGTGCGGGCACGGTGGGCTTGACGCGCACCATGCCGTTGGCATCGACGCTACCGGCATTGCCGCCGCCAAGCAGCTGCGCATGCTCAATAGAGCAGCCCATGCGCACGGCGCCCACAAGCTTATCTATCGCTTCCGAAAATGGCCGACGCAAGAGGCCCATACGCGGGGAGTGGCGAAGCGCTGCGATGCCGCTGCCGGCACGGATGACAACGCCGTCGCACCATGGCAGGTCACGTAGAATACATGCCCGGTATAGGCGGTCGAGGGCTTCGTCCGCCTGCTTGGTGTTTTTGGACAGGGCCTGAACGACGACATAGACGCGCGCGTCTGTATTCTTAAAGCGATCGAGTATCTCCTCGACAGCGATCATAGCCTCATCATCAAATGCATCATCAACAGCGAGCACCATGCCATCGACTGCACCGGCATCATCCGCCTCCAAATCGATCGGGCGGGGGAGCGCCGTGCCAGAAAGCTGAGCATAGGCGGCGATGGCATCCTGCAGGTCCCAAAGCAAAAACTCAAGATCGGCGCTCTCGGGAATACTGACAAACGCGATGTTATGCAGTGTTTTTGGTACATCGCCGCGCGCGGTCACCTCCATGCCATCTCCTTTCCAGTCCGTTTCCGTTTAGGTTACACCGTCTGGTGGCGCTCCGCCGCGCTATCCTAGTGCAACCCTTACGAAAGGAACGCCATGCGTCTGCCCATGAATACCTCGCTTGCCACGCTCAAGCCCTCCGGCATCCGTCGGATCAATGCGCTCGCCGCCCAGCACCCGGGGTGCATCGCACTTGCGCTTGGCGAGCCCGATTTTCCCACGCCCGATGTGATTAGCGCCGAGGTGACGGCCTCGCTCGACCGCGGCGACACGCACTATCCGCCCAACAACGGCCGTCCCGCCCTGCGCGAGGCACTGTCCAAATATATGGGTGACGCGGGCCTGGCATTTTCCGCCGACGAGGTCATCCTGACCGACGGCGCGACCGAGGCCCTGTCGGCAGCATTCATGGCTATGCTCAACCCCGGCGACGAGGTCATTATCCCCACGCCAGCCTTTGGCCTGTACGAGAGCATCGTCGTGGCCAACCACGCCAAAGCGGTCTTTTTGGATACGGAGCCTGCGCAATTCCAGATTGATGAGGAGGCGCTCCGTGCCTGCATGACGCCGGCGACCAAGGCCATCGTCATCTGCTCGCCCAACAACCCCACGGGCTGCATCCTCAACGCGGCGTCGCTCGACGCCGTGGCGCGCGTGGCAGAGCAGGCGGGCATCTACGTGGTCTGCGACGACGTGTACAACCGCCTGGTCTATGTGGATGGCTACGAGCGCTTTGCCCAGCGCCACCCGGAGTTACGCGAGCAGACGGTGGTCATCGAGAGCTTCTCCAAGCCCTGGGCCATGACCGGCTGGCGCTTGGGCTGGCTCGCAGCCGCAGCCCCTGTCATCGCCGAGATCGCAAAGGCCCACCAATACTTAGTATCGAGCGCCGTCTCCTTTGAGATGGACGCCGCAGCGCGAGCCCTGACCGTCGACCCAACCCCCATGCTCAAAGTCTACCGAGCCCGCCGCGAACGCGTACTCGCAGCCTTAGACGCCATGGGCCTCGACGTAGTGGAACCAGCCGGCGCCTTCTACGCCTTCCCCAGCATCAAACAATTCGGCCTAACAAGCGAAGACTTCTGCATCAAGGCCATCAAAGAAGCAAACGTAGCTCTAGTCCCGGGCGACTGTTTCGGCACCGAAGGCCACATCCGCCTAAGCTACTGCGTCTCCGACCAAGATCTGGACGAAGGCCTCCGCCGCCTGTCCAACTTCGTGTCAACCCTATAGCCATCAGGGACGCAACACATCAGCCCACCGACCCAAGCATTATGAGTGGGGGCGTCAGCCAACGAAAAACCGGGCTGCCCCATAGTTGACGTAGGCCGCGCCGCCAAAGGCCAGGCGCAAGGTTTTCGTAGATTCCGCACGAGCCGAAGAGCACTTAATGCTGTCTCTTATACACATCTGACGCTGCCGACGATATGC